>JBGAVW010000040.1:0-45703 GCA_044227925.1 Saprospiraceae bacterium | reverse complement strand
AATCACAAAACAGTCACCTCGACCCCAATGGGGTCGTATGTTTTGTTTAAATTTTGCATTTATTTTGAATGACTCAATAATAAGCTGTACGACCCTGTTGGGGTCGGATAAATTGTATATTTGATATTTTACAAATATTCAATCCTTTCGGGATTTTTCACGCTAAAAGGGCCAGGTTTTGCAGCTAAAATACAGTAAGAAGTATTTTATAGCATGAATGAGAGAACATGAAATTGAATTCGAAGAAAAATATACTACAAAATTAAGGGCAGCTAGTATCCTCCAAAAAAAGAATTAGCAGGAAAATAAACCCCACGTTTTAAAATGAATTAAAATCATTAATTTTCACCCTTAAAAATAAAATCAAAAATTTCTATGGCAATAAAAAGATCGGCCACGGCTCATTGGGCAGGAAATGGCAAAGAAGGTAAAGGAACAATATCTACAGAAAGTGGTGTACTTGCTGCTGATAATTATTCTTACAAGACCAGATTTGAAGAAGGCATTGGCACCAATCCTGAGGAACTAATAGCTGCAGCACACGCCGGCTGCTTTTCAATGAAATTGGCATTCGTAATGCAGGCTGCAAATTTGATTCCTCACAGTATTGATACCAAAGCTCAGGTGGTGCTCGATGCAGGTGTGATCACCGATATTTATTTATTTACCCGGCTTAAGATGGATGGCATCACTTCCGAACAGTTCAAAGCGTTTGCAGAGGACGCTAAGCAAAATTGCCCTGTGTCTAAGCTTTTGGCCCCAGGAACCAATATCCATCTTGACGCAGAATTGGATTAGAGATTAAATTTTAAGTAATTTATCCCCTGTTTTACCACTCATAGTCATTATTAATCAAATTTGTTGGATCAAAAACTGGCACATTCTTTTATGTTGGTGTTTGTAGATGTTAAGACAATAAATGTATGGTTGCAGGATCAGAAAACTAATGGGAAATCCATCGGCTTTGTTCCCACCATGGGGGCTTTGCATTCAGGTCATATTTCTCTCATAGAAGCCAGCCGAGCCAATACAGATATTACTGTTTGCAGCATTTTTGTGAATCCAACACAATTTAATGACCCTACTGATTTGGCTAAATATCCGCGCACCTACGAAGCCGATTGCAAATTATTGATTTCCGGCAAATGCGATGTCTTGTTTTATCCTGGTATACATGAGATATATCCTGAAAATATGCCTGAAATTAAAGTGGATCTCAATGGATTGGATTCCGTGATGGAGGGCTCTCATAGACCCGGTCATTTTAAAGGAGTAGTACAGGTAGTACACAGATTATTGGACATTGTCAAACCCGATAGGCTGTATATGGGCCAAAAAGATTTTCAGCAGTTTACAATAATCGATCACATGATCAAAACGCTGAGACTGCCTGTGGAATTAATTGTATGCCCTATTGCAAGAGAACCCCATGGCCTTGCCATGTCATCCAGAAACGAAAGACTATCCAAAGATGGTCGCCTAAAAGCGGGACAAATTTTTACGATTTTATCCAAATCCATTTCTTTACGCCAAAGTCAAAGTCCAAAACAAATAGCCCGAGCTTTACTCGAAGAACTCAATCATGAGCCATTCAAACCGGAATACGTGGAAATCGTAGACCGATATAGCCTTCGACCTATTGATACATGGCAAGCTGAGGGTACACAAGTGATTTGCACAGCAGTATGGCTTGAAGGGGTAAGGCTCATAGATAATATAATATTAAATTAATGGTCTTTCTTCAATAATCCGGTTTCATTCTAACTCCATACTTTTCAAAATTTAATAAAATTCTGAATTATTGATTTCTATTTCAGGGCATTGAGAAACCACCAGTGCACACCGAGCACGGTACCTGGTATGTCATAGATCTCAAGGTGATGAGCGGTACATAGTACATTATTTATTCCTACCTTTGCACCAATGTTTTTGCACATATTTAAATCAAAAATTCATCGGGCTACAGTCACTGAAGCCAACCTGAATTATGTAGGCAGCATTACTATAGACGAGGACCTGATGGATGCTGCAAATATTTATCCGGGAGAAAAACTTCAGATTGTAAATGTAAATAATGGTGAACGAATAGAAACATATGCTATTAAAGGCCCCAGGGGCTCAGGAAGCATATGTTTAAATGGAGCAGCTGCCCGAAAAGCCGAAGTGGGTGATCTGGTAATCATCATCTCCTATGCTTTGATGACGCCAGAGGAAGCAAAATCGTATACTCCGGTAAATATCTATCCAGATGAAAATAATAGACTTAGTTTATAAGCCTATATGAAAAAGTCATTATTTTTTTCCATTCTAAAGTATCTGATCTTCGTCTCATTTGGCGGTGGGTTATTTTATTATGTTTTTCATAGTCAGGAAGAGGTATATCGTATTCAATGTATGCAGGACCCTGCACTTGGAGGTAATTGTTCTTTATGGTCTAAATTGCTGCACGACATCAGGCACTTGAATTGGTTTTTAATCAGCCTGGTCATGTTGGGATTTATTTTAAGCAACCTCATGCGGGCACGCAGGTGGGTGATCATGCTCAAGCCATTAGGCATTCATTCCGGCTTGTGGGAAACCTATTGGGCAGTACACCTGGGCTATTTTGCCAATCTTGCTTTGCCTCGTATGGGAGAGATAGCGCGCGGCGGGGCTTTGGCCAAAAGATTAAAAGCACCATTGGAGAAGGTCTTGGGTACTATAATTTCAGACCGTTTATTAGATATGTTGGTGTTGAGCATTTTTACAGCTATTGCATTTTCCTTGCAAACTCAAATACTTTATAATTTCTTAAGTAAGAAAGCAAGCATCTCGATATGGCATCTGATGGTAGTCGGTATTTTAGGAATAGTGGGTATTGGTTTTATAGTCTATTTATTCAGAACAGACAGAGTGTACCATCCTGTAATCGAAAAATTAAAGAACAGGCTGACTGGTTTTATTGCAGGTATTTTAAGTTTAGGCAAAAATGAAAGACCACTTGAAATGGTTGCTCTATCGCTTGGCATCTGGATTATGTATTTTGCTATGACAGTGATTGGACTCAAAGCCTTCGAACCTACTTCCAAGGTTACTTTAGTCCAAGGCTTTATCGTTTTTATAATTGGAAGCTTAGGTATGATTATTCCAACCCCTGGCGGTATGGGGCCTTTTCATGTACTTACCATGAGTGCATTGGGTATATATGGAATTTCCTCCATCGATGGCTTCTCCTACGCCAATCTTTCGTTTTTTATCATTCAAATTGTTACGATCTCCGTATTTGGACTCATTGGTATGTTATACCTTGCTAAAAACAAACATAAACCCACTCTTGGCTAAATGTCTTTATACGATAAAATATTCAATCCCTTTACCATATTGGCCGCAGTAAAAAAATGGAAATCTGCCAATAAAAAGATAGTATTCACTAATGGGTGTTTTGATTTGTTGCATAAAGGACATGTGGATTATCTTGAAAAAGCGAAAAAGCTGGGAGATATATTGATTGTAGGAATAAACGATGATACATCTGTATCCAACCTGAAAGGCAAAAACCGTCCCATACAGGACGAATCAGGCAGATTGGCCGTAATAGCTTCCCTCGAAGCAGTGAATGCCACTTTATTATTCTCAGGGGAGACTCCAATGGATCTAATACAAATCATTCATCCTGATATCTTGTGTAAAGGTGGTGATTGGCCGATAGATAAAATTATTGGTGCAGCAGTTGTGCAATCGTATGGTGGAAAGGTGGTTACCATTCCATTTATAGAAGGGTATTCAACCACTAATATTGAACAAAAAATAAAAAGCCAAAAGTGAAAATCAGCCACGTAATCGAAATATTGGAAAACTGGGCTCCACCCCAATATGCAGAAGAATATGATAATATTGGCCTTATTATTGGCAACCCCTCAAATGATATTACAGGGATTTTGATCTGTCTGGATAGTCTTGAAATGACCGTTCGGGAAGCTAAGTCTCTCAACTGTAACCTGATTGTTGCCCACCACCCTATCATTTTTAAAGGATTAAAAAAAATAAACGGCGGAAATTATGTGCAACGTACGGTAATCGATGCTATCAGAAACGACATTGCCATCTACGCTATCCACACCAATCTCGACAATATCATCACTGGTGTCAATAAAAAAATAGCTGACAATCTTCATCTTAGTCATCAATCTATTTTATCTGCCAAACATACCTCTCCCCCGACTTCTGAGACGATAGGGTCAGGAATAATGGGACTGTATTCCAAGCCCGTAAAAATGGAATATTTCATGAGATTGCTCAAACAAAACATGGATCTCCAGGTTTTGAAACATACCACCTTGTGTAAAGATCAAATATCAAAAGTGGCAGTCTGCGGAGGTTCGGGCAGTTTTTTGATCCCATATGCCATTAAAGAAAAAGCGGATGTGTTCATTACCTCAGATCTTAAATACCATGAATATTTCGATGCAGATGGACAATTCGTATTGATAGATATCGGGCACTTTGAAAGTGAAAAATTTACCATAGACCTGATCGAAGAATATTTAAAGCAACACCTCCCCCCCCAATTGATCCATAAAACTCAATGCCAAACCAACCCTGTGCAATATTTTATATGATTTTTGGGATAAAAAATCGTACTTTTGCATTCGCTTTTTCAATAACGACTTTAACATTTTTTATAAAAATCTGATTACCAATGATTAAAGCAGATATTCCGGTAGCACTACAGCTTAAAAAATTATACGAATTACAACAAATCGATTCTCAAATCAATGAATTTGAAACTTTAAAAGGTGAGCTACCTGTCGAGGTTAGTGATCTCGAAGATGAGTTGGCCGGTCTGGATACCAGATCAAAAAAACTGGATGAATCCATTAAAAATGTGGAAAAGGAAGTGGCCAGGTTCCAATCTGGTATCAAAGATTCTAAAGCGCTCATAGCCAAATATGAAAAACAACTCGACACTGTAAAAAACAACCGGGAGTATGATGCCCTGATGAAAGAAATCGAGCTTCAAAAGCTTGAAATCGAGCTTTTTAATAAAAAAATAAAAGACACCGAGACCCAGGCAGTTGCAAAAGAAGAACAACTAAAAGCCACAAAAGAGAAAATAAAGCAAAAGAAAAAAGACCTCGAAGTAAAAAAAGTTGAATTGGATGAAGTAATAGCCAAAACCGAGGAGGATGTGGCTAAGCTTACAAAAAAATCAGACAAAGCAAAAAAAGATATAGATGGCAGATTATTGGAGGGATACAATAGAATAAAGAAAAATTATCGAAATTCACTCGCTGTAGTTACCGTGCAGCGTGATTCATGCGGTGGTTGCTTTAATAAAATACCACCTCAGACCCAATTGGAAATCAGTCAGCATAAAAAAGTATTGGTGTGCGAACATTGCGGTCGTATCTTAGTAGACGAAAGTATCACATTAGTTGAAGGTTAAGAGTCATACCAGGTACATACTTACATTTTTATTTACTGTATTTATACTATTTATTGGCAGCAGTGCTTCCGGCTATTTTGATTTTAACCCGGAATGTAAAGCCACGTTCAAACAGGTATTGGAGTTAAAATTAGATAAAGCCCAATCTTCGATAAATCAATTCAAAACGAATCAAAGTCAAAACCTTGCATTTGACTTTATTGAGGATTATATTGATATATTTAAGATTTACATCAGTGATGATAAGGCACTATTCAAACAATTAGAAAAAAATGAGAAAATCAGGGTAAATAGAATCGTTGCTTCCGGAAATACTTCATCGCCCTATAGCAAATATACTCAAGCCGAAATCCACCTGCACTGGGCATTACTTCATCTGAAATTTGGTCATTATCTCGCTGCATTTAATAAAATAAAAAAAGCGTTTAATCTATTACAAGCCAATACAAAAGAATATCCTTCCTTTGTACCCAATCAAAAAAGCCTTGCCGTCATTCATGCCATGCTCTCCACCGTACCCCAGGAATACAAATGGATCATCAAGACCATGAGTGGCATGTCCGGAGACATGGATCAGGCACGATTTGAATTAGAGCAAGTAATACTCTATGCTGATAAGACCGAATATCTATTTAAGGATGAAGCCGTACTCGCGTACATTCTGATGGTTACTAATTTTGATAATGATATATCCTCTGCTCTTTCAATTTTAGATCGGACAAAACTGGATCCTTTAGCCAGCCCACTGATCAGTTATGTTTTTGCCCATCTTGCCATTAAGAATTTTCAAAATGATAGAGCCCTCGAATATTTATTAGCCTCACCGACAGGGAAGGACTATTATCCATTTCATTATCTTCATTTTCTTACCGGATTGACAAAGCTTAGGCGATTAGACAGCGATGCGGATGTATATTTATTAAAATACATTTCTAACCATAAGGGCTTGCATTTTGTGAAAGAATGTTATCAGAAATTAGCCTGGGCAGAATTAATTAAAAATAATGTCAGGGGGTATCAGCATTACATGAATTTGCTCAAAAGCAGTGGTACACAGGTAATTGATGAAGACAAACAAGCCCAGCGGGAAGCCATCCAAACTAAAATGCCCAATGTACATCTTCTGAAAGCCAGGCTTTTATTTGATGGAGGATATTTCAGCAAAGCTGAATCGTTGATATTAGCCAATAAATCCGAACTTGCCAAAACAGTGGATACTGAGCTGGAAGCCAATTATAGACTGGGACGAATTTATCACCAACAAAGAAAAAATGACCAGGCCATAGTCTTCTATATGAAATCATTTCAAAATGGAATGTCACATCCGGAATATTTTGCCTGCGCATCCGCTTTATATTTAGGTCAGATTTATGAATCTATGCAAAAAAAAGAATTGGCAAAATACTTTTTTGGTCAATGTTTGCAGGTATTTCCGCAGGAATACAGTAACAGCCTTCATCAAAAAGCGAAAGCTGGGCTTAACAGAATCAGTTAATACTCTAACTTAACCATTTAAAATGAAAATACTAAAATATGCCGGCTTTTTGATTATGGTAGCCGCATCCGTTTATTTCATGGGACCGGCGCCTAAAACTCCAGTGTTTACTGATGATTTGATTCACGTACCCAATGATCCTTTGGAATTGGAAAATTTCATTGAAATACATGAAAAAAAAGATGCGCCTATCAAAGCCGGTAACGAAGCCAAAATCATTTGGTACATCGATTCATTAAAAAACAAAACTCCCTTTTCACTCGTCTATCTGCATGGATTTTCAGCTTCACATGAGGAGGGTAATCCTATTCATATGCAGATTGCAAAGACTTATGGAATGAATCTTTTCCTTACAAGATTGGCTGACCATGGACGGGCTGATGATGAGCCGCTATCCCGTTTTACTGCAACAGGTGCCTGGGAAGATGCTAAAGCTGCTTTGGCTATAGGAAAAGCAATTGGAGAAAAAGTCATTCTCATGTCTACTTCTACCGGAGGCACATTATCCTTGATGTTAGCGTCGACATATCCGGAGATCCATGCACAGATATTAATGTCACCCAATATTGCAATAAAGGATCCTACTGCTTTCCTGCTTAATAATCACTGGGGATTGCAATTGGCGAGAAAGACAATTGGTGGAGAATATAGAATAGTAGCAGATACTTCTTCCCTTTATGCAAAATATTGGAATCCGAAATACAGGATCGAGGCATTGGTAGAATTGGAAGAGTTAGTTGAATCTACTATGAATGAGCAGACTTTTAAAAAAATCAATCAACCCCTTTTATTGTTATACTATTATAAGGACCAATTAAATCAGGATCCTGTGGTCAGTGTGGATGCAATGCATAAAATGTTTTCTTCAATAAGTACCAGAAAGGAATTAAAAATGGATGCGCCTTTAGCTAATGCAGGTAATCATGTAATAGGGTCATATGTAAAAAGCAAAGACCTGGAAACTGTAAAATCACAAACAGAACTATTTCTAGACTCCTTGCTAAAACTTCCTAAAATCAATCAGAATTTACTTGTCAATTAAACATTAACCAAGTATTTAACATACTTAATAAAAACTACTATTATTTATACATATAAGAAATAATAATTACACAATTAATTGATTTTTAATAATATAACCAGTACAGATTGGCGTAAAAATCATTGGAAATATGTTAAGGAGCAGCCTCTAAACTAATTTTAACATTAATTATTTTCATATAAATGTTATTTAACATATCTCTAGTGGGTTTTGGGCTTATTTTTGATTCAGACAAATTATAATTATCCCTCCCATGATCGTATTCAGTATAGCATTGATCGTTGGATTGTTGTTTATCAGCAATCAGGTCAGAAAACCCAAACCTTACAGAGGCCAATACCTCTAAACAGGTTTACCCCCGATACAATAAGTATGCATAAAGGGTTCGATTGTTCATCGAACCCTTTATTGTTTTTATATCTTTGGCATGATGATTACCTTGGAAATCTGTGCCCAATCCTACCAGGCAGGTATCAACGCATTTGAAGGAGGTGCGCACCGGATAGAATTATGTGACCAATTACCTACCGGGGGACTCACGCCTGAAGTTTCTTTGCTTAAAAAATTGAAAAAGGAAATTGCTATTCCCATTTTTGTGTTGATAAGATCCCGGCCCGGAAATTTTGTATATACCAGGAATGAATTAAAAAAAATGACAGATCAAATAAAGCAAAGCATAGATGCCGGAGCTGATGGCATTGTATGCGGTGCACTACTCCATACCAATGCTGTAGATATCAAAGCATTGGAAAAGTTCATTATAGCATCCCAGGGGGTACCCGTTACATTTCATCGAGCTCTTGAATCCGTATCTGATCTCCAGGAAAGCATATCGGTATTAATAGATCATGGTGTAAAACGAATCCTTTACGGAGGTAAATCAGGCAATGCATATGAAAACAGGAATGAACTTGCTAAAGTGAATGAATATATAAATGGCAGAATGATCCTGCTTGCCGGAAGTGGAATCAATTCCTCTAATGCAAAAGTATTAATTCAAACTGCTCATCTTCATGAAATTCATGCTTCGGCTAAATATGGTTACAATAAAAATAATACAGTTAATGAATACGATAGTGACCCTCAGGAAGTACGTAAGTTAGTACACCTATTGGCTAACCGCATGGAGGCTTAAAATCTTTACCACCTCCCATTCTAAGTTTACAATTACCTATTGCCCATTGTCATCTGTTTTTTGGGTTTTACGGTTTATCCTTATTCACCTGCTTTCCACTCAATATCCCTACTCCACTCTCCCATAAAGCTTTATTTAAAACTGGAAGTTGCTTTTCCATTATATCATCACCTTTGGATTTTAGCTTTGACCATTCTGTATTTAATTCGGTCAATCTTTCAATAGTGCTCTTATTAATTCTTGGTAAATCACTCTCAGACTGATCGCGCATAAACATGTAATTAGCAGTAAATTTATTTTCATAATTTTCGACATCATCGTATGCTTTGGATTTTCTCTGAATCATATCTGCATCCCATTCTTTCATGTTTTTGATCAACTCCTGTGCCGTTTTCTTGAGGGCCATTCCTTTTTCATTATCCGGCAGCAGGCTTACTGCTTTTTCCAATAATTCTCTTCTATTGGCCATTTCATTTATCATGGTATGCATAGTACGAATTTCATCTTCCATTTCTGTCATCACTTTATGATATTCTGCATAGGTCTTGGCATCTATTGTATACAGTGGATTGTTTGCTATTTCTGCCTCAGCATTTAGTTTTTTGTCACCGTTGCTCATGGATAGTATATATTTCCCAGGGGGGACTTTATGCCCGGAATAGCTGCTTTCGATATACACATTTTGAACTCCATTCATTGGTTCTGCCCGCATATCCCATACAAATCGGTTTAATCCCTTTTTATTGGGCAAAGTCGGCTCTGCTCTTGGCCCTCCATCGTATCTTTTAAATGATTCATCTGGTTTGGAACTCAGTGTACGAACTACCTTACCATTAGCATCTTTGATATCCAAAGTAATTTCCGATGAGTCTTTTGGAAGGGTGTAATAAATTACTATGCCATTTGCCGGATTGATGCCTCTGAACATTCCCTGGCCGGAAAAGTCAGGATCATCGTCATTCAGATCACTGGAACCATTGATATAAAATGCCGGTGCAGTTTTGTATATCGATAGCTCTTTCACTTCAGCATTGTATTGTCTTATAAGGCTTAGATCATCCAAAATCCAAAATGATCGTCCCGAAGTAGCTGCAATTAAATTGCCTTTATGCACCTTCAAATCTGTAATCGGAGTGATCGGCAAGTTCAATTGAAAGGGACTCCAGTTTTTGCCGCCATTAAACGAAATGTAAACACCCAATTCAGTACCGGCATACAATAAATCTTTTCTTACATCGTCTTCACGCACCACTCTGGTAAAAGCATTATTAGCAATACCATTATTGATACTTGTCCAAGTTTTTCCGTAGTCTGTAGTTTTATACAATCCGGGAGTATGATCATTAAATTTATACCGGGTGGTGGCAATGTAAGCGGTAGCTTTATCATGCGGCGATACTTCGATGGCATTTACCAGGCATTCTTTTAATCCTGCCGGGGTTACATTTTGCCAGGTAGCACCATTATCACGTGTAATGTATACCAATCCGTCATCAGAACCTGTCCATATAACACCCTTTTCATTTGGAGATTCCATGATATAAGCCAGGGTACCGTAATTTTCAGCACCTACAGCTTCATTGGTCAGCGGACCACCTCCCTTACCTTGCTTTTCTTTTTCATTACGGGTAAGGTCTGGAGATATTTCTTTCCATGATGATCCATTGTCTGATGTTTGCATCAGGTATTGTGAGCCATGATAATATGTATTCGCATTATGCTTTGACCAAATTACCGGAGCATTCCAATTATATCTATATTTCATATCCTTGGTGGCTCTGCCAAGGTATTGTATTGGTGAGGCCATCACATTAGTAGAAGCTTTGGTCTTGGTATCCAATATCTCAAAAGTACCAAGATAGCTGCCACCAATCACATACCTTGGATCATCCGGATCAAATGCAAGAAATGCGCTTTCACCACCTGCTGAAGGAGACCAACTACCGGTTCCTATTCCTCCACTGGCAAGTTCTCTGCTGGCAATTTTTACCGAGCTATTATCTTGCTGCCCGGCATATATATGGTATGGGAATAAATTATCGACACTGATCCTATAAAACTGGGCGGTGGGCTGATTGGATTGAACGCTCCATGATTTGCCTTTATTAAAGGTAATGGTGGCACCACCATCATTAGACACAATCATATTATTCGAGTTTTTAGGGTTGATCCAGAGATTGTGATAGTCTCCATGTGGAGTAGACATTACATTCCAGGACTTTCCGCCGTCATCTGATCTCAGCATAGGTGCACTTAAAACATACACTGTATTTTCATTATTAGGATCCACGAATAATTCTATGTAATACCAGGCTCGTTGTACTAATCTGTGATCACCCGAAACGCGGGACCAGTCCTTTCCTGCATTGTTGGATACAAACAAACCACCTTCTTCTTTTTCAGAATCAGCTTCAATCAATGCATACACTTTTTCAGAATTGGTAGGACAAACAGCAATGGCCATCTTCCCCAATAATTTTGGCAAGCCATTGGATAATTTCTCCCATGTTTCTCCTCCATCTACAGATTTGTAAAGACCTGAACCAGGTCCACCACTGATTACCTTCCATGGCAACCTGCCTCCTTCCCACATGGCAGCATACATTATTCTTGGATTATTCGCATCCATCGAAAGTTCAGCACATCCGGTTTTATCATCGACATAGAGTGTTTTATTCCAGGTCTTACCTCCGTCGATGGATTTATACAGGCCTCTTTCGGCTGACTTACTATAGAGTGCCCCTTGAGCTGCTACCCATACGATATCGGGGTTAGAAGGATGAACAATTATTCTTGAAATATGCTGGGTAGCAATCAGTCCCATGTTTTTCCAGGTTTTGCCTGCATCAGTAGATTTGTATACCCCATCTCCATGACTGGTCATTACTCCCCGCCATGCATGTTCTCCCATACCAACATAGATTACATTTCGATCAGAAGGTGCTACCGTAACTGCACCTACAGAGCCAGTCTTAAAAAAACCATCAGAAATATTATTCCATGAAATTCCCATATCGTCGGTTTTCCAAAGCCCCCCTCCAGTGGTTCCCATATAATATGTACTGGGATCTTCGATCACACCGGTGGCACATACAGATCTTCCTCCACGAAACGGGCCGATTGATCTCCATTTTACCGGTTTAAAATAAGTATTAAGATCATTTGCAGATGATTGTGCTTCACCAGCATTAGCCAGGGATAGTGCGATAAATACCAACAATATTTTTCCTATAAAAGTCAAATGGGTTGAATTCATGATTTAAAAAATTCGGATGATTAAAGACTAAATGTAGGGATAAATCTCCGGTACAAAAAATGCCAATAGTTGACATTTTATGGCTAAAAACAGTATAGATATTAATGAATAAATTCTGATACGAATCAACGTTTAAAGCACTATATTCGTTCTTTAATTTAGCATACATCTAATTGAATTTTAACTAATTGGAATAATTCTCATGATCAGATCCATCACCAGAATTTTAATATTATTTTTCTTTACTGCCCCTATTTTTGCCCAAACTTCTTTAGAGGGCAAAGTCACGGACGAAAAGAATGAAGCTATAATCGGTGCCACTGTAGTACTTTTTAAATCCGGAGTACAAAAAAGTGGTACCACCACTGATATCGACGGCAACTACAGTATATCCAATATTGATCCGGGGACATATGATGTAGAGTTCAGTTATATTGGTTACCAGACTCAGCGCATCCAAGGTGTAGTGGTATTTGCAGGTAAAAGCAATAGATTAAATTCAGCGATGGATCAGGGCATTACACTAAATGAAGTGGTGGTGGTCGATTATAAAGTACCCCTTATACAACAAGACAATACCACATCCGGGGGCACCGTAACATCAGAACAGATAAGAAACCTGCCAACAAAAAATATAAATGAATTAGCAGCAACCACTGCAGGTATTGCCTCACAAAACGGTGGAGCCATTAATATCAGGGGCTCGAGATCAAATGCCACGAATTATTATATAGATGGAATAAGGGTAAACACAAACCTGATTCCACAGACCGAGATCGATCAGATGCAAGTAATTACCGGCGGTGTGGAAGCTAAGTATGGCGATGTGACGGGAGGTGTAATATCCATCACTACAAAAGGGCCAAGTAATAAATTTAGCGGAGGTCTGGAACTTGAAAGTTCTCAATATTTAGATCCCTATGGGTATAATCTTTTAAACTTCAATCTCAGTGGTCCAATACTAAGAAATAAAAAAGGAATTTCAGTATTGGGATATAGATTAAGTGGCCAGGTACGAAGGCAGGATGATGATAATCCAAGTGCAACAGGTACATATTATGCCAATAAAAATTCTCTGACAGATCTTGAACAAAATCCCATTATACGGCAATCCGGCGTGCCCTTATCCAAGGCAGAGTTTTTAAATCAGAGTGATGTAACCTTAAGCAGAAAACAATTATTTGAAACAAATAGCAGAATGGATTTTACCGGTAAAATTGATGCCCGACTAAGTGATGCCATTGATATTAGTTTTACCGGAGCTTATGGAAATACAGCGAATAGATTTTCACCCAACAGACAATGGGACTTATTAAACTATGAAAACAACCCTATAAATAATGCAAATAATTACAGAGTCGGGTTAAAGTTTAGACATCGTCTTGATTTAAATACTCCGGATCAGGCAACAAATAAAGGGAAGAAAAAGAAGGGGGATAACAGATTACTAAGAAACGGCATTTATACAATTCAAGCGCTTTATGAAAAAGGATACAGCCGGATTGAAGACTATTTACATAGAGCTAACTTATTTAATTACGGGTATGTTGGCAATTTTGATATATCATGGATTCCCTCTGAAGGAGAATCCACTTATAGCCGCGGACCCATTCCGGGACTTGCACACGCCGGATACTTACAACAATTAAATAAATATACGCCGGGGACTATTAACCCCACGCTAGCTAATTACAATTCGGGATTGGATGGGAATAATTTATTTGATTATTATACCTATAATGGGTTTACATCCACCAATTTTAATTCGGTTTGGCGATTACACAATAATATTGGTACCATCTATAATCAATTTACTAAAAATGAAAACGATATTCTAACTTTTAATGGAGAAACCAGTTTTGATTTATTCCCTGGCGGATCTGATAAAGGAAGACATAATATCCAGGTAGGTTTTATTTATGAACAAAGAGAAACTAGGTCATGGGGAATTAATCCTAATGCGTTATGGACCATAGCCAGACTTCAGGCCAATAATCACATCAAAGGAGTAGATACCTCTAAAGTAATTGGATCATTCAGAGGTGTTTTTACTCCATTTGATTATGAGAAATTCCAAACCAAAATAGAAGAAGACAATGATCTGTTATTCTATAAAAAAATCAGGGAAGCCACGGGTCAATCATTAAATGATTATGTAAATGTAGATGGTTTAGACCCCTCCATGCTTAAACTAAATATGTTCGCTGCCAGTGAATTAACAGATCAGGCTATCCTTGATTATTTTGGATACGATTATCTTGGTAATAAACTAAAAGGAAAGTCCAATTTTAATGACTTTTTCACAGCAGTAGATGCGGAAGGCAGACGCACATTCCAGGTTGCGCCTAATACACCTACGTATGCTGCTGCTTATATACAGGATAAATTTAATTATAAAGATTTAATACTTCGACTTGGGCTCAGGGTAGACCGATACGATGCTAACACCAAAGTGCTGAGAGATCCCTTCTCCCTGTATGAAATCACACAAGCTAAAGATTTTTATAGCCAAATAAATGAAAGTAAGCCGGATGCTGTGGGTGATGACTATTTAGTTTATGTGACCGGAAGAGGTTCAAATAAAGTAAAAGCGTTCCGTAAAGGTGAACAATGGTATTTCCCAAATGGTACTCCTGCCAATGATGGTTCAGTATTATTCGGAGGTGAAGTAGTGACACCAAGATTAAAAGACCCCAATTCAAATATCAAACTGAAATCATTTGATCCCAATCAGTCATTTACGGATTATAAGCCCCAGATCAATTTTATGCCGAGGCTGGCCTTTTCTTTCCCGATATCGGATGCTGCCAATTTCTTTGCACATTATGATATATTGGTACAGAGACCTCCATCCAATACCATAGCTACAGCCCTGGATTATTATTATTTTGAAGATCCTTCACGTACACCTTCAAACAATCCTAACCTAAAACCTGAAAAAACCATTGACTATGAAGTAGGCTTCCAACAAAAACTGACAAATGCATCCGCGATAAAAATTGCTGCCTATTATAAAGAAATGCGGGATATGATCCAAAGTCGAACTTATCTGTATGTTCCTTCTCCTGTAAATAGTTATACTGGATTTGGCAACCTGGATTTTGGTACCGTAAAAGGATTTAGCTTTCAATACGACCTACGCAGAACAAATAATATCGAATTACAGGCAAATTATACATTACAGTTTGCAGACGGGACAGGGTCCAGCAGTACATCCCAAAGAGGTTTAAATACCAGGGGCAATATCAGATCTTTATTCCCTCTCAATTTTGATGAAAGGCATCGTATTGTAGCAGTAGTGGATTACAGATACGGTTCTGGAAGAGCTTATAATGGCCCAAGAATAAATGGCCTTAATATATTTTCGAATGCGGGCATTAATATTCAGACCAATGCCGTCAGCGGTAGACCGTATACTAAATTACAAAGAGCTCAACCTTTATCCGGTACCGGGTTTGCAGGTGCATTAAATGGATCACGGCTACCCTGGAATTTTAATATCGATGTACGGGCGGATAAAAGTTTCAATATTTCAGGTAAAGGGGCAAAAGCGTTATACCTAAATATTTATGCAAGGTCCCAAAACATTTTAAACCGAAAAAATATATTCGGGGTGTATCCCGTAAGCGGATCGCCTGAAGATGATGGCTATCTCACCTCTGCTGATGGAAAATCAGCATTAAACACTGTGGTTACTTCAGGAAGAGATATTGAAGCCTATCTGGCTTCTTACCAATGGGCTGAATTAAATCCCGGGTTTTATTCATTACCCAGGCGAATATTTATTGGAGCTATTCTTGAATTCTAAAAATTGACCTTAATGAAAAATCTATATAAATTTATTTTAACTCTAATCGGGATTAATTCATTCATATTAATTTATGCTTATCCCAATTACCCTATAAAAGGAAAAATAAATGAACTCAAGCAAAGGCTTACTCCCAGAGCAGATTGCGCGCCATCCACATCCTCAATTGACATGTCTATAAATAATGTCAGAGCAAGATTACTGGCAGGTGGAGATGTCTGGTGGGACCTTCAAAATGGCAAATATATAGTACCCAAAGTGCAGCCTGGGTCAGGTGTACCGGAAGTGTCATCCATATTTGCCGGAGCGGTCTGGCTGGGTGGATATGATCCGGTCGGTAATCTAAAACTGGCGGCTCAGACTTATAGGACCGGTGGAAGAAATGATTTTTGGCCAGGTCCACTTGATCCAGCAAGAGGTACGATTGGAATCGATACCTGTGCAAAATGGGATAAACATTTTCAGGTGTTAGGTTCTAATATTTCTCTTCATATTAAAGCATTTAATGATGCACAACTTGCAGGTGTACCCCTGGATTGCAAAAGTATTCCTCAGGATGTTTTAGGATGGCCTTCAAGGGGCAATCCATATTTTAAAAGTATTCATGGTTTTGATTTGCCCAATACTTCGCAAGGTCTGGCCGGGTTCTACGATCAGGATGGTGATGGCAGATATAATCCATGTAAGGGGGATTATCCAATAATTGAAATCAGGGGATGTAATGCACCTCAATATCCAGATGAAATGATATTCTGGATATATAACGATGCCGGAGGTATTCATACACAGACGCAAGGCAAACCCATCCAAATGGAGATCCAGGTGCAGGCATTTGCTTACGCAACGAATGATGAGATAAATAATATGACTTTCCAGCGTTACAAACTCATCAACCGGGCTACACAAAGTATTGATTCTACCTTTTTTGCCATGTATGTGGATCCTGATATAGGTTGCCATACTGATGACTACATTGGTAGTGATGTAAATAGGTCCATGGCTTATGTATACAATGAAGATGCTACGGATGGAGAGACCGGGTGCTCTTGCCCGGGAGGCATTAATACCTATTGCAATAATATCCCCATTCTGGGTGTGGATTATTTCAGGGGCCCATTGGACGAATTTGGTAAAGAGATTGGTATGTCTTCTTTTACCTATTATAATAATGCTGCTATAGGCAATTGGCCTTCCGCGATGACAGATCCGGACAATGCACAGGAATATTATAACTATATGTCAGGTTCCTGGAAAGATGGTACACCATTTTCTTATGGAGGTACTGGTTACCAAATAGGATCGCCCAGAAACGCTTATGCCTTTTCTGATGAACCCAATAATTCCAGAGGTTGGAGTATGTGTACGGCTAATGTGGATTTCGGTGATAGAAGAACGATTCAAGCATCGGGTCCATTCAGATTAGACCCCGGAGCAGTAAATGAATTGATCATAGGTGTAGTATGGGTACCCGATCTGGATTATCCTTGCCCCAATATAGACCGTCTTACATCAGCTGATGATATAGCTCAGGCATTATTTGATAATTGTTTTGACATTACTGATGGACCTGATGCACCGGACATGGATTTTATTGAGCTCGACCAGGAATTAATCTTGTTGCTTACCAATGACGAACGCACATCCAATAATGCTAATGAAGCATATCAGGAAGTAGACCTACAGGCTCCGAAAGGAATCCAGGATAGTGTTTATAAATTTGAAGGCTATAAAATTTTCCAATTAAGGTCTGCGGAAGTAGGTATAGCTGATATTGAAGATGTAAACAAGGCCCGATTGATATTCCAGGTAGATGTAAAAAACAATGTAAAGAGTATTTACAACTGGAAATCTGTACCTGATCCCAATTCGAGTCAACCTGTCTGGATCCCGGAAATTAAAGTAGAAGGACAGGATCAGGGGATTCGTCATAGTTTCCAGGTAAAAGAAGATCAATTTGCTACCGAAGACCGTAGACTTATTAATCATAAAAAATATTATTTTACGGTAGTTGCCTATGCTCATAATAATTATCAGGCCTTTAATCCGAGAGATGTTGTAGGCCAACGAAGATCTTATCTCGAAGGAAGGCGAAACATTAAAACCTATGTACCCATTCCCAGGCCCATCGTAAATACCATGCTACAATCTAAGTACGGAAATGGCGCACAGGTCACCAGGCTTGATGGCATAGGGGCAGGTGGCAATTTTCTTGACATGGAAGACACTATCAAAAAAGCGATTCTTGATAAAAAATTTGATGGGAAAATTATTTACAAACCCGGAAGTGGCCCAATACAAGTAAAGGTTTTTAATCCTTTGGATATAAAAGATGGAACCTATACTCTCACTTTTACTGATCGTGATCCCAACAACAATCAATTGGATCCACCGGCCAGATGGCGGTTGGTTAATTCAAAAGATCCCGGAAATGTAATCTTATCTGAAACCACTATAGATAAACTAAATGAACAACTCATTGCCAAATATGGATTTTCAGTTACCCTCGGTCAAACAATAGATGCCGGTGACGATCCATTGGGAACAAATGGAGCCATCGGGGCCAGGGTAGAATACAAAGATCTGAATAAACCAAGTTGGCTATCCTTTGTTCCTGATGGAACCGGCGCGCTGAATTACATCAAGACCGGAAAAAATGAAATAGATTTTTTACTTGATCAAAAGTCATCATTATCCACCATGAACAATGGGAATTCATTTGTACCCTATTTCCTTACTGACTATCGGATATCTACTCCTCAAAATCCAATAGTGTCACCATCCTGGATGGACCCTTCAAACGGATTCGGAATCATGAGAGAAAACATTGGATTTAAATTACAAAATCTGAATAATGTAGATATCGTGCTCACTCCTGATAAGACCAAATGGAGCAGATGTGTAGTAGTAGAGACTGCTTCCCCTTATTACTTTTCTTCTACAGTTGGCCTTGGCATACCAACATTATTAGACACCCGAAGCATGGATTTACGTAAAAGCGCTTCAGTAGGTAAAGACGATAATAACAATGATGGCATTGCAGATCCCGATAATGATGGAGTAGGTATGTCGTGGTTTCCCGGATATGCGATTGATGTGGAGACGGGTAAAAGACTAAATATTTTCTTCGGTGAAAATACCATATATGATGGCCGATTGTTTCCGCAGGGTTTCAATGAAAAACCAAATGGTGGGGATATGATGTGGAATCCATCAGCCCAGACTTTGATTCAAACACCAGGGCAAGGATCAATATTCAATATCTTTCTGGGCGGCCAACATCATATTTATGTCACTTCAGCAGAGTATGATGAATGCAAAACTTTACGGGACCGGTTAGTTCAAAGTGGAACAGCTTTGCGGAAAATTCCCGGACTGAGAGATGTTACCTGGACTGCTGTTCCTATAGTGGCTACAGGTCAAAAGCTATTATCTTATAAAGATGGTTTGATACCTAATGAAGTGACTGTAAAAATGCGTGTACAAAATCCATACGCTGCATCTATTGGCACCAATCAGGCCAAAGGGCACCCTAGCTATTTATTCAGTTTTTCAAACCAGGAATCCAAAGCATTGGAAGGCATTCAAATACCTGAAGCATTAAAGAGAGTAAATGTAGCCCCCAATCCATACTATGCATTTTCTGCATATGAAACAAATCAGTTTACCAATACTATAAAAATCACCAACCTTCCCGCTAAATGTAAAGTCACCATTTATTCTCTTGATGGCCGGTTTATCCGGCAATATAAACGGGATGAAAAAGATATACCTATAAAAGACAGAAATAATCCCGCTATTATAAAGACTCAATATGCACCAGACCTGGAATGGGATATGAAAAACTCAAAAGGCATTCCAATTGCAAGTGGAGTATACTTGATACATGTAAACGCAGAAGGTATAGGTGAGACAACAATCAAATGGTTTAATGTGAATAGAAAATTTGATCCAACCGGATTGTAAACCATTCAAAAGCAAAAACATGAGTAGCAAGAAAAAATACAACATAAATAGATCCTGGTTACGACTTGCCATATTGATACTTTGTACATGGTATATTGTCCATGGTACATTGACAGCCGGCAATCCAGACAGACAAGGTCAGGCAGGAGCATATGAACTAACTATCAATCCATGGGCAAGAGCTGCTGCATTGCACAGTATGCATACCTCTATGACATGGGGAGTAGAATCCTTATGGCAAAACCCTGCTGGTCTGAGTAAAATTACCAAGACTGAGATCATGTTTGGCCATATGCAATATCTCAAGGGCACCGGTATTTCGTTAAATTCATTTGGCTTTGCGCAGAAAATGGGTAAATCAGGAGCATTAGGAATTACACTCACAGCAATGGATCTTGGAGATATCATCGTTACTACATCCAATTTACCAGAGGGTACCGGAGCTACTTACTCTCCTAGTTTTTTCAACCTTGGGCTGAGTTATGCTTATACTTTTGACAATAAAGTATCGGTAGGCTTTTTAGTTCGGGGGGTATCTGAGTCTACCTCTGATCTTTCTGCTTTTGGATTTGCGCTCGATGCAGGTGTACAATATGTAAATGGCCCGCAGGATAATTTTAAATTTGGAATATCCTTGCGCAATATCGGCTCACCCATGAGGTTTAGTGGTGAAGGATTATCATTCCAGGGTGAGAGCCCCGAAGGGGAACCAAAATATCAGCTCACTTATGATCAGCGGTCTGCCAGTTTTGAATTACCTTCTCTGTTAAATATTGGTACTTCATATGATATCCACTTTGATAAGAGAAACAGACTCACACTTTTGGCCAATTTTACAGCTAATTCATTTTCAGGCGATGATCTTGGTGGAGGTATTGAATATGGTTTTAATAATATCTTCTTTTTACGTGGTGCATATAAATTTCAATTAGATACGGATATAAATGAAAGAAATGTATATACCGGACTTGCAGCCGGCTTTGGATTTGAAGTTCCGTTTAAAAAGAACAGCAAACAAAAATTAGGTATAGACTATGGGTATCGCACGACCAACCCTTTTAATGGCAGTCATAACCTGTCATTGAGAATATCAATTTAAATAAGGTTTGTTTTTTATGCTTGGGCAAGTATCTTTTTATACTTATAAAACGCAAGTACTGAAAGTAAGACGAGAGACACTACAATATAATAAATAAAATCAGGAATGGGTACAGGATCACCAGATGCGTAAGAGTGAAGACCGGATAAATAGTAATTTACGCCAAAATAGGTCATCATCACAGAGGCGAATCCAAAAAGTGAAGCCAGATTAAATGCAAAATTACCACGAAGGCCGGGAATGAATCGCATATGTAAGATGAAAGCATAAACCAGAATAGTGACTAATGCCCATGTTTCCTTAGCATCCCACCCCCAATATCTCCCCCAGGATTCGTTTGCCCATACTCCACCCAAATACGTACCTATACTAATGATAAACACTCCAGCTATTAATATCATCTCACTGGTAATGGTTAACTCCTGAATAGTTCTGTTTATAGCCTGAATATTTTTTACATTCACAAGAGCCATTAAAGACAAGTTAAGTATGCCAATTAATGCTCCTAGTGTGAGAAAACCATAGCTACCAGCTTCCATAGAAACATGTATCGTCAGCCAATAGGATTTGAGTACCGGTACCAAAGGAGTGATTTCGGGATCCATCCAACTTAATCCAGCAACCATTAGAATGGTGGCAGCTAATATCGAAGCAGCTGCCAATCCTCCAGTAGACTTCCTTGCAAACAGAAAACCGGAAAGCATGGTTGTGAACGCTATGTATATCATAGATTCATACCCATTACTCCACGGTGCTCTTCCCGAAACATACCAACGGAGCCCTAAACCCACAGCATGCAATAAAAAACACAAACTCAGAAGGAACATTAAAACAGTATATACCCCGGTGAACCTTTTAGAAAGAATGAATACATTTAGAAAAAACAACAGTAATAAGGCCAATCCAAGTAAACCATAAAAAATGGAAAGACGGCTAAATACATTCAATTTATTCATCAAAATTTCCATATTCAATTTATTTTTTGCTAAAAGGACATTTTTTCCATTTGCGATCTGATAATTTTGAATATGGGTCAATGCCTTATCTGCTTCTGACCAATTATTATTTTCTAACGCATTTCTAACGGCTTGGAGGTATGGAATGAAAAATTTTTCGGTACATTCTTTGGAAGTAGTACTGCCTGCAGACGAATGTGAATCATTTGGTTTTGCCCAGGTATTATTAAAATCATCCGGGATTGGAAACCACTGCATAAATTGTCCGGAAAAAACCAGGTTGCAGATATTTACTTTCTCATCAAGTTTAATTAAATCTTTGTCAAATGTTCCACGATCTTTAGGCTCCCGGTTATATGCTTTCATTACAACATCCTGCAAAATATATTGTGGAGAAAAGAAATCATTATAAGTAAGTATTTTTTTCTCGCTTCTGAGTAGCTTTCTTATTTCAGCGTTAGTACTGGTTTTAATCAAGGGTACATTGGCCCACTCCTCTGGCAGGACCATCATACCCAAAATAATTTGTTCCGCAGATTGCCCATACAAGCTTTCTTTTCTGGCCAACTTTCTCATTATTTCGTTGGCCAGGGTATTCATAGGTTTTATCCTTCCATTTTGATCCTGCACTTGCAACTTCCCCAATTTGGCCGAATGAGTGGCTGAAATTTCTTTAGGCACAGAGGAAACAGTTTTTGAAAATAATGAATATTGCAAAAGAAACAAAAGACCTATTGACATCCCCGTCTTTTTTAGATATTGACTGTTTTGCCGGAGTAAATTTAATTTCTTGGCAAGATCGGAAAACCGGCTATTCTTACTAAACAAACTCCACAACATTCCAATGGTGAGTAAAAAATAGCCCAAATAGGACATCATCGTACCGGGAGCATCATGATTTACACTTAACACAGTACCCAGTTCGTCCCTGTCAAAGGAAGATTGAAAAAAACGGTATCCTTTGTAATCCAATACATGATTCATATAAATCCGGTGATTTTCATGCAGGTTGTTTTTCTCATCGATGAGCGTAACTTCACTGGCATAGGAAGCCGGGCTATTGGTACCAGGATATCTATCCATGATAAAATCATTTAATCGAATGGTAAATGGTACTTCAATTTCCCTTGAACCATAAGAAGCCTCTACGGTAAAACCTTCGAGATTAATACTCTGAAATTGACCAGCCACCCCCGGGATGCCATAGGTCTCCAGCAGTCCGGCCTTTTCATTTACTTTTACTTTAAATCTAAGGGCGGCATTGCTGCTTCCATCCAACTTCTTTTTTTCTGACTTAGTAACTATTGCACCATTAGGTTTAAAATCCGCGATTACAAATTTTATGTTAGGCGTAGAATATAAAGCCCTCACCATTAAAGGATGTATTTTACCGGATTCAAGCCAATCGGTTTTTTGAATAGCCATTTGAAACTGGGAAATGGAATCCGGAGATATAAATTGCAAATCATTGCTTTGATATATAATATTTATAGCGCCTTCCACACCTTTTTCTCCAAAATTGAACATAGTATTATGGATCCATTTTGTTTCACCATCATACAGAAAGTATTCTTCTCTGCCTTCATCTCCCGAAATCACTATTTTAATCACGGGCTTCCCTCGTTCAGAATCTATAAGTTCATTTACCGGGTTCGGAATAAATTCCTGCAAGTCAATATCTAATTTTTGATTTCCTATTAAAAAAGTTCTTTTAAAAGCATTTTGACCAATAGCAGAATAGGCAACCGGTTCGAAAAAAGAATATTTTTTATTTTGTGGAGTTTTAATTTTGAAATGCAAATAGGTCTCATTCGAAAGGATGGTATTGGCATCTGCCCCCTCCCTAATGTGCATTCTTCCTTCACTGCCAAAATACCTGGTAATGCCCGCCCCAATTAATATAATGATAATTGAAACGTGAAAGGTCAATATGGCCCACTTTTTTTGTTTAATCAAATTAAACCGGAAAATATTAGCAACTATACTTCCGCAAAATAATAACAGCAACAATTCAAACCATCTTGTACGAAATACCAGATTTTGAGCTGCACTCGTACCAAAATCATTTTCTACAAAAGTTGCCACACCGATAGCTACTGCGAATAATATCATATATAATCCACTGGCCCGGGTAGAAAAAATAACATCACTTATTCTCTTAATCATTGTAAGTAACCTTGTCAATTTTTATAAAAACATTTATATACAGAGGTCATGTTTCAATAGTTTTTTAACGATCATTTTAGTTTGGCCTCCTCCAGTATCAAATCGTATTTATAACCAGATCCAAAATCTTTATTTACTGCTAAAATCCCTTCAAATACCACTATATCGCCAATATTGACCTGATCCTGAGTAGTAATAGTCAGATCATAAGGATCTCCCGCCTTGTTTTTAGTATGATCCTGAATATGAATCCAATTTTTATTTAGAATCATTTGATTTACTTTTACACATTGGCCTTGTACTTTTATTTGCTGCCCATTATACTTAGCCGCATTAGTTATCAATTCTTCTAATTTTATCACACCCGGAGCGGGTATTATTTTTATTTCCTTATTAATGGATATCTTACCAGCCGTGGTGTTTAAATCAGAAGAAGCAGCATTTTTCTCATCTATGGCACTTTCGTTAAACCCCGGAGCTATCATTACGGATTCAAATACTTCCTTGAATTTTAATTTTTCAGGATTGGCCATAACAATTCCGCCTTTAAAAAAATATTCATTACCTATTTTTATATCAGTAGTTTTAGGAATTGCTACACAGTACGACTTAGCATCTTCTATCACATGGACATAGGTATATTTTGTGGTGTGTTGAAAGTCCACTACTTTTATTTTATGCATATTCGGTGTTGTGGTAGCCGATTCCATGGGTTTGATTTCAGGAGCATTGGTACTTGTATCTTCTTCAAGTACGATAGGTTTTGATTTGCAAGAAGCGGTGATCATCAAAGTGGTTAGAAATAAAGATTGTAAAAAGTATTTTGGTATCATGATTAATATTTTAATTCTAATTAAGCTTAAAATCTTTTAATAACATTTAAATAAATGGTAGAATATTTTTGTTCGCTTTTGAATGTAGTTTCCACGTTCATACTTACTCCCATCTTTCGAGAAAGACGAAAGTTAAATCCAAACTCCATAATATTCTGTTTTAAGGGAGTCTCCTCTCCTGAATATCCGTAATTCACCCGTCGGTAAGCAGATTCAATTGACAGGCGGTCTTTAAAAAAACTTTTATTTAGCCTGGTTCCCCAAAGTAAACCATTCAGGTAATCTGTATCCAGATAGGTAATATTTGCTGTAAGCGATGCCTTAATTAAAGGCAATTCGTAGGTAGACAAATAGATATCTGCATTTTTAGAGGGGTCTCTGCCATTACTTTGAAATCTATAACCCCCATTTATTCCTAAAGATATTCCTCGCCATGGATCAAAATAACTTCCTATTCGAAATCCTTGCCTTACTTCTCTTTCTATTAACTGATCTATAAAATTTTTATATGATTCGTAATAAATAATATTTTTTAAAGCATCATATGAAGTACTTATTACTAACTTTTTATTTATTTTATATCTCATGGACACGTACACACTGGCTGGTTCAAATATTGCCTCAGATCTGCTTTCTGTTTTTTTAAATAAATTAATTTCTATGGATGAAAAAATACTTAGGTTTTTCATCAAATTATTTGAATGTTGGATATACGCAAATCTCCGATCGGTTTTAAAATCATTTTGTTGTTCAAAGAATGCCAATGTATTCACCATATCAAGGCCTTTATTATTTTTAAAAGTATGTGATCCAAAAAGCCCTGCCTGCATCAATTTTAAATTTATACTGTAATCCGTATAATCCGGCCGCGAACCTACCATTACACCAAAATTTATCTTTCCAATAAATCTTTCATACTGAAATCCATCCACCGCACCAATATTTGAGACATGCTGATTTATTTTTCTCCCGATCCAAACTTGTTCCTTTTCATTAATTATATATTTCAAAGCCAGACTATAGATTTTTACCGCATTAAAAAGAGAGGTTTTTAACAGCTCCTTATCCCCTACTTTATGCCTTATTGAAACATAAGACTCTGCAGACCATTTCCCACCAAAAAGCTTATTAGTATTTAAAACCACCGTATACCTCATCCGGTTTGATAAAGTTTGATGTTGACCTATTAAGGTCGAATAAGCAGAAAGTGAAATTCGGCCTGTAATCGATTTTTCTACAATCTGTTGTTTTACTATTTTTTTTGTACTTGGTGTACTATCCGTAACCTGATTGGAGGCCAACCTTTCTTTCAATTTCGGTACAAACTTTGGAACAATCACCCTGATCTTAACATGATCACCAACCGACAATATATCATCAGTGATCTTACTACAAATGCAGGAGGTGGAAGACTTGTTGTTTACCACTAACAATCCTTTGGAATCAGAATTTACGGATAATAATGTATCACCAATTTGAATGTAGTCCGTCTGACTGAATTTTACATAATAATTCATCGTACTCTTAAATGTGATAATACCTTCGATTTCTTGTATAGTGTCCTGCCCATTTACAGTTGAATTATACACTAAACTTATTACCAAAAGATAAAATCTCACTTTAATTATATTTTTTTATGGCAATCATAACAAGAGGTAGGACTATACGTATACCCTTTTACATTTGAATGATCTTTATCAGTTTCAGATTTATTATTATGTTCATGGCAGCTTGTGCATGAAAAAACGGAAAAATTTGTTGCATTAGTATGACATTCTACACAGAGAGACCATTTTCCTCTGTGTTTACCGCTATATATTCTGAAATATTGTGAATCATGATTAAACGTGGATGGGGACCACGCGGTCTGGCTATGACAGGATTCGCAGGCAGTTGGAAAATTAGATGTCTTATGATTTGGATTAGTCGTTGCATTATAATCTGTAAGATGGCATCCAACACAAGTCTTAGGTGTAGTGCCATTATAAATCCCTTTGTGACAGGCTGCACAATCATTCGCTATAGCAGTATGTGCTCCTGCTATTGTATAATACGTATTGTGTTGTGCAAATTTTGCTGGTGCCCAGCCTACCGCTGTCGTATGGCAACCGGCACAATCTGTAGATATATTTAAGGTCTTGTGATTGGGATTGATTGCGGTATTGAAGTTAAGCAGATGGCAATCTACACAATTAGCCGGTGTAGATTTATAACCATTTGTATGACATTCGAGGCAAGCAACCCCTACGTGAGCACCAGCAAGTGGGAATTTTGTTCGATTGTGATCAAATGCACCATCATTCCAATTCGTCTGAGTGTGACAGAAATCACAAGAGGTTGGGAATCCAGATTTTTCATGATCAGGGTTAATGGCTGCTTTATAATCGGAACTATGACAACCAAAGCAAGTGCGGGGAGTTGAGCCATCATAATTGCCATGATGGCATTCTGCGCATTGATTAGCGAATGTTTTATGGACTCCTTCAATTTTATAGATTTTATCATGATTTTCAAATTTTGAAGTTTCCCAGCCCGGATCTGTAGTATGACATGAAGCACAATCCGTTGATATATCAATTTTTACGTGATCGGGGTTTTTGGAATGATTAAAATCTACCAAATGGCACGAACTACATTCGGATGGGGTGGACCTATATTCTCCTTGATTATGGCATTTACTACATTGATCTATGTCATGTGCCTTGGTCAATGGGAAAAAATTATGATCAAAGGAAGTTGCCCAACTATTTGCCTGAATCTTATGACACTGAATACAATCGGTAGAAAAACCAGCATTCCGGTGATCAACTACATCTTTAATCTCATATTCTTCCTGATGACAATTTAGACAAGCAGTTCCTATTCTTTCAAATTTCAAAGGTTCGTTGCTTTTGTGACAATCCGCACACTCCGCGGTTGCATGTTGTCCCACAAGAGGAAAAGAAACTAATTCATGCATCCTCAATTTATTAGAAATGAACCAATTAGTTGTGGTATGACATCTCGCACAGTCATTGCCAAGAGATTGAGAATGCATGTCCTGATGACAAGAATTGCAACTTGCATTAGCATCAGAAAATATCAGGCTGCTGTGACATGACCTGCAATCCACCAGCTGATGCTGACCTGTTAAGGGAAATTCCGTAGTACTATGTTTAAATAAAATTGAATCCCTATTTATTTTCCAACTTGCTGAATTGTGGCACAGACTGCATTCCAATTCCAATGATTTGCCATGAGGTGTTTGCGAAATACCCCTGATGGTAAAATCTAAAAGAATCAATATTAATAATGACAGTCGATGCATTTATAGCTATCAAATTTATATTGTACGCAAGTAAACCCATTTTTCTGAATAGTTTTGTGACAACGATCACATGAAACAAAAATATGAGCTCCCTCTAACTGAAAATTGGTCCTGGAATGATCAAAAGACTGAATTTTCCAATTATCAAATTCATGACATTTCAAGCATTGATTTTGCCCATTCAATGAAAATTGATTTTGATGAATATCATTGTGGCATGCCGTACATTCAAACTTTTCAAGTTTAAATAGTATTTCTCTTTTTCCCGCATTTTGTCTTGCATGGCAAGTTGAACAAGCCAATTCAGTATGCCTTCCTTTTAGCTCAAATCTGGTCAAAGAATGTTTGAAATTCACTTTACTCCATGAGCTTTCCGTATGACAATTTATGCAACCAGGATCCGGATTGTAGTTGCTATCCAGATATCCTGTATGTATATCCTGATGGCAATCTGTGCAATTCGTACCTACATTTACAAACTTCCAGTCAGCCTCTTTTTTGTGACAATTATCACAAGACACAGCCTGATGAGCGCCTCTGAGTACATAATTGGTTCGGTTATGTTGATCCAGGTCAAAAATGGTCTCAGTAAAATTCTGCACGGTATGACATCTGGAACAATCTTGTGTCAATCCCAGCTTTTTGTTTAACTTTTCCTGATGATAATCGGCATGACAATGAACACACTGGGAGTGCGGTATCTTTTCAAGTTTATTGGCTTTGTGGCATTTGTTGCAGTCCACGCTTTCATGTCTTCCCTCCAATTTATAATCAGTCTTATCGTGCTCAAAAGCGATTGGTATCACATTAACTTTAAAAGTTTGCTCGGTATGACATTGTGAACAATTAGAGCCAAATTTTTTTTCATGCTTATCTTCATGACATTGAATACAATCATCCGATTTGACATCTGTGTACTCTTTAAAAGCGATCGCATGATTATTCCATGATTTAGTATGACAATCCTTGCAATCAATCGTCCTGTGTTTACCTTTAAGTTGAAACCCGGTAAATGTATGATTCAAGTTGATTTTTGAATTCAGTATCGCAAATGATTCTGTGCGATGACATGCAATACAATTTGGTCCAAAATCTTTACTATGTGGATCGGTATGGCATGCAGAACACTGATCGTATTTTAACCCTTTAAAGTGTTGTACTTTTTTATCACCATTGATTTCGGTTTTATGGCAAGCCATACAGTCCACCTCTTTATGTTTACCTTCCAGCGGATAATTCGATTTTTTATGATCGAATTTTAGAGCTGGTTTAAATTTTTCAGTGGTATGGCAATTGAAACAATTCAACCCTAATTCGCCTTTATGTACATCTGTATGACAAGCATTGCATTCGCTGACCAGCCCTAAGAAGGATTCAGGCTTGGTTTTAATTTTGACATCCTGTACGAATTTAGAAGTATGGCATTTTGCACAATCGGTCTTCAAATGAGATCCGGTAAGTTCATAACCTGTTAATTTATGATCAAATATATTTTTATCAAATCGTACAATCTCAAAATTCAATCCATGATGCTCATTATGACAACCGAAACAAGAACTGGCTCTGACTGCGGAAGAAGCATGATATCCCTTTTTATTCTCAATCCTGGATTTGATTTCAGTATGGCAGTTTAAACATTTTTCATTAGTAACCTTTTTACCAATATCATGGCATTTGGTACAATTAGCTATCCCTTCTAAATTCGAATGTGGTTTTGAAAGCATTCCGGGAGAAAGCTGACCCATTACATTTGTACAGCATCCAAAATGAAATAAAAAAATTATATAAATTAAATGTTTCAATTTCACGTATATAATTATTTATGAGACAATACAGTGTGGCCAAATCTTTTAGTAATTTGTATACCTGCTTTCTCTAAGAATTGTGTTGGCAGTTCTCCGCCCGCGAAAATATATACCAGATCATTAGGCACATATTCTATTTGTTTGGTAAGCACATCTTGCAACTCAATTTTATATTCTTCAATACAAATCAGATTAGTATTCATTCGTATATCGATCAAGCCGGATTGGCCCGCCTTATCAATTTTTTCCCTGTTTTTGATTTTCAATCTGCTAAAACTATCCCCTCTGTAAGTCAATATTACCTTATTTTGATCCGCAAGCAGTAGTGCGGATTCAATAGCCGAGTCTCCACCACCAACTACTACAATATTTTTCCCTTTGATATTTTCAGGCTCCAGTAATCTGTATGCTACCTTCTCTATATCCTCACCCTTTATATTTAGTTTCCTCGGAGTACCTCTTCGGCCAATAGCAACTAAAACAGCTTTAGCAGTGAATTTATTCCCTGTTGCGGTATGTACGTGAAATGTATCCTGTACTTTTTGGATTGATTCTACTTTACAATTTTCCAAAATTTGAATATTGTTTTTATTTAAAACATCTTTCCATATTCTAAGCAATTCTGTCTTACTTGTTTCAAACAGTTTTATTTTACCAAACAACGGTAGTTCCATAGGTGAGGTCATTACAATCTTTGATCGCGGAAAAGAAAAAACCGTACCCCCCAAAGTATCTTGTTCAAGTGTAAGAAAACTCACTTCATTTTTTTTCGCGGTCAATGAAGCTGATATACCCGCCGGCCCTGCACCTACAATGATTACTTCATAGTCTGCTAGTCCAGAAATAGATGAAACATACTTTAAAATATTTTCCATGGCTTGTTTTCCCTGCTCCACACAGTTTTTAATCAAGCCCATGCCGCCCAGCTCACCAGCAATAAATAAACCCGGAATATTTGTTTCAAATGATTGATCCACATGAGGTAATTCAACACCTCTTTTTTCAGTACCTATGACTAAGGAAATTGCCTGAACCGGACAAGCATGGAAGCAAGCTCCATGCCCTATACAGGAGCTTGCATTAATGATGGTGGCAATCCCCTTTTGTATACCAATGATATCATGCTCCGGGCAAGCTTTAATGCAGGCACCGCTTTGAATGCAATTGTCAGGATTTATTACAGGGTGTAAGGATACCGGTTCATGCAGACCTTCCGCTTTGGCCTGATTTATTTTCTCACCCGTAATTTTAGAACGTAGTTGGATTTTACGCAAATACAGAATAAAAATGACCATACTCAAGAGTATCACAATTCCATATATTATCAACTCTTCTGAAAACATATCCATTCTTTTTTAATTAAAATATCCACCGATAACCAAAAGTGAGCGTAATCACTATATGGACCACCATGATCACCAACATGATTAATGCAAATGGCAAATGTATTACGTGCCAAAGTCTAAATACTTTCTGTACGGTCTGTAAATTTTTAATCTTCCTCTTTAATCGCACTTCCGCTCTTACTAATTGAAAAACCTGGTCTTTTTCATCTTTTTCCAATGCCATAGCATTAATCTTTATTTTCAATTGACGGCTATTTTTGATCTCAGATAAATAGTCTTGCCAAACCATCGCAATGGGGTTCCGGCTTAGCATGTCGGTATTGAGATGCCCTTTATCCAATTCAGAAAAAAATGATTCGGCCTCAATTCTGGCAATCCGTGTATAATTCAATTTTATATTATTCGTCAATTGAAGAACCTCCTGCAGGGACATTTCATTACCTTGTATGGACCTGGGTATTTGATTATAGATAAATCTGCCTATCACCCCACTTATCACTACGGCCACCATACTCCAGAAGCTGATGGAGACAATCCCACCAAATTTAAATGAAGTGTGATACAAAACCATTAGCGGTCCGATTGAACATAAAAATATATGAAACTGCAGCCAATTTTTCATGGTCCCGATTCTTGATAAACGCTTGATATGTTTTCTGGCCATATAACTTCCTACACCCACAATCATACAAAGGGATCCTACAATACCGAGCCCATGCCCAATCCATCCACTGGGTTTTAATTTTTCATGGAGGGCATGAAAAAAACGCTGCTCGACCGGCAACGAATAATATTCAATTCCATATACAGTAAAAAGTATAAAAACAGCTAATACTAAAAAAGTATATAAATAAATGGTAACTGTTTGATTTAAAAAATTCATAACGCCAATTAGTCTTCTACCAATTCAATATGATTTCGCCCCAACTTTACTTTACCTAGTAATTCCATCTTTTTCAGTGTCCTTGAAACAGATTCCCTTGAAGTATTAATTTCATTGGCTATTTCCTGATGGGAAATCCGCATATTCCTCTTTTTTTGAATCTTTTGATGTGATTTTAAATAAAATTCCAACCTGGCATCCAATTTTTTAAATAAAACTAATTCCATAATCGAGAGCAATTGAGTAATATGCATCTGAAATGATTGTACTACAAATTGATTCCAACATGAATATTTAGTCATCCAGGTATTTACATATTGTGAAGGCAAATACCAAATTTCAGTCCCGTCGGAAGTCACCCGTGCATTTAAATTAATTGATTGCGAAACAGGCCTTCCCGATATAGAGTGAACACAAACCTGACCTGTTTCCAACTGATACAGATAAAACTCCCTACCCTCATTATCTTCAGTAAAAACCTTTAGTTTACCTTTGACTATGAGAAGTACCGAATGCAGTGCAAGTTTTGAAACAACTAATTTATCTCCACTGTTATAAATGGTTTTGTAAGCTACTGAACAGATTTTTCTCTGCAATTCCGGATCAAATGATGAAAAAGGATAGAATTCATTCATCTATAATAATAAAAAAGCGGTTGAATTAATACAAATAGTTAATCTATTTAAGGAGTCGTTCTCCTTATACAAGGAGCAAGATCTTGCAATTGCAAGCATTCATTTCTTTATGCTCAGTTAACAGCACTTCACTTGTGGAGGCTGCCATATTGTATTATGATATAAAAACGAAAATGGGTCGACATTTCTAGGAATGATTGAAGCAGACCCTGAGGCAAATATTTTCGGCTGATTTAATGGATTAATTATATGCTGAAAAAAATAATAAATATTATTTACACAGTTATGTATCTTTTTAAAGGGTAATGATTCATCCTCGGGATCGAAGTCTTTCCCTTTTAAATTTCCTTCTAAATAATGGATTACGGCAAATTGCCAAAGATTGATTTCGGGATTCTCCGCTTTGTGGGTATAATAATGGCGATACAATACAGGAATCTTTACCAATTCTCCAGGATGAATAATTGATAAAATATAAAATCCAAGTAATATACCAGATAATCTTTTCACCATTAATCAGAATTAACACGCCATAAATTATAACCTTTCATTCTGTAACGTTACACAAACAATAAAAATTGCTAATTTTAACAATTTTTTAATAGCCCCTTTAATATTTTTTTTCGTAGGGTGACTGACTCATGATTAAGTTCGAATCAAAACCATTGTCCATTCTTATATTGTTGAAAATCAATATATTAAAAATAAAAATTGACTTTGTTTAGGTCACTAAAGGTAAAAGCAGTAAAATAATCAGCGCTTTCTTATATTAATATTTTGCGAAAATGAGATGAAGTCTCTTATACCGCCCAGGCCCTGTCTCCTTTTTTATACTCCATACATCCATCATATCTTCCCGGTACAGCCACGTGTCTTAAAGCTTCAGTAGCGCCTGGTTTGGAAGTAAAGAAACCCAACAAGGTGAGTTGTTTCATCAGTGTAAAATAATGAACTTTATTCTTTGCTTTTTCTTTATTGTAAGTTGCCGTGTCTACGTTCATCACCACAGCAGATGAAGGCTTACCACTCTGCATATCAGCCAATACTTTTTTCGCAATACCATCCAGTGCTGTCAATAATTCTTTTCTTTGGTCTGCTGTAATTAAGCCGAACTCTTTTTTAAATTTTTCTTTTGATTGTCTTTGTATATCGGCCATGCCATCAACAAAGTTGGCCTGATCCATTTTATCATAACAATCTTTCACCATAATTTCCATGAATTTACCTACCTCAGCATCTTTTGCACCGGGAGTCTTTGTTTTTGGAATAATGGTTTCTGCGATTTCATCTAATAAAGCTATATCTGCAGGGGTAAAAGGCAGGGATGGAGTGATTGTCTCGGATTTACATCCGGTCAAAAAAAGTTCACCTCCTACTACTGCAGTACCGGTTACAACCCCGATCCATTTTAATAAATCTCTTCGTTCCATGATTGAATATTTATTTGTGATTATCAGATTGCCTTTGTCTTTAATTGTTTTACTGCATAGTCCGCTGCCCGGGCCGTTAGGGCCATATAGGTTAAAGAAGGATTTACACATGAAGCAGAGGTCATACACGCCCCATCTGTTACAAATACATTAGGAGCGTCCCATACCTGGTTAAATCCATTCAATACGGATGTCTTTGGATCCCGACCCATTCTGGCTGTACCCATTTCATGTATACCCATGCCCACTTCATAGCCCACATCAAATGTATTTACATCTTTGGCACCAGCAGCTTCAAGCATTTCTTTGGCATCATTCATCATATCTACCCGCATTTTCTTTTCATTATCTTTTATCTCCACATCCATATCCAGTACCGGCAATCCCCATTTATCTTTTTTATTCTTGTTCAAAGTGATTTTGTTTTCTGCATAGGGAAGCATTTCTCCAAATGCAGTAATTCCCATCTGCCAATTACCGGGTTCGCACAATGCATCTTTAAATTCTGCACCCACAGACATCTCAGCGATCTCTCGAGACCAGCCTTCTCTGCTGGCCCTACCCTGGTATCCGAACCCCCTTATATAATCCCGCTTATCATCATACACATTTCTAAATCTTGGGATATATATACCATTTGCCCTACGACCATATACATATTTATCATCAAACCCTTCTACCCTGCCCGAAGCTCCGCATCTGAAGTGATGATCCATTACATTCTGTCCCAATGCTCCTGAACTGGACCCCAATCCATCAGGCCAAACATCTGTAGCCGAATTCATCAATATCCAGGTGGAATTAAATGCAGATGCATTTAAAAAAATAATATTTGCATTAAATTCATACGTTTGATTGGTTTCAGCATCCAATACTTCTACACCGGTTGCTCTTTTCTTGTCCTTATCGTATAATACTTTAGTGACTATAGAAAATGGCCTTACTGTAAGATTGCCCGTAGCCACTGCTGCAGGTAATGTTGAAGATTGAGTACTAAAGTATGCACCAAACGGACATCCAAGCCAACATTTATCCCTGTACTGACAGTTGGTTCTTGCTTTATGGGGTACTGTAAGATTTGCAGTACGACCCATAATCATATGCCTTTTACCCCCATAATGTTTTTTGATTCTCTCTGCGACAGATTGCTCCACACAATTCATATCCATGGGCGGTAAAAAATTTCCGTCAGGCAATACATCCAGGCCATCTTTATTACCACTAATACCTGCAAATGCTTCTGCATAGTCGTACCATGGAGCAATGTCATTATACCTGATCGGCCAGTCTACTGCAATACCGTCTTTTTGATTTGCTTCAAAATCCCATTTATTAAAGCGGTAGCTTTGTCTTCCCCACATTAATGATCTGCCTCCCATGTGGTATCCTCTGAACCATGCAAATTTTTTAGTCTCTGTATATGGGCATTCTGAATCTTTAACCCAAAAATCAAGATTTACTTCATTTAATGGGTAATCTCTCCTGAGCACGGGGTAATCTTCAACCATTTGTTGGGTACGACCTCCACGATGCGGAAAATCCCAAGTTTCTTTATTTGCACTTGGATAATCTTTAATATGTACTACATTACGCCCTCTTTCCAGCATCAATACTTTTAATCCTTTTTCAGTAAGCTCCTTTGCAGCCCACCCACCAGAGATACCGGAACCAACTACTATAGCGTCGTATTTATTTTCAGCCATGATATTTTAGATAAAATGAATGGATAAAAATAAGGAAAATAATACGGACAAATGGCGTAACGTATTTCAGTTGCGTAATGCAAAATTGTACCTCAGTCTATTACCTTAAAATAAAGGCTATTTTACATAGGCCTTTGCTTCATTAATACCAACCCACGAATAAGTCTGAAACTGTTATTCCAGAATACTTAATTTTTACCATTTTCATGAAGCACCATACTGTTCTGCGCCAATACTTTATTGGCGGTAGCCAAAACACTGGTAAGGTCGGTAAGATTAGCAGGTATGATCATGGTATTGTTTTTCTGAGCCAGTTTACCAAATTCATTTAAGTATTGCTCTGCTACCCGAAGTGATACGGCATCCTTACCATTTGGTGTAGCGATAGCATCGGCAATTAATTTAATACCATTAGCTGTTGCAGTTGCCAATGCTTCGATTTCTGTTGCCTTACCGGAGGCTTCATTTATTTTTTTCAATTTTTCACCTTCTGATCGTTTGATGGCTTCTTGTTTATCACCTTCTGCCACATTTATTTTAGCTTGCATAGCACCTTCAGATTCTGCTATTATCGCTCTTTTCTCCCGCTCGGCACGCATTTGTTTTTCCATGGCATCGCGAATGCTCTGTGGTGGAGTAATGTTTTTTACTTCATATCGTGTGATTTTCACACCCCAGGGTTCACTCGCTTTATCCACTGCATCCACAATAGATGCATTGATGGTTTCTCTTTCTTCGAACGTTTTATCCAATTCCAATCTTCCCACCACAGACCTCATGGTTGTTTGGGCTATTTGAATAGAAGCAAATTTATAATCTTCTATACCATAGGAAGCTTTGTTGGGATCTACTACCTGAAAATAAAGGACACCATCTACTTCTACAGATACATTATCTTTTGTAATACACATCTGGGGATTTACATCCAGGGCCTGCTCTTTTAGCGAATGTCTATATCGCACTCTATCTATAAATGGTATCAAAAAATGCAATCCGGGGGTAAGGGTTGCAAAATATTTACCCAATCTTTCCACTATAAAAGCATTTCGCTGAGGTACTATTTTAATTGCGCTCAAAAGTACCATCAGGGCAAAGCCAAGCAATAAAAAGAAGGTAATAGAAGAACTGCTGATCATTTTATTTTTTATTTAAAGGTTTAACATATAAGGTGATGCTCTCTTGTTCTAATATTTCCACTTCATCTCCCGGCAAAATCAGACTGTCGCTTTTAGCCGGCCATTGACTGCCTTTGTATTCTACTCTACCGGATTCAGTATTGATATTGGTCAACGCAGTGGCCGTTTTGCCAACAAACTCATTCTCCGGATCTTCTTCAGTGCCTTTTCTTTTCAAAATTGACTTAAGATTTTCTTTAAGAAGAAAAGTGTACATAAATACAGCTATGAAAAATAATACTACCTGGATCCCTATGCCCAATGTAAATATCCAGGAAATCAAGCTCACTGTAAGTGCTGCCAAACCAATCAACATCAATACAAACCCTCCTGGCACCATTAATTCTGCTGCTATTAAGATCAATCCCAATATAAACCAGGAAAGTGGAAGGTGACTCAAAACATAAGCCATATAGAATGAAAACAGCGCTTTGAATCTGATAGTTTCAAAGAATTGTTAATGCCTCTAAATATTTTAATCTTTTAAAACAGATTTGATCAACAGTCTGAGTTTAAGTTCTGTTTCTTTTGCCACCGCTATAACCTCTTCTATTGATGTCTCTACGTTAAATTCATTGGAAATGATAGAGAAAACATTGACAGGAAGGCTCATGTGCTTGCAAACAATTACTTCGGGCACCGTAGACATCCCTACAGCATCTCCACCGATTTTTTGAAGGAAGACCCGTTCCGCTTTAGTTTCGAGGCTTGGACCGGGTAAGGCGACATATACCCCTTCCTGGAATCGAATCTCATTGATTTCTGCTACTTTTTTTGCTTTAGAGATGATTGTAGGGTCATAAATATTGACCATATCCGGAAACCGCGGACCAAGCCGTTCATCATTGGCCCCTCGCAACGGATTGGAAGGAATCAGATTAATATGATCGTTTACTATCAATATATCACCCGCTTTAAAATGAGGCTGCAAACTTCCGCTTACATTGGTTATGATCATTCGTTCTACACCAAGATGATTCATGACTCGTATTGGAAAAGTAACCTCTGCCAATGAATATCCCTCGTAATAGTGAAATCTTCCGGCCATCATCACCGTTGGCACTCCGTTAAGATTTCCAAAGACTAACTTACCAGCATGACCTGCCACAGTACTTTGTACAAAATGAGGAATAAGCCTATACGGTATTTCCTGCCTTTCGGTAAGTTCCTCTGAAAAGCCGGATAATCCCGTCCCTAATACAATACCATTTTTAGGTATTAAACTGATTCTGGCCTTAATAAACTTAACGGATTCTTCTACAGATTCTAATAAATGCATGACTTCAGAAGCGAGTATTATCGCTATTTATACTTTCATTATTTCATCATCTTTAGACTTAATCATTTTATCGATTTTGTCTACGTGCTGATTTACTTTTTCCTGCAATTGAGTTTCTTTCTTTTTACCAATGTCTTCAGGCACCCCATCTTTTACCGCTTTTTTGATAATATCCAGGGTTTTATGCCTTATGTTTCGTACAGCTACTTTTCCTTCTTCCCCCATAGCCTTGGCTTGTTTTACCAGGTCTTTCCTTCTTTCTTCTGTGAGAGGGGGCACACTGATGCGGATCAGATCCCCGTCATTTATAGGAGTGAGTCCAAGATTGGCTTCAAACACCGCTTTTTCTATAGGTCCAAGCATGCTTTTTTCCCATGGTTGCACAGTAATGGTCCGGCTATCTGCCAAACCCACATTAGCTACCTGATTTAAAGGCGTTGGATTGCCATAATAATTTACCTTCAACTCCTGCACCATAGAAGGATTGGCTTTACCAGTACGCACCTTGGACAATTCGTGCACTAAATGATCAATGGCTTTGTCCATTAACTCTTCTGCCAATTTCATTTGTTTGTCTAGATCTGCTGACATGTATATTTTAGTTAGGTTTACAATTATATCAATAAATATTTATAGTTTGATAACGGCAATCAAAATGATAGCTACAGTCATTCAGTAGTATTCATCCATTTCAAATTGCTATTCATTTCCCTTTGAATCATAAAAATTTCATGCTTTGCTGCAAAAACCTTTGTTTTTTTCATTAAAACAGATTCAGCAGGTTCTTTTGCAATAGCTGATGACAACAATTCAAATGATTGGATCCTATCAGTTTTGATATTCATAATTCAAAAATAATGATTTATTCTGAATGAATTTCAGTCAAAAACAGGTGTTGATTTATCAACCCTTATACAATGAAACTCAGCAGGATGTGCTTAGTCGTCACTTCTTCTCAATCCCATATATTGCAATATCAGGTATACCAACATTACAATAGATGACAAAGCAGCTACAACATAGGTCATGGCAGCCCATTTTAAAGCATCGCGACCACCTTCCATTTCTGATCCTTCGCGCAATACACGTTGATTATTGAGCCATACCAGAGCTCGTCTGCTGGCATCAAACTCTACAGGCAAGGTGATCAAACTAAATAAAGTGGTCATGGCAAAAAGGCCTATGGTAAGTAACATCAACTGCGGAAATCTATTTGCTAGCATAAATGATAAAAGCATCATCCATTGCAATCCAAAGCTCGCAACCTGCACGGCGGGTACCAACTTTGATCTCAATTGCAACATACTATATGCCGTATCGTGTTGTACAGCATGACCGCATTCGTGAGCAGCTACAGCCGCAGCCATTATGCTTTGACCATTGTATACATCCGGACTCAGGGTCACCGTTTTGTTGGCAGGATTATAATGGTCGGTAAGCATACCTTGACCTTCTACGACATTTACCCCGGCAATATTATAATAGCGAAGCATGGACTCCGCTATTTGTTTGCCACTCATCCCTCTGGATATGAACTGTGCACCATACTTGTGCATTTTCGATATCAATATTCTCTGTACTATAAATCCAATTGCTCCCAGAGCTAAGCTCAATATTAAATATCCATTCGAAAACATAGTTTCTGTTTTTTTATTTTAATTATAAACAATTTTCTGGCTGTAGAGTTTCATTCTATGATAGAAAATCCGGTGTAGGGTATTAATGCCTTGGGAATCAAGATTCCTTTCTCGGTCTGATGATTTTCCAGCAAGCCTGCTACAATTCTGGCCAAAGCCAAAGCACTTCCGTTGAGTGTATGAGCCAATTGTGTTTTTCCCCCAGATTTAAACCGGAGTTTTAACCTGTTGGATTGGAAGGTTTCAAAATTTGAAACTGAACTTACCTCCAGCCATTTTTTCTGGGCAGCGGAAAATATTTCGAAATCATAAGTTAATGCTGATGTAAAACCCATATCACCACCACATAATTTAAGAATTCTATAAGGTAATTCAAGTTTATCCAAAAGCCCGGAAACATGGTCCAGCATCTCATTCAATGCTTCATAAGATTTTTCAGGGTGCTCTACCCTTACTATTTCGACCTTATCAAATTGATGTACCCTGTTTAATCCTTTCACATCCGCACCATATGACCCGGCTTCGCGGCGGAAGCAAGGTGTATACCCGCAAAATTTTATTGGCAATGATTTTTCATCCACTATTTCATCTCTAAGTATATTAGTGACAGGTACTTCAGCGGTAGGGATGAGATAGAGATTGTCCTTGTCACAATAATACATCTGGCCATCTTTATCCGGCAATTGGCCGGTTGCAGTAGCTGTATCGGCATTGACTAACAAAGGTGGAATAACTTCCTCATAGCCGGCCGCAGTGGCCTGATCAAGAAAAAACTGAATTAATGCACGCTGCAATTTGGCCCCTTTTCCTCTATAAAGTGGAAACCCAGCTCCAGTTATTTTCACGCCTAACTTCAAATCAAAAAGATTATATTTTTCGGCCAATTCCCAATGAGGAATGGCTCCACTATACAAATCAGGCATAGGCTTATCCCATGATTTAAAAATCTCATTATCATCGGATGACTTGCCCGGCGGAACTGTACTATGGGGAATATTCGGAATTTTATATAGAATCTCCTGCAACTCCTCTTTATTTTGTCTTGATCTATCCTCAAGTTCTGTAATTTTAGATTTATTTACTGCAACTTTATTTTTTATATTTTCTACTTCTTGCAGTTTACCTTCCCGCATCAGTGTTCCTATTTCTTTGGATGCTATGTTTACCTCACTTTTCAAATTGTCCAGATCGGTTTGGATATCTTTCCTCTCTAAATCCAAAACAGCAGCTTTTTCCACCCAAGCCAATCTTTCGTAATCCCAGTTCCGTTTTTTTAATCCTTCTATGGTTTTTTCCTTTAGTTCGCTAAAATAATTTAATGTGAGCATGATCTTGAATTAGAAAAAATTTAATGCAAATATACACCAGCTGTAAAATATCGTTATATTTGCGTGGTCAAACTGAAGGAAACTACCAGTTTTTCTCCTTTCTGAAAGTGTTCCAGCCACTCATTTAAGTCTCGATATTTTATTCTTTTCTTGAATTAGCTGTATCGGTTCATTTTTAGGTCCAAAAATCAAAAGTCAATTTTATTTAACTTAAGTATTTTATTATGATTTATGACATTCTCCGTCTCAATGAGATGTTAGTTCCTGAGCTGAGAGAAATTGCCGAGCAATTAGGTGTAAAAGGCAATAAAAAAATGAACAAACAAGACCTGGTATTCCAAATATTGGACAGGCAGGCTTTGGGTGGTGCCTCCTCTTCAGATGAAAAAACAGAAAGTGAGGAAGTCCATGCAGATCCTAAGAAAGAAAAAGCTTCAGCTGCTCATAAAGGACCTAAAACTCGTATGCGTAAAGCCATACAAGAAGATGCTGAACCGGTAGAAATGGACTCAAAGTCTAAAGAAAGTACTATCGAAAAACCTTCAGAAACGATAGCCACATCGCCAGAAGCGCCAACCCAGGATAATAGAGATCAAAAAAATAGAGAACAGCGCGATTACCATCAAAACAGGAATCAACGTGATTTTAGGAATAATAGTAATTACCAAAATAGGGATAATCGTAATCCAAACAGACCTCACCAAAACCGCCAGGATCAAAACAGACCTGACCAGCAAAACAGACCCGATAACCGGCAGGATCAAAACAGACCCGATAACCGGCAGGACCAAAACAGACCTGAGAACCGGCAGGACCAAAACAGACCCGATAACCGACAGGATCAAAACAGACCTGAGAACCGGCTTGAAAATAATGAATATTCCAATCCGGAAGCTGCATCCATAGAACCTGAAATAGAATTATCTCAGGCAGTGGATTTTAATATCGATATGGATGCCATGATCGAAGGCAATGGAGTACTGGAAATGATGCAGGATGGTTATGGTTTTCTGCGATCTGCAGATTACAACTATTTGAGTTCGCCGGATGATATATATGTGTCTCCCTCCCAGATTAAACTCTTTGGATTAAAAACGGGTGATACGGTTCAGGGTGCAATACGACCACCAAAAGAAGGTGAAAAATATTTTGCACTATTGAAAGTATCTTTGATAAATGGTCTTACTCACGAACAAATAAAGGATCGTGTGCCATTTGATTACCTTACTCCTCTTTTCCCCACCAGAAAGTTCAAACTGACCACCAGTCCTTCCGGCAGAGATCTAGGTAACCGTTTAATCGATTTATTTACTCCAATTGGAATGGGACAAAGAGGCTTGATCGTCGCACAGCCCAAGACCGGTAAAACCTTTTTACTTAAAGATATAGCCAACGCAATTGCTTATAATCATCCTGATTCGTATCTGATCATTTTATTGATAGATGAAAGACCGGAGGAGGTGACCGATATGCAGCGAAGCGTAAAAGCGGAGGTAATTTCATCTACTTTTGATGAGCCGGCTGATAATCATGTACGCGTAGCTAATATCGTACTTGAAAAGGCAAAACGAATGGTCGAAAGTGGGCATGATGTAGTAATCTTGTTAGACTCTATTACCAGGCTCGCAAGAGCGTATAATACGGTAGCACCGTCCAGTGGAAAGGTGCTATCCGGAGGTGTGGAGGCAAATGCCCTCCAAAAGCCCAAGAAGTTTTTTGGAGCTGCACGAGCTATAGAAAATGGAGGTTCCCTCACTATTCTGGCTACTGCGTTGATCGACACAGGATCAAAAATGGACGGTGTGATCTTCGAAGAATTCAAAGGAACTGGAAATATGGAGCTTCAACTGGATCGAACCCTGGCTAATAAACGCCTTTATCCTGCGATCGATGTTACTAAGTCGAGTACCCGCCGTGAAGAATTATTGATGGATAAAGAATCCTTACAGCGAATGTTTATACTTAGAAATCACCTGGCTGACATGAAACCGGATGAAGCTATTGAGTTCATGCTCAAGCACATGCAACATACCAGCAATAATGAGGAGTTTTTACAGACTATGAATTCTTAAACTGTATTTTTGGGTATAATTATTTGGTAATTAACAAGAAGGGCTGTACATTTGCAGCCCTGAAATAAATAAAGCGTCATGAAACAGACATTCCAACCTTCTAAGCGAAAGAGAGCAAACAAACATGGTTTTCGAGAGAGAATGGCTACTAAAAGTGGTCGTAAGGTATTGTCTGCCAGGAGAGCAAAAGGTAGATACAAGCTCTCTGTAGCTGACGAACCTAAAGTAAAATAATCCTATGTGATGATACCCGAAAACTCCAGGTCGGGTGATTTTACTTTTCCAGCACAGGAGAAACTCAAAAGCAAAAAATCCATACAATCTTTATTTGAAAGTAGAAATTACATTCAATCTTCTCATCTTAAGGTAGTTTTTAAGATAAATACAGCTGCTACCGAACATCTTCCCAAATTTTCAGTTTCTGTCCCAAAAAGAGCATTCAAAAAAGCAGTAAACAGGAATAAACTAAAACGACTAATACGGGAAGCATACAGATTAAATAAATCGCCCCTCGTCGAATACTGTAAATTAAATTCCATTTCCGTAGAGATGATGTGGATTTATACTAAATCGGAAATGCAGACCTTCCATTTTATTGAACCAATTCTAAAAACGAGTATTGGAAAGTTAATGAAATACCTCATCGCAAAATCCGGTAATTGAGCTAGAAATATCTTTTCCATATTTTCAAATTCCCGGAAACATCCACCTGGTAAATCTTATCCCTTTTCATAATCAATGAAGCCGTTTGATTCAATACTTCAGGTAGATAAAATCGTTCGATTACGGCAATTGATTTCTGGTCCAGAATATACACTATTTTTTTTTCACTATTCAGGGCCAAAAATGTATCGCCGGTATACCCTAACAGCTGAGCATCTATAAAGGATTTCGCTTTCAATTGTCCAAACAAATTAAGTAAGTAGACATTTCCTGAACCAGCTTGAAGGATCAAATCATTATTTCTGCAACGAATAGAATTCCAATCCGCATTTTCATCCGTAATAAAATTAGTGGATTCATACGATTTTTGGCCGTCAATAGAAATCTTTTTTAACCTCTTTACCTGATCATCAAAATACCAGATAGACCTATCCTGGCTAAGGCCTACTGTGGACACAAATGGAATTCGAAGCTCATTCAGCAACACTCTTTTAATTTCATTCATCCATTGATCCAGTATTACCATCGTCTGATATGCTGGGTAAAACAATACCAATTGCAGTGGATTTTCAATATAAATAAATTGAGGTGTACCCAGGTATTTATTTGTATACTTTGATACTTCTTTCCCTGCAGAATCTATTTTTATAATTTGATGGTCAATAGTCTGTATAAAGAGTTGCTCTGTTTTGGTTATATGTATAGCTACCGCATTATACTCTTTAATTTCATTTATTAAAATGATAGAATCTGATCTTTTGGAAGGTAGAGTATCCTGCGAAAAAGCAGATAGGTTAACTATGTTTAATAAAAAAAATATTTTAATCAAGACAAACAAAATTAACAGTTAAAGTAGTGTGCTATATCTTTATTTCATTGTCATTTGAAATAAATTTATATTCAGATTTTCCATAAAAAAGGCATTCCATTTTTTCTCCATCAAAACAGGCAAATGAATGATATCTTAGCCAATCACCTAAATTAATATAATATGATCCATTGGATAATTTCCACTGTACCGGAAGGTGTCGATGGCCAAACACGAAAAAGTCTATTTTATTTTCTTTTCTTTTGTTTATTTCAGATTCACAATATTGGATTAACCATTCTTTATCCGCACCCAAAAAAACATTTTCCTTTATCCCTTTAATTCTTGATCTCCCTGACCAAAAATGAGCCAACCTCATACCGATACCCGGTGGGATGAAGGAAAATAGTATCCTCGAAAGTGGGTTTCTGAAAATCTTTTTTATGAATTTATA
>JBGAVW010000003.1:0-164593 GCA_044227925.1 Saprospiraceae bacterium | reverse complement strand
AAAATGCTCGAAGATGTGCTGGCTGAAGAAGATTACGAACGTGCCGCCAAAATCAGGGATGAAATAAATAAAAGGAAAGAAAGGAATCAGTAAGGATGGGGGAGTTCAATATAAGGACTCTCCTTTAAATTCACCCAGTAAAAATCCGAATGGAATTAAACTTGCATCATTTATTTAGTTGCCGTGCCGCTGACTTTACTGAAAATCAGAGCCAGCAAAGCCACCAATCCACAGCCAATCAAATTATACCACAGGAAACCAATATTTGACAAATTATATAATAGAATTACAACTATTTCAGAAATTATAGCCCCTATAAATACACCGGTACCGTTTGTGGATTTCAAAAAGAATGCAGTAAGGAATATACCCAGCAGGGTACCATAAAAAAGGGATCCAATAAGGTTAACTAATTGTATAAGGTTTTCAAACAAACCTGCATACATTGCAAAAGCAATGGCGATGAGACCCCAGATGGCAGTAAAAATACGCATGTGTCTTATCGCGGTACTATCGTCTGTTTCTTTTTTGTACAATCGTTGGTACCAATCTATTGAAGTAGTTGAGGCCAGTGCTGTAATTTCGGCCGAGGTAGACGACATCGTAGCTGCAAAAACAACCGCTAATAATAAACCGATAAGCCCTTGTGGTAAATAGTTCAATACAAAATGAAGAAAAACATAATCCCTATCATTGGTTTCGGTACCGGGTAGTGCTTGTTTTATTATGGTCTTGGTCTCATCACGAACTTTTTTTTCTTGCAAGTCGAGTGCTTTAATTCTATTTCTCATTTCTGCATTATCAGCATTGCCTAATAAACTGGATTGAACCTTTTGTTTTTCATTGAAAATAGCTGTCAACTCAACTTGCTTAGTCTCATATTGAGGTTTGTACGGACTGGATAATACTTTCTTCTCTACCTGGTGATTAAAAAATGCCGGGCTCTGATTAAATTGATAAAAAACGAATACCATTACCCCGGTGAGCAGAATAAAAAATTGCATAGGTATTTTTAATATTCCGTTCATGATCAGTCCGAGCCTGCTTTGTGTTACAGATTGGCCACCCAGATACCGCTGTACTTGTGATTGGTCCGTTCCAAAATAAGCCAATGCCACGAATGCTCCGCCGATGATGCCTGACCAGAAATTGTACCTGTCTTTTAGATCGAAGTGAAAATTTACAGCATTCATTTTATCTGACCAGCCGGCGATCTGAAATGCCTGATGAATATTGATGCCCGGTAACTTAATCAGGATGATGACAAAAATCAAAGCCATACCGAGCAACATTACTGCCATTTGCAATGTTTGTGTTTTACTCACTGCTTTGGCACCTCCACTCACTGTATAGAGTATGACTACCAATCCTGTGACCAGGACCATGAGTTTAAAATTCCAGCCAAATAGAGCACTTAAGATTATTGAAGGGGCGTATAAGGTAATGCCAGCAGCCAATCCACGCTGAATCATAAATAACAATGAGGTAAGCAACCTTGTTTTGAGGTCGTATCTTTTTTCAAGATATTCATACGCAGTATAAATACCGGATTTAAAAAAAATAGGAATGAAGACCACACTGATAACCAACATGGCAATCGGAAGACCAAAATAAAATTGAACAAACCGCAGGCCATCACTAAATCCCTGTCCCGGTGTGGATATAAATGTAATACCACTTGCCTGTGTTGCCATTACTCCAAGACAGACTGCCCACCATTTACTATTGTGATTCCCTTTAAGAAACGAATCTTTATCCTGGGTCCCTTTGGTTTTGTAAATGCCATAGCCTACAATACCTATTAACGAACTGATTAAAATAAACCAATCAAATACACTCATGTGGAATCAGACAAAGGTAGAAATAGAGCCAAAGACTGGTATACGACAAATGTTATATATTATTTAAAATGCTGAGCGCAGCATCCTTTAATTGTACATTTTTTCAAGAAATATAAGTGCCAGGATTACCAATATCAAAATGGAAATCATTATAGAATACCATTTTTTCCAGTTTTGGACATCTTCCGGGATTTGCTGGGTCATGATTTAGCATTTTTTTTAAGGGCAAGTAAATTGGAAAATAAACGATAAGCTCCTGGTACACCTTGTGGCAACTGCCTGAAAAAAGCCAGGCTTGTGTACACATAATTTCCATCTCCATACTTGGCCACCAATAGACCTCCATCCCGTGCCGGCTCGTTCCGGTCATTACTTGACAAGATGGCTTTGAAATTATCCTTATCCCATTCTGATGGGTAATAGAGGCCTCTTTCCTGTACCCAATTAGTGAAATCTGCACTGGTAATTTTATTGGGATTATTTAAAACCTGGTGATCAGGCAATAAAATTCTCATCTCAGCTTCTTCTTGTGAGACCCGTTCACGACCAATAGTCAGTTTGAATGGAGCAATATCGGATGTGACCATCCTGAAATTCGTATTATATTGCACGATCAGGTTGCCGCCTTGTTGAACGTATTTTAATAAAGTGGGTTGAGCGCTTTTTAATTTTTCAATCGTATTGTAAGCACGGATCCCCACTACAATGGCATCGTATTTGACCAGCGATTCCAGTGTTAAATCATTTTCTGAAAGGATAGAAACAGTATAGCCTACCTGGCTCAGGCATTGAGCAATTTCATCACCTGCACCATTTATGTATGCTATCTTATCAGGTCCTTTTTGTAAATCCAACCTGAGCAATTTAGCAAAACATGGTTTTTGCACCATTTGATAAGGTATATGATCGTAATTAATGATCACCAGTTCTTTATCATACGATTTTTCACCTACTTTGATAAAGGCCTTTACTTCCCCTTCAGTAATGTGTTTTGGTGGATACACCAAAAAGGAATAGGTGTTTTCAGTCCCTTTGCCTTTTAATTTTACAGGAATGGATGCAGGTTCTGAACGCCAACCTGCAGGTATATTCAGGGTGAGACTGGCTTCCAAATTATCAGAAGCTGATCGTACAGTAACATTTACTTTTTTAGGATCATCGTCTGCAAAGGCATACGTTTTATGATCAAGATTTACAAATGCGGGTACCGTGATTTCGAAAGGCCGATACAACTCACCTTTGGCAGGGTCTACCCATTTATAAACTACCTCTTTTTCTATGGTATAGTCTGCTCCTTCTATATTGAGATTAAAAAATACTTTTGCGGTGGGCTGGGAGAGAGGCAGGCCCCGGAGTTGCTGATCATTTACCTTGTACATCCCTTCTTCGCCTTGCTCGGCTAGCCAATAATGACCGGTATTTTTGGCATCCTGGGGAATAGTTACATTTCTTTTATAAACAAAACCTTTATTGGCTGATAAAGTAATAATGCCGGTGGTATCTGCTTCTAATGCCGGTCTGAAAAGAATAGACTTTAATTTGATTGAGGCCGTGCTGCGATTGATCAGTTCGGCCGTAAAATTTGTTTTTTCTCCCGGAGCTACGGCATGTATACTGCTCGTTACATCAATGTATAAACCGGCACAATCCTGGATAATCTGTACTATTTCATCCGATTTGATTTTTTTCCAATAGGTTTCGGGTAATGCCTGGATCAGTTGATATACTTTATTGAGTTTGCTAATCGATGCAGCCGGATTATCGTATTTAAAACTTTTATCTATATCATTAATGAGTGGTATGAGGGATGCTCCACCTTTCACTCTGTTCCATGTAATATCTATCCCGGCAAAAGGATTATCCAATAGTTTTGGTACATCACCTTTAAGTATTTCCAGGTATTCGTTGGAGCTACCCCTGTTTAATGCTGCTCCCATACCCTGGCATCTGTGCATACTGCGGCTTTCGGCAGCAATTTCTCCGTTGGATTTCCCCATCCATGGATAATATACTCCGGCATCTACGGTTACCATTTTGGATTTATCCATTTTATTGAATGCTTCTTCCGATCCATAAAACCACCAGAAAGTATTAAAATAAATTCGCCTGGGTTGCCAGGTGCCGGTATATTTTAATTGTTCAGGATATACATTTTTATTGTTGGCAATATCAAAAGCTTCAAGTGAAAGTATAGCAGATGAAGTATGATGACCATGATTTTCACGGGCAGTATCTGAATTAAACCTATTGATAATGATGTCGGGCTTATAATTCCTCATATGCCAAACAATATCACTGAGTACGGCATCCCTGTTCCAAATACGCATGGTTTCAGATGGTTTTTTAGAATACCCAAAATCATTGGCTCGGGTAAAAAGTTGTTTTCCTCCATCTACTCTGCGCGCTTGTAATAATTCATTTGTTCTGATTACGCCCAACAGGTCTTCTACTTCAGGACCAATGAGATTTTGCCCCCCATCTCCACGGGTCATAGACAAATAATATACATTGGCTTTATATTGATTGGCAAGTAAAGATATAAGCCTGGTATTTTCATCATCGGGATGTGCGGCTACATAAAATACATTAGCTAATACATTGAGCTTTTTGATGTTTTGATGAATGTCGGCGGAAGTAACTCTTTTAGGTGCCTGGGAAAGAACGCTTTTTGTAAGCAACAATGCGAATAGAAAAAGGAATGTGATTTTTTTCATATAAAAATGATATTCTGCTAAATAGAAGTTCAAAAGTAGTAAATGAGATTGAGGAATAGGATTAATGAAAACTTAAAATTATCCAGCCGATTTTGAATTCCTTTATGGATTGCATTGCCAGACTTCGTTAAATAAGCAGTTCAGTCTTGTTTCATACCTTCTTTCAATACATCAGTGCCTTCAAAATTGATCGATTGCTCAAGTGTTGATTGATTGTGTTTCACAGCATCCACTGTATGGACTACCAGTATCCCAATTTTAATTAAAATCCATAACATTTTTCTATATTCACTTCATGAATAGAAATATACGATTACAACTGTCTTTTATGATGTTCCTGGAATTCTTTATCTGGGGATGTTGGTTTGTAACCATGGGCAATTACCTGCCTACAGTCTTGAATGCAACCGGGTTGCAGATTGGTGCAGCCTATGCTACCAATGCCATTGGCGCTATTATTGCTCCTTTCTTTGTAGGTATGTTTGCTGATAAATATTTTGCAGCTCAAAAGATACTTGGGGTGTTGCATTTATTTGGTGGTGCATTGCTTTATTTGTGTGGCAAATCAGCCAACTTCGAAGGGTTTTATTGGCTCATCCTTTTATATAATTTAATGTATATGCCCACACTGGCATTAGTAAATTCCATCAGTTTCAGGCAAATGAATAATCCTGCATCGGAATTTCCATCTATTCGAGTGTTGGGTACAATTGGTTGGATAGCTGCTGGTTGGGCACTGACTTTTTTAAGTGCAGATACTAATGCTAAAATGTTTTTAATTGGTGCAGCTGCTTCGGTGGCACTGGGAGTGTATGCTTTTACTTTGCCCGATACACCTCCTTTATCTAAAGGTAAAAGCTCTACCTGGAAAGACATAGTAGGGTTGGATGCTTTTTCATTGTTTAAAGACAGTCATTTTGTAGTGTTTTTTATAGCTTCTTTTTTGATTTGTATTCCACTTTCTTTTTATTACAATCTGACCAATAATTATTTCACCCAAATGGCTATGACCAATCCAACATTCAAGATGACATTTGGTCAGGTATCCGAGATTTTGTTTATGCTGGCGATGCCCTGGTTTTTCAGAAGGTTAGGTGTAAAATGGATGATATTGGCTGGTATGGCTGCATGGCTTTTAAGATATACCGCTTTCAGGTTGGGCTATGATGGTCCCCAGATGTGGTTGTTTTATATTGGAATCCTTTTGCATGGAGTATGTTTTGATTTTTTCTTTGTCACCGGTCAGATATATACCGATCATAAAGCCGGCCCCAAAATTCAAAGTGCAGCCCAGGGTTTGATTACCCTGGCGACATATGGCCTGGGAATGTTCACCGGCTCATACATACAAGGATTAGTGTCTAATAAATACACTCTTGCCAGTGCCAATGGCTTGATTACATTTGACTGGAAAGCAATCTGGCTGGTACCATTGCTGATATCTGCATTTGTAATAGTATTTTTTTATTTCTTCTTTAAAGATAAATCTCAGCCACATTTTAAAGCTTAAATCCAATGATGAAATACATTTGTCTTTTTTTAATAATCGTGGGCAGTATTACAGCGCAAAATACAGGTACCACTGATAAAATCGCTCAGCTTGACAAATTTATCCAGTCGGGCATGTCCCTATGGAAAACCACAGGCATTTCAATCGCCGTAGTCAAAGAGGGTAATGTAATCTTTAAAAAGGGGTATGGTTATACTGATATCAATACTAAATCGCCATTCACCACCAGCACCATATCGTTTTGTGCATCTACTACGAAAGCAATGACCGCCACCTGTATGGCCATGCTGGTAGACGAAGGCAAGGTAAATTGGAATGATAAACTAAAAAATGTATTGCCGGATTTTAGACTATACGATCCATATGTGACAGATGAAATTACGGTCCGGGATTTATTTACACATAATGCCGGCCTGGGGAATGGAGATGGTCTTTGGGTGTATGGATATTCATCTAAAGAAATAGTTCGCAGGATGCGTTATATGAAGCCTGCCTACTCAATGCGGTCTTCTTTCATTTATCAGAATCTTATGTATGTAGTGGCAGGAGAGGTAATAGAGAAAATTTCAGGCAAATCCTGGCATCAATTCATCAACGAAAGATTGTTCAGGCCGCTGAATATGAATCATACGTATGCTTTGATCGATGATGCAAAAAATGAAAGCAGTAAGATTACACCGCATTGGTGGTTTGGCGATACACTCGTAAAAGCCATTGAAAATTTTAATTACGGGGGCTATGATCCAGCAGGTTCTGTAGTTTCCTCAGCAGACGATATCGTACAATGGCTTAAATTTTGGCAGGATAGTGGCAAAGTAAATGGCAAAAGGTTGATCAGCGCTGCTTCCTACGAAGAAATTTTAAAGCCCCAGTCTTTTGTAACTGCTGATGAATTTTATCCTACCCAGGTAAAGACAAAACCTCATTGGATGACTTATGGCTTGGGGTGGTTTCAACAAGACTACCGAGGTAAAATGATTCAATATCATACAGGATCATTGGATGGCTCCATTGCCATACATGGTTTTATCCCCGAAGAAAAATTTTCTATCTATTTATTTGCTAACCTGGATCATTCAGAACTCAGGCATGCGATTATGTGGAAAGCAATAGACTTATGGAGCTTTAATGACAATAGCAGGGACTGGAGTACTGAACTATTTACTTTATATAAAACCAGGCGGGAGACAGCCAGGAAAGCTGCAAAAGACAAGGAAGCCAAACGAGCCTTAGATACCAAACCCAATTTGCCTCTGTATCAATACACCGGAACATACAATAATGAGATATATGGAAGGGCAGAGATAATATACAATGGTACCATATTAAAACTGGTACTTCCCAATAAGATCAATGCAGATCTTACTCACTGGCATTACGACACCTTCAAAGCAAAATACAATTATGAATGGTTTGACCCGGGTTGGATTAATTTTAGTCTTAATGCCGACGGGAAAATAAATTCCATGATTATAGATGGAGTAAACTACAGTAAATTATAATTGGGGACGATTTGGATTCCATTCTCCATTTTCGTAATGGTATTTGCAACTGACGATTAAAATATCCTTAGCGGATATTTCATGGTGAAAACCTGCTATATGATTATAATTTGAAAATCTGAACTTAATAACTGGTGGATTAACCTTTATCACAATCTGTTTTTCTCTACCACTCTTTCCAGTTCATCCCGATAATTTTTACCTACCGGTAATGATTTAGGCTGGCCTTTTTCCATTACCTCTACCATATTGCCAACTACCGCATTTATTTTATCTAGATTTACGATATACGATCTGTGGATACGCATAAAAGGTGGGGTAGGTAATTTTTCTTCGAGACTTTTCATAGTCTGCAGAGTAATTACCCTGCCCGTATCGGTTTTGATAATTACATAATCCTTTAAGCCTTCGACATATTGAATTTCATTATACTTTAAGCGAACGAGTTTCTTATCCGCTTTTACAAAGATAAAATCAGGACCAGCTTCTATTTCTTCATGATCGGTGTTACCTGCAGCCTGCGCTTGAGGTAATGCTTTATTTACGGCTTTCATGAATCGGTCAAAAGAAATGGGCTTTAATAAATAGTCTACCGCATTTAATTCAAATCCTTCCAGGGCATATTGGCTATAGGCAGTAGTAAATATTATCTTAGGTGGTTTCGTCAATGACTTCACAAATTCAATGCCTGTAAGCTGTGGCATTTGGATATCAAGGAATACAAGGTCAATATCTTGTTTTCTCAGTATTTCACCGGCTTCAATGGCATTTTGACATTTTTTTATCAACTTAAGTTCAGGTACTTTATTGATAAATTCTTCCAGTATTTCCAGGGCTAATGGCTCGTCATCGACTATGATTGTTTTCATTTTTGATTGATTAAGAATCTAAATTTAAGGATAAATGTACAGTATAAGCATGGGGCTGGTCTTCAATATCGATCGAATGACTGCCGGGATAGATCAACTCCAGTCTGCGCCGGACATTGATCAGTCCAATTCCTCCCTGAGGTTTTGGCAGTACAGAGGTAACCGAATTGTTTTTCGAATTTTCAATATCAAAATGCAATTTGTCTCCTTTTACCTCAAGGGTTGCATACACATAGGCATCGCTTAATTGATGATTAACACCATGTTTAAAGGCATTTTCCAAAAAAGGAATAAATACCAACGGAGCGATTTTTTGATTGGTAACATTGCCTTTTACTTTAAAATCTATATCTACTAAATTGCTTTGACGCAAAGCTTCCAGGTCAAGGTAGTTTTGTATATAATTTACCTCCTTTTCAAGGGGTACCCGGCGTTCGTTGCATTCGTAGAGCATATATCTCATCATCTCCGAAAGTTTTACTACAATTTCCGGAGCATGATCTGATTTTTTGATGGTGAGTGCATATAGGCTGTTTAAGGTATTAAAGAGAAAATGAGGATTGATCTGGGTCTTTAAAAATTTGAGCTCAGATTGCATATTTTGGGTTTCGAGATCCCGCATGGTCTGTTGCTGTTTAAACCAGTCGACGATAATTTTACCACTGGTAGAGAAAATAAGAAACATCAGTGAAACCAAAAAAAGCGGTCCTTGCTGTGCCTGTATATGACTTTGTAATTGAGGATACTGGGTGAGTAAAAAATAATGGACTAAAGTGCCTAATGGAGTAGCTACCAAAGCTAAGATAACCAAGCCTGAAAAATACAATGCCAGTTTATTTGAATTCAGGTATTTGGGCATCAAATAATTAAGATTGACATAAATTAATAGCCCGTACAACATTAAACGACTTCCATTTATCAATATCGACAAACCTAAAGAATATGGATTTTTATCAAATAAAATCAAAATGACTAAGAATACAATCCAAATGGTCCCATGTAACCATAGCCTTGATGTCGATATCCTGGGAAGTGTAATAGTACTGATTCTCATTGATTTAAATCGAATTATAAAGATAGTACGCCCGCAGGTAGTATACCTAATTAATAGACCAAGAAATCTTTTTCAAAGACCAAATGGCATGGGTATAAGTGCTTACCTTTGCGGCTTCTAAATTTAGATAAATACGATGGCCTACACCAAGGTAGAAAAATTTGATGCGGATGTAACGGAAGCACTGATCGGCAATTATCAGCAGGTGCTTAAACATATTGGAGAGGATACCGAGCGTGAAGGTCTATTAAAAACTCCTGAACGGGTGGCCAAGGCTATGCAATACCTTACTAAAGGGTACCAGGAAGATGGCAAAGAGATTTTACGCTCTGCCATGTTTGAGGAAAAATATTCGGAGATGGTATTGGTAAAAGACATAGAATTGTATTCTCTCTGTGAGCACCATATGTTGCCCTTCATAGGCAAAGCTCATATAGCCTATATTCCGAATGGTAAAATAGTAGGCCTGAGTAAAATACCTCGCATAGTCGATGTATTTGCCCGAAGGTTGCAAGTGCAGGAAAGACTTACCGACGAAATTCTCCATTGCATAAATGATACGCTGAAACCGTTGGGTGTAGCGGTAGTGATCGAAGCAATGCATCTATGTATGATGATGCGTGGGGTACAGAAGCAAAATTCAGTGACCACCACTTCAGCCTTCGTGGGAGAATTTAGAAAGGCCGAAACCAGGGCTGAATTTTTAAACCTAATTACAGCTAAACTTTCAAAGTAAAATTATGAAAGCATATATCTTCCCCGGACAGGGAGCTCAATTTCCAGGAATGGCTTCATCGCTGATGGCTTTGCCAGAAGCCAAAAATTTATTTTATCAGGCCAATGAAATTTTGGGTTTTGATATTTTGAAAGTGATGTTGGACGGGTCAGAAGAGGATTTAAAACAGACACGGATTACCCAGCCGGCTATATTCCTACATTCCGTCATATCTTCCAGGATTGCCGAACATTTCGCTCCAGATGCAGTAGCAGGACATTCATTAGGTGAATTTTCTGCGTTGGTTGCAAGCGGTGCAATGTCATTCGAAGAGGGATTAAAACTGGTATTGATCCGTGCATTGGCTATGCAAAAAGCATGTGATGTAACTCCAGGGGCTATGGCTGCCATCATTGGTATGGAAGATGAGGTAGTGGAACAAGTTTGTAATGAAACCAGTGAAATTGTAGTAGCGGCTAATTACAATTGCCCCGGTCAGCTGGTGATCAGCGGAGAAGCTATAGGGGTGGAATCTGCTATGGAAAAATTGAAAGAGCTGGGCTGTAAAAATGCCATACGTTTGCCCGTAGGCGGTGCTTTTCATTCGCCCCTGATGGCAAGTGCTGCGGACGAATTAAAAGAAGGAATTGAAAAAGCAAATATCGTCGTACCCACTTGTCCTGTCTATCAAAATATCGATGCATTGCCCCAGAAAGATCCTGACCAGATTCGGATAAATCTATTGAAACAATTGACTGGACCTGTACGATGGTCTCAAACCATAAAACGAATGATAGACGACGGAGCATCTGAGTTTGTCGAAGTGGGAGGCAATGGGAAAGTATTATCTGGATTAGTAAAAAAAGTAGACCGCAAAATGCCGGTAAGCAGTTTATAATATAATACGATGGCAGGAAAAATAAAAATAGAAGCAGGGCAAATATTAATAGCGGAACCTTTCCTGGAAGATCCGCATTTCCAACGATCGGTCATTTTACTCACGGAACACTATGAAGAAAATGGCACTATCGGGTTGGTACTTAATAAACCCTTGAGAGCAAAAATCAATGAACTGGTAGTTGATTTTCCTGAGATCGATGCTCAAATGTATTATGGAGGTCCTGTGTCAAATGACACCCTCCACTATGTACATAATGTTGGTGACTTGTTGGAGGAAAGCATTCCTATTCTCCGTGGTTTGTACTGGGGTGGAAATTTTGAAAAGCTTAAATTTTTAATAGACAAACAATTGATAGGCCCGGAAAACATTCGGTTTTTTGCCGGTTACTCGGGTTGGGCATCAGGCCAATTAGACGAAGAATTGAATATCGGTTCCTGGATTACCTCTGAAGGCGATGCCAATTATATATTTAAAGTACATCACTCAAAATTATGGAAGAGAATACTCGATGATAAAGGGCACACGTATTCCGTAATCAGTGAATTGCCTGATCAGATGACCTGGAACTGAAAGAACACTTTGCAATTGACCACATGGTCACTTAAACTTTTACAACATGATTCAATTAAAAAATTTATTTCTAAAATACGGCGACAGGACATTATTGGACGAAATCAATGCCACCTTATCCGACGGTGAAAAAATAGCTTTGGTAGGAAGAAACGGAGCCGGAAAGTCTACTTTACTTAAAATTATTGCTAAACTGGCAGCTCCGGATAGCGGCGAGATCGATATGCCTAAAGGAACCAAGATTGCGTATCTGAGACAAGAGATTGATTTTGACGAAACCACCAGTGTCTTGCATGAAGCTATGAAAGCTTTTGATGAATTAAATACTATTGAGACCAGGCTGTCCCAGCTTGAAAACAGGCTGCACGATCATCTCGATGAGGATACCATGGCCAATGTCTTGCACGAACTCGAAGATTTATATCATCTCAGGCATAATATGGGAGGCGATACAGCGCAGGCAGAAGCAGAAAGGGTCCTCACCGGACTGGGTTTTAAATCAGGAGATCTAAATCGTGCTCTTGCTACTTTCTCAGGAGGATGGAAAATGAGGGTAGAACTGGCAAAGATGCTACTTTGCAAACCGGATGTACTCATGCTTGATGAGCCTACCAATCACCTCGATATGGACGCCATCATATGGTTGGAAAATTATCTTCAGACCTTAAAGTCTACCATCATTACCATATCCCACGACAAGCAGTTTCTGGATAATGTGTCTAAAAGAACACTTGAAATAGAACAAGGCAGGCTCAGTGATTATAATTGCAGTTATTCAAAATACCTGATCGAGAAAGTAGAGCGCGACCAGCTGATGGAGAATGCTTTTATCAATCAGCAAAAGCTGATAGCACAACGGGAAAGAACAATTGATAGATTCCGGGCTAAAGCATCAAAAGCCAAAATGGCTCAATCCATGATCAAGCAACTCGACAAAATGGAAAGGGTGGAGTGGTCCCCTACCGACCTGGGATCGATGGTAGTTCGATTTCCCCCTGTGCCCAGATCCGGCGAATTGGCCATCACGGCAAAAGAAGTTTCAAAATCATATGGTGATAATAGGGTATTGGATCATGTGGATTTTGAAGCCCGAAGAGGGGAGAGAATTGCTTTTGTGGGCCAAAATGGTCAAGGTAAAACTACTTTTATCAAAATTCTTACTGATCACGAAAAAGCAAACGGAGGTACAGTGACTCCAGGCTATAATGTAAATATTGGGTATTATGCGCAAAATCAGGCAGAGACACTGGCATTAAATAAAACATTATTGCAGACATTGGAAGATATATCACCACCGGAGATGCGACCCAGACTACGTTCGCTGCTGGGTGCATTCCTTTTTAGTGGAGACGATGTGGAGAAAAAAGTATCCGTGCTCAGTGGAGGTGAAAGAGCAAGATTAGCCATGGCTTGTATGTTGCTTCGACCCATAAATCTGTTGATACTCGATGAGCCTACCAATCACCTTGATATTGACTCCAAAAATATCCTTAAGGAAGCACTGCTGGACTATGAAGGTACGCTGCTCATCGTTTCGCACGATCGTGAGTTTTTACAAGATCTTACTGATAAAACCATTGAGTTTAAGAACGGCAATTTTAAAGAGTACATAGGAGATATACAGTATTATTTATCGAAACGCGAAATTGATAGTTTCCGTGATCTAACAAATACAAATTCTGCCATCAATAAATCCGAAAAGCAGGAGATATCAAAATCGGAAATAAAAATCGATAAGCCTGTTCCAAATGTCATTAAATCAAAAGGGGTTGGAAAACTCGAAAAAGAAATTTCTACACTTGAATCAGAAATAAAAAAATTGGAAGAGGAAATGGCTTCGCCTGATTTTTATAAATCTGGAGAATCTAATAAATTAATAGCCAAGCACAAAGATTTACAAACAAAATTAGAAGAGAAAATGGAGTTGTGGATGGCGGGGTAGTGTCTTTCGACTTTGGTAAGTGTAAATAAAAAAGGCGATGTTTTCAGCATCGCCTTTTTTTATATTTCTGATGAGGGTATCCTTATTTTACCGGAACACTCACTTTCGTTTTATCCCAAAGGATATCAAATCCTTTATCGGTAGCAGCGATAGTAAACATCTCTGTTTCAGTTTCTGTAGTCATAGAGGCTACTTTTACTTCCAGCACGTTTTTGTCTTTTATTTTATCATAGCCATAAGCTCCCCATTGTTTCAACTCTGAGTTTAATATTAAAGTCCAGTCTTTGGCAGTCGGGATAGTAAATAAGGTATAAGTACCTGCTTTTACCGTTTTGCCGGCTACCGTCACATCTTTTTTAAATGTAATTTCAGTAGCATTATTAGCTCCTGTGCGCCAAACTGCGTCATAGGGCACCAAACCTCCGAATATAGCTCTTCCTTTCTTAGATGGAGCTCCGTAGGTAATTTTTAAAATGCTATTTTCAGTTTCTTTTGCAGGAGAAGCCTGACCAAATAATTGTAGACTAAAAAGTCCTACAAAAATAAAAAGGAAAATTTTTTTCATGTTTAAATAAAATTGATTGTTTTAAAATTTGTCGCAAATATATCAGCAGTTTTTGATCACCAGCTGAAAGATTAGTTATAAAACGGTTAAAGTAGAGTAAGTGGTATGTTGCCGGAATCTATTTTTCTTCTACCGGTTCAGCATTGGTAAGAGAATAAATCAATCTGTTTACATCATCCGAATTTAATTCCAGTTTACCCCGTATGGTCACTGCTTCTGAGGTGAATTTGATCGGAGTCTTTGCATAAATTTCCATCACAGTCTCCGGGCCGGCACCACCACAGAAAAAACACATATTGTATGGAAATGCGGACAAGATAAATTCAGTATGACTCTTATATCCGTCTGTAGGGATGATGTACCCTTTTATTTCTACTACTTTATTTGCCAAAGCTTTAATATCATCGCTAAAAACAGGTTTATCTATTTTAAAGCCCAGTGCTGCATCAAATTCTTTTTTAAATGTAATTTTTCCGAGAGTAGCCCAGGTATTGGAAGCCCCCTGACCAAAAGCCGAAATCGTCAGCAGTAAGAAAAAAGATAAAAACAGATTTTTCATAGTCCAAAATTACTTATTTGAACAGAAGTGAGGGAATAAAAGTTTTGTGGGAAGGGGAATTTAATTTTGGATTAACGTAAAAATATAAGTGAAGAAGACTTTATTGCATTCTACTCCCAGGAATGAAAGAATAAATATTGACAAAATGTATTTTGTATACTTATTCCTACCACTATTTGGTATAGCCTGAAATAAAAGAGGATTACACCGTCTTTTATGAACCAGATTTTCAGAAAGAAGTGTTTAAGGTGAGTGATGTTTTCTGAAAAGTGAATGGCCTTTTATAACTTTAATCTCGCTTTATTCGTTTCCTGATTATGAAATTCTGCTTTCCCTTCTTTTGGCTACTGTTTTCCCTGTCATCATTTGCACAATCAAAAACCATCTCCCATGACCTCTTTGATGCATTGCTTAAGAAATATGTAAATAGCCAGGGCAATGTGGACTACGCGGGTTTTAAAAAAGATTCAGTCCGATTTAATCAATATCTTGATTTGCTAGCAAAAAATCCACCCACCGGTTCCTGGAGCAGAGAAGAGCAGCTGGCGTATTGGATAAATGTATATAATGCTTTTACCATCTCTTTGGTTGCAAAACATTTCCCGGTTAAAAGCATCAAAGACATCAGGCCAGGCATCAGTTTTATCAATTCAGTTTGGGATATCCGATTTATAAAAATAGGAAAGGAAACATATGACTTGAATAATATTGAGCACTCTATTTTACGTAAAAAATTCGACGAGCCTCGTATTCATTTTGCTATCAACTGTGCATCTTATTCTTGTCCAAGATTAAGAAGTGAAGCCTATACCGGTGAAAAATTAAATCTCCAACTTACAGCAGCTGCAGAGGCGTTTTTAGCAGATAAAACAAAGAATGAAATTGCACCGGATAAAATTGTGCTTTCGAAAATCTTTGATTGGTTCGGTGGAGACTTTAAAAAGAAAGGATCGTTGATTGATTTTTTGAATTTGTATTCAAAAGTTAAAATCAATAACAAAGCCAAAGTAAGCTATATGGAATACAATTGGGCATTAAATGGAATTTAAATTAAAAGGGAAAATATATTCTGATTTTTCAATTCATAGCGCTTGTAAGTCAACCGAAATCAATTTTTCTATTCACTTACTTCACTATCAAACCTCACTAACTCAACAAATTTTTTCACCCTTTCTTTTATCATATCGTAGTCCAGGGTTTTCATTTTAGATATAGAAAAATCTTCTACACAAAACGAAGCCATGGCAGATCCATATATGATAGCTCGCTTCATATTCTCAAATGAAATATCGTCGGTCTGGGCAAGCCAACCTATAAATCCACCGGCGAAAGTATCGCCTGCTCCAGTTGGATCATATACTTGAGCAAGGGGCAGAGCAGGAGCAAAGAATATATGCTCAGCCGAGAACAACAAAGCACCATGTTCGCCTTTTTTGATTATCAGAAATTTCGGCCCCATATCCATTATTGCATGAGCTGCTTTCACTAATGAAAACTGTCCGGAAAGTTGCCTTGCCTCTTCTTCATTTAGAGTGAGGATATCCACCCTGGCTATTACTTTTTTCAAGGCATCCATGGCAATATCCATCCAAAAATTCATAGTGTCCAATACTACCAGTTTTGGCCGTTTATTCAATTGATTGAGCACAGAAAGCTGAATTTCAGGAGTAAGGTTGCCCAGCATTACGTAGTCGGCCTCTTTATAGGAGTCAGGTAAGATGGGATTAAAGTCTGCCAGCACATTAAGATCGGTCACGAGCGTATCCCGTGAATTCATGTTTTCATGGTATTTGCCGGCCCAAAAGAATGATTTTTTACCATTTATTATTTCTAAACCCTCCGTACTTACACCCCTTGACTGGAGGGCTTTAATCTCAGAATCAGGAAAATCATCGCCTACAATTGCTTGCAATTTGATGTCTTTATGGAAATACGAAGCTGACCAGGAAATGTAAGTGCACGATCCTCCGATTACTTTCTCGGCTTTACCGTATGGGGTTTCGATGGTATCAAACGCTACTGTGCCAATTACTAATAAGCTCATTTTTAATGATTTATGATAAAAAAAATATGGGCAACCTTCCTGCAAAGATTGCCCATCTATCAGCGCCCCCACCAAGACTTGAACTTGGGACCTGCGGATTAACAGTCCGACGCTCTAACCAACTGAGCTACGGGGGCTCCCGTTTGGGAATGCAAAATTAATTAAATTCTTTTATGATGCAAGTGATCGATTTAATATTTTCAAAGAGACCGGCTTTCTGTATCAGATTCTCTTTACATTTCTGAAGGTAAACTAATATCAGGTTCTCTTCCAGTAAGGTTTGTCATTAATAATGTGGTATTTGCATTATACACTTTGCACTGGCATCAATGACTATCCCTCGTTACTTCACTGCTGCTTTTTCCAACGAGAAAATCCATATCTGCTCCTTCATGCGATTGCATTACGTGTTTGCAATAGAGGGAGACATATCCCCTGTCAGCGATGGGTTTAGGAGCCACCCAGTTTGACCTTCTTCTGGCCAATTCTTCATCAGATACCTCCAGTTTGAGACTTCTCGCTTCTACATCCAGGCTAATGTAATCACCGGTTTGTACTAATGCAAAATTGCCTCCTGCCGCTGCTTCCGGAGATGCATGTAAGACTACAGTACCAAAACCGGTACCACTCATACGCCCGTCAGAAATGCGTACCATATCATTAATTCCTGCTTCCAGGATTTTTTTAGGCAATTGCATATTGCCCACTTCCGGCATACCCGGATATCCTTTTGGACCACAATTTTGTAAAACAAGAATGTCGTCTGGGCTCACATCCAGCGCAGGATCGTCCACTCTTTTTTTATAATCTTCTATATCGGTAAATACGATCGCTTTGCCCCTGTGTTTCATTAATGATTTGGAAGCGGCACTTGGTTTTATTACACATCCTCCTTCACAAAGATTACCTCTCAACACTGCGAGGCCGGTTTCCGTTTTAAAAGGATTGTCTAACGATGCAATAACATCCCGATTGTAACAATTGGCATTAGCTATATTTTCGCCTACGGACTTTCCTGTGACAGTAAGGGCTCCGGAATGGATCAATGACTTCAATTCTTTGATCACCGCTGGTAAGCCCCCGGCATAATACATATCTTCTACAAAATGCTCACCGGAAGGCTGAATATTTGTCAATAATGGAATTCCCCTCGAACAGCGATCAAAATCATCCAATGTAAGATTTACTCCAATTCTTCCTGCGATAGCCAACATGTGTATAACAAAATTGGTAGACCCACCAATAGCGGCATTTATCTTGATCGCATTTTCAAATGCTTCTTTTGTTAACACAGCGGACAATCTGAGGTCTTCACGCACCATATCCACTATTCGCTGACCGGTCCGGTGTGCCATTACTTTTCTTCGGGCATCAGCAGCGGGTATAGATGCATTTCCTGACAAAGAAAGTCCAAGCGATTCTACCATGCATGCCATTGTGGAAGCAGTCCCCATAACTGCACAATGGCCACGGCTTCGGCACATAGCGCCTTCAGCTTCATTCATTTCATCCTGGCTTACATTTCCAATTTTTATTCCTTCAGCCATTCTCCACACATCACTGGTCCCTATTCTTTTGCCTTTATATGTACCTGCCAGCATTGGCCCGCCAGAAATGACGATGGTGGGAAGATCTACACTGCAGGCACCCATGACTAAAGATGGGGTGGTTTTATCACAACCACACATCAGCACTACGCCGTCTACAGGGTTTGCTCTGATCGATTCTTCCACATCCATACTGGCCAGGTTGCGGTACAACATAGCTGTCGGTTTGATCAGTGTTTCGCCTAAAGACATTACAGGGAACTCTACCGGATAACCACCGGCCTGAATGATGCCGTGTTTGATGGATTCTGCTAATTCCCTGAAATGGGCATTACAAGGAGTAAGCTCAGACCATGTATTGCATATCCCAATAACTGGTTTGCCTTCCAATTCTTCTCTCGGGATGCCCTGATTTTGCATCCAGGCTCTATAAATAAAACCATCTTTGCCGGTTTTACCAAACCATCCTCTGCTTCTAAGTTTCATATTATTTTTTTTTGTGGCACTAATCTAATGAAAATAGTCATTCAAGTCATTTTGATTTCAATTTTATGCGAAAAGATTATTTGCAGTTTTGACTAAAAAAAGTATTTTCATATACCTATTTTAGCATTAAATGACACTGGAACGCTACCTGCTGGAATTGAAGATTTATTGGATCAAATATCCATTACTCAGACTGCTTATTCCATTTAGTATTGGTATTATTTTAAGAGACTCAATACAGGTATCCACCATACTACTCAGCATTGTACTTGTTTTATTAATTGGAACATTGATTCTTATTCATAGAAAAATAAAAACCAACTTGGGCTTAGTTCCCTGGTTTGGCGCAGTGGCTTCATTATTCTATGCCGGTTTTGGTTTGTTATGGTCTACTATTCGAAACGAATCGAATCAGCCCGGTCATTTTAAAGTGGAATCCAAAGTGGCTCTAATCACAAGAGCGTATTATATAGAAGAAAAAGATAGATACTGGGATTGTTATTCAGATGTCCTTTTTCAGAAATTGAATAATAGCTGGAACAAAGCAAATGGTAAGTTATTACTCAGAGTGCCGAAGGCTTCATCCTATCTCCCCAATGCAAGGGATGTGATTTATGGAGAATACAGATTGCTCAAACCGGATCACAATGCAGCTCCTTTTGAGTTTGATTGGGCAAATCACCTTGATCATCGTAACATTCACCACATAACCTATTTGGATACGACTCAGTTTCAGATTTTGAACAAAGCCAAAACTTCATTTCTGGAAAAATGCAGAAGCTGGTCTGATAATATTATTTTGACGATATTCGGTAATAACAGGGATTACCCGGTGGCCACAGCCATGTTACTTGGATTGAGAAAAAAAATAGATCCGGAATTGTACAGAGCGTATTCAGCCACCGGAGCGGTGCATGTACTTGCTGTATCGGGCTTACATGTGGGCATTCTGGCAAAAATCATTGAACTCCTTTTTGGATTTTTAATGCGAAGGTCTAAAGCTAAAAAAATCGTACTTCCCGGCATGGTTATTTTGTGTATCTGGCTGTATACAATCCTCACTGGAGGTACCCCTTCTATTCTCAGGTCAGCCCTTATGTTTACCTTGTTTATTATTGGCAGGTTATTACAGAAAGATGCACAGCCCTTAAATATTTTAGCAGCCGCAGCCTGGGTGCTGTTAGTAATCAATCCCGATGATATTTATAATATTGGATTTCAACTTTCTTTTGGTGCTATGGCGGGAATTTTCATTTTGTATGAACCTATCCGGGTTTTATGGCCAATCGGAAACAAGGTTTTGCAAATACTCTGGGAGATTACCGCTGTTTCACTGGCCGCACAATTATTTATCTACCCCATTGTGGGCTATCATTTCCACCAGTTTGCTTTTTATTTCTGGCTTACGAGTATAGTCAGCACCCCATTTTCTTACATAATCATCGCTGCCGGAGTTGCTATTTTTCCTTTAAAGGCATTGGGTTTGACCTTTTTATATTGGATTGATTACCTACTCATATATAGTGTAAAATGGATGAATGATATAATAGAATGGGTATACACCATGCCCTTGGGTAAATTGAATGGATGGTGGCCCTCTACGATAGATGTTATGATTCTGATTTTCATTAGTATCCTGTTCGGCTTGTTTCTAAAGAAAAGAAATTATTATTCAGTATCTATTTTGCTATACTCCCTTATTTTATTATTTATGATACTCACATCAGAGAAATTTTTGGAGGCCAATAGATCTGAGATCATCGCATCCCAGTTTAGAGGTCGTTCCAAAATTTGGATCAAAAATAGAAACACGCTGATTCAAATTAATGGGGACAGCACCATTATTAACTCAAATTATGCAGACAAATACGATTTCCGTAATCCCGATATTATTTTATTGGACTCAGTTAAAAATTATTGTAAGGGTGAAAATATAGAAGTAGACTTAACTTCCATCCGAGCCCATTCTAATTTGTATAAGATCATAAAATCCAGATCAAATGAAATTAAAACAGATGAAGTTAAAAATGCCCATCTCATAGTAATGAATAAATACTGGAAGCCCGATACGATGAGCTTGGTGTACCCTTCCAAAGTCTATTGTTTTGATAAATCTCAGTCAGAAATATTAAAAACTTTTTACCCGATTACCGAAGTTGTTTGTGTAGAAAGTAGTTTTATCCAATTGCAACTAAAATGAAAAAATACCTTGCTGAAAATTCATTTGTTAATCTGAATCATCAGGAACGAAAATCAGTTTTTTTCCTGGCAGCCTTATTAGCAGTCTCTATCCTGGTGTATTGCCTGATCCTTTGGTGGCCAAGAAAGCAATTATACACAGTAAGCACTATTGATAAAAATGGGATTGACTCGATTAGTTCTAGTCAAACACATGAGCCCGAGGCAATTGATGCAAATACAAATACTGAATTGATTCCTTTTGACCCCAATTTGGTTTCAAAAGCTGAATTGGAAAATTTTGGATTATCAGCCCGTGTGGCGTCTGCCTGGACAAATTATACTTCAAAAGGTGGCCGGTTTAAATCTGCTGATGACTTGAAAAAAATATATGGGATAAGACCAGGTGATGTAGAGCGGCTCAGGTCATTTGTGCGGCTACAACCGATGGAAAATGCTGAAAAATTAATTGAAAAAGCTCTGCCTCTGGATCTAAACAAGGCTTCTTATAAAAGCCTGATTGAAATTGGAATGTCTGGTCGTGTTGCCAATACATTAATAAATTACAGACAAAGTGGAAAAATATTTAAAACCATCCAAGATCTCAAAAAAGTAATAGGGATGAACGACTCGCTGGTGGAAATACTTTCTCCTTTTATACTTTTTGAAGATGTTTCACAAGACATAGACTCTTCCGGTAAATCAGTCAAATCGGTGGTGACCAATGTCAATGCCCCTGAAAAAATTGGTATTATAAATTTAAACCAATCCGATACTACCGCGCTGAAATACCTTCCGGGGATTGGCTCAAAATTAGCTTCAAGAATTGTAAAATACCGGGATCTCCTGGGTGGTTTCTATACCGTAAATCAATTAAAGGAAGTCTATGGTTTGCCCGATTCCACCTTTGCCAAAATTGTTTCTAAAGTCCAGGTAGGAGAGGGAATAAAAAGAATTGATGTGAATAAGACGGACTTTACCAAAATTCATCATCCTTATATGGACAAAAAACAAGCTTTGATCATTCAGAATTTTATAAAACAGCATGCGCCAATTTATAAACTTGAAGATTTAAAGCAGATTGAAGTACTGGAATCTTCATTTTGGACCAGGATGGAACCTTATTTAGATTTTAATCTCAATTAATTTAATTCACAAAAGACTGGCATGGACATCACAGGGTATTCCGGAAGTCCAAATCCCAAGTTAAGGGTGCCCTGAAAATCATCCGATAGTAGCAAATATTACCGCTCAATGACTTTTGCTTTGTTTTTGGATCCAATGGCTAAGGCGCCTTGGGCAGGAGGTCTGGCAAGCATCTTATTTTCTTTTATTATACATTTGCATTCTTAATAAATTATTCTCCTTGAAATACCTCTGGACTTTAAACCGATTCTTTGTAAAATATAAATGGAGATTTATACTCGGTATCCTTTTTGTGATATTGATGAATTATTTCCGCATTGTGCAGCCTCAGTTGATTGGGCAGGCACTGGACCTGGTAATTGAAGAATTGAAAAATCCGACAGAGCAGACTGCAAAAATTTTATCTCCAAAATTGCTAAAATTCGCTTTGATTGTTTTTGGATGCGCAGTATTAATGGGCCTTTTTATGTATTTTATGAGGCAGACAATAATAGTAATGTCGAGATTGATTGAATATGATCTCAGGAAAGAGATCTATAATACATATTCGGATTTGGATCAGGCCTTTTATAGAAAACAAACTACGGGTGATATGATGTCTCGTATCTCGGAAGATGTTTCAAAAGTGAGAATGTATCTTGGTCCTGCTGTTTTATATGCCATTGATCTGGGTGCATTGATTATTCTGGTGGTAGCCAGTATGATTAAAGTCGATCTCACTTTATCTTTACTTACTTTATTGCCGCTTCCATTGTTATCCATTTCTATCTATTATGTAAGCTCTATAATTAATCGCCGAAGTACAAAAATTCAACAACAACTTTCTAAGTTAACTACCATCGCCCAGGAAGTATTTTCGGGAATCAGGATAGTAAAATCGTATACACAGGAAAAATCTATGAATTCTATGTTCGCTGAACAGGCAGAAGTATATAAAGCAAATACCTGGCAATTGTCAAAAGTAAATGCACTGTTTTTCCCATTGATCATGTTGCTTACAGGAGTGAGTACAGTGGTGATAGTATGGGCGGGTGCGTATAGAGTTCAGGCCGGAGCTATTACGGCTGGCAATATAGCAGAGTTTGTCATTTATATAAATATGCTTGCCTGGCCTGTAACAGCAATCGGCTGGCTGGCATCTATTATACAACAGGCAGAAGCCTCCATGAAACGAATTTTAGAGTTTAGCGAAAGATCCCCTGAAATTATAAATAATGGCACCATTGTTCCTCAAACCCTGCTCGGTAAGATTGAGTTTAGAAATGTTTCATTTATTTACCCCAATACGGGAGTAAAAGCACTTAATTCTGTCTCTTTTATAATAAATCCGGGTGAACGCATAGCCATCATTGGCCGGACTGCGGCGGGTAAAACCACCATTGCCGAATTATTGCTCAGGCTTTTCGATGTCACCTCAGGTGAGATTTTGATAGATGATAAAAATATAAAAGAGTACCGATTGGAGGAATTGCGAAAAAGAATTGGATATGTACCTCAGGACCAGTTTTTGTTTTCTGAGACCATCAAAGAAAATATTCTGTTTGGAACAGATAGTACACTGGCTCCGGATATAAATAAATACACGAAATATGCTGCTATCGATGCTGAGATAGAAAAATTACCTGCAAAAGAAGAAACAATTTTAGGAGAACGCGGAGTGACCCTCTCGGGCGGGCAAAAACAACGAATAGCGATAGCCAGAGCTTTAATTAAAAAACCGGAGATTTTAATTTTAGACGATTGTCTCAGTGCAGTGGATACCCGTACAGAACAGGCCATATTATCTGCTTTTGATGAAGCACTTAAGGATAAAACAGCTATTCTCATTACCCATCGTGTGAGTCATCTTTCTAATTTTTCAAGGATCCTGGTAATAGATAAAGGGGCATTGGTTGAATCGGGTACGCACGAGGCTTTATTGCAAAGGAAAGGGGTGTACTTCGAAATTTTAGAACAACAAAAATGGGAGGAAAATGCCCAATTACAGGATATTAATTCCCTTTGAAAAAAAAGGTCTTAAATTTTATTCTTATTACGGAATTTGTATATTTGGATATAAATAACCTTAAAAAATTCTAAACAGTGGAAAACGATGGCGGATCTCGTAGCAATTCTAATGTGTACTCGCACAAAGTAAAAGCGGGTCGCAAAAGAACCTATTTTTTTGATGTAATGAAAACCCGGGGTAATGATTATTATCTGACTCTTACTGAAAGTACCCGCAGAAGTGACGGCAATGGGTACACCAGGCATCAGATCTTTTTATACAAAGAAGATTTTAATCGTTTTGCCGAAGGGTTAATGGATGTAATAAATCATGTAAAAACTGATTTGCTTCCCGAATATGATTATGACCAGTTTGCCCACCGTGAACAAAATCAAAGTGACGAGCATGCTGAAGATGATCACAAATCCGAAGATGAGGGAGATAAAATCAGCTGGTAACCCTTTTTCTTTTTACAACTAATTTGTAATTTTCATTTGCAGGTTTCAAATTTAAACAGTTGATTGCCAGGTAATTTTACTGTTTTTTTTCTTAATTTTTTTAACTCAGTTTTAACCTCTCTATTTTTTAAATACTTTGAAAACTTGGTACGACTCTTGTATATTTGTGTCCGTCAAATAAAATAAATGAGTTCTATTTTTAATTTGTGTTGTGCTTGTTGTTGTTGCTGTTGTAGCGACCCGTGCTGACATAGAAGTAAATGGATATCATTTAAATAAAAAATATCAAAAAGCCTTCTGGTCAGCAAAGAACAGAAGGCTTTTTAAATTTATAGACCAAGACAAACATGATGAATTCTTATACTACAAGTAAAATCGCGGAGGCAGTCGCAAGCTGTACATGTGCGTATTATTGTTGTAGTAACCAATTCATCTCGAACGGCAATGAAGTAAAATCGTAATACATTTTTCAAAAAGAATTATCAGAAGCCTTTCGAGAGTAAAATCCGAAAGGCTTTTTTGATAATAGGAAAAGAATAACAAATGAATCAAATAGTAATAGAAAATAATACAGAATTGTTGGAGAAGGTAGAATCTCTTTCACGTTGGGTTGGTGATACTCCTTTATATCCATTAAAAAGCTTTTCTACTGAGCGGGTCAAAATTTATGCTAAACTGGAGTGGCAACAATTAGGGGGCAGTGTAAAATCAAGGCCCGCCTACAATATGCTCCGCAGAGGGGTCATCTCCGGTAATCTGCAGCCACATCACACTATTTTGGATGCCACCAGCGGCAATACAGGTATTGCACTTGCTACGTTGGCAGCAAGCTTAGGGTTGAAAATAAAACTGATCATGCCCGAAAATGCTTCTAAAATGAGACAACTGATTTTGAAAAAACTAGGTGCAGAATTAGTGTTGAGCTCACCGTATGGAGGCACAGATGAATCAAGGCAGGTAGCTCTGGATATCTTTTCCAAAATGGACATACCCTATTTCTACTGTGATCAATATAATAATGATAATAACTGGAAAGCACACTATATGACTACGGCTCCTGAAATTTGGAGGCAATCTTCCGGTGAAATTACTCATTTTGTTGCAGGCCTCGGCACCACAGGATCATTTACAGGGACCACCAGAAAACTAAAAGAATATAATGATAAAATAAGGTGTATTGCATTGCAACCAGACGGCCCCCTGCATGGTCTGGAGGGTTGGAAGCATCTCGAGACCGCTGAAATTCCCGGCATTTATGACCCTAAAGCACCAGACCAAATACTAGAAGTTTCATCTTACGATGCTTTTAAAATGATAGATCTGGTAGCTAAAAACGAAGGATTATTAATAAGTCCCTCTGCAGCGGCAAATTTAGTTGGCGCTATACGGGTGGCAAAAAGTGTAGACTACGGACATGTGGTAACCATTTTCGCTGATGATGCATCCAAATACCAGGAGGCATTAAAAAAATAATAATGACTATATCAATAGAACCTGCTGCTCTAAAAGAAATACATCTGATAAGTGAAAAAGCTTATCCTAATGAATGCTGTGGCTTTTTATTTGGATTTAATGATGGTATAGACTGTAAAATAAATAGGGTGCATGAGGTAATAAACAATGATGATAACAGCAGGGTGCACTATACTATTCCCCCAAAGGAATTTATGAAAGCAGAGCGATTCGCATTGGAAAACAACCTGGCCCTGATAGGAGTATTTCACTCCCATCCTGAGCATCCCCCCATGCCTTCAGGCAGAGACCTCGACGACGCATTGCCAGAGTTTTCCTATTTTATTACAAGTGTGCACGAAGGACAAGCGATGGATACCAGATCCTGGCGCCTCAATGAAAACCGACTATTTATAGAAGAACCCATAGAAATTATTTATAAAAACAAACTTTCAAAATCTATAACTCAACAACATGGCTAAAATTATTATTCCTACACCTTTAAGAAAATTTACATTAAACCAATCCACCGTGGCAGTCAAAAGCGGTACCGTATTGGAATCCATAAAAGACCTGACCAATCAGTTTCCCGAGTTGGACAAACATCTTTTTACTGAAGATGACCAACTAAGAGGTTTTGTGAGAATATTTATTGGAGAAGATGACATAGAAGATCTGAAAGGCAGTGTGACCGAAGTAAACGATACCGACACCATATCTATAATACCTGCCATAGCCGGTGGATTATAAAATAATATTTAAATACCGAATCAATAATGAGCGAAGTAAAATTTTCATCCGAAGAGTTAGCACGATATAGCCGGCATTTGATTTTGCCTGAGTTTAATATCGAAGGTCAGAAAAAACTAAAACAAGCCAAGGTACTTGTGGTAGGTACCGGTGGCTTAGGGGCTCCCTTATTATTATATCTCACTGCAGCCGGTGTGGGCACTATAGGATTGGTAGATTTTGATGTGGTAGATGATAGTAATCTCCAAAGACAAGTGCTTTTTACCCGCGAAGATTTGGGACAGCCCAAAGTGCAGGCTGCTAAAAGAAGATTGGAAGCGTTGAATCCATATGTTAAATTCGTGACCTATGAAACTGCTCTTACAAGTGATAATGCCTTGGATATAATTAAGGATTTTGATGTGGTGGCTGATGGTACTGACAATTTTCCAACACGATATTTAGTAAATGATGCATGTGTGCTTTTGGGGAAAGTGAATGTGTATGCCTCCATTTATAGGTTTGAAGGTCAGGCAACGGTATTTAACTATAAAGATAAACATGGTGTCCTGGGCCCAAATTATCGCGATTTATTCCCAACACCTCCTCCCCCCGGATTGGTACCTTCATGTGCAGAAGGGGGTGTAATAGGAGTGTTACCCGGTATTCTCGGAAGCCTCCAGGCCAGTGAAGTAATAAAAGTGATCAGCGGTGTAGGCGAGACTTTGAGCGGAAGATTGTTTTTATTTGATGCGTCTTCATTTGAAACGCGAACGTTGAAAATTAAGCGAAGAAAAGATAATCCTCTAAATGGAGAAAACCCTTCACAAAAAGGATTGATAGACTATCAACAATTTTGTGGTGTGGGAGCAGTCGAGTCTGAATCCAAACAGGAAGTAAAATCAATCAATGTCAAACAACTCGATGAATTAATTAAAAAGCATGCGAGGATACAGATTGTAGATGTGCGGGAGGCATATGAATACGAGATAGCCAATATTAAAGGTGAGTTGATGCCTAAAAGCGAAATACTGCAGCATGTGCCCAAAATCTCAAATGATAAACAGGTGATAGTACATTGCCGTAGTGGAAAACGCAGCTCGGATGTCATAGAACTTTTACAGGAGAAGTATGGATTTCAAAATCTGTATAATCTCGAAGGGGGTATACTTGCCTGGGCAAAAGAAATTGATCACACCATGCCTACATATTAAATAACTATAACTCAAAAATTCTTTTATTTATAAACTTTAAAAACAGTAAATCAATATGGCATTAAGACTAGGGGATGTAGTCCCAAATTTCAAAGCACAGACCTCTCAGGGTGAAATCGATTTTTTTGAATGGCTCGGTGACAGCTGGGCAGTTTTATTCTCTCACCCTGCAGATTTTACACCTGTATGTACTACCGAATTGGGGTATATGTCAAAACTAAAACCTGAATTTGATAAACGCAATGTAAAAATATTGGCCCTTAGTGTAGATCCTTTGGCATCTCACGCAACCTGGATAGGGGATATCGAGGAAACACAAGTTACAAAAGTGAACTATCCCCTGATTGCCGATGAAGATAAAAATGTAGCCAACCTGTATGATATGATTCATCCTGGCTCTAGTGAAAAAGCCACTGTAAGAAGTGTATTTATCATTGGACCCGATAAAAAATTAAAGCTATCTCTGACTTATCCTCCTTCAACCGGTCGAAATTTTGATGAAATATTGAGAGTAATTGACTCCCTGCAGCTTACCGCTTATCACTCTGTGGCTACTCCGGTAAATTGGAAGCATGGTGAAGATGTGATAATAGTACCGTCTGTATCCGATGCCGACGCAGAGAAAAAATTCCCCAAAGGATTCAGGAAAATAAAACCTTACCTTAGATATACTCCACAGCCTAATTTATAATTGAGATTATCATTGCCACCAGCTATTTACGAAATTATTTTTATGAAGCCTGGTGGCAATTTTTTTTTGATTGCACATTTTATTCGAAGGCAGGGCTCCATATAACAAGGAGTGAGTTGGAAAATTTTTATCCAACCTTGGGTATGTCATCTATGGTATCTTTTGGACTGCATAAATTACTTTATTGACCCAGGTCCAATAATTTAACTTAAAAAGCAAATTATCAATAGTATTATATATCAATTCTTTGTCTTTAAAACTTTGTGGTAAAAACTTTAATTTGTTTGAGTCTTTACTTCGTTTTCCTTAACTTGCGTCCCCAATATTAATAACTTGAATTTTTGGAACCGACAAATATTAAAGATCCGGAATACTTTCATAAAGTAGTGGATTGTCAGTACGCCTGTCCGGCCCACACGCCCGTACCTGAATACATACGACTAATAGCGGCAGAACGATACAGTGATGCTTACATGATCAATTGGGAATCTAATGTGTTTCCCGGAGTTTTGGGCCGCACCTGCGATAGACCATGTGAGCCTGCCTGTAGGCGGGGTAGGGTGGAAAAAGAACCGGTCGCTATTTGTCGACTCAAAAGGGTAGCAGCTGATTTTAAAGGGGAAGTACAATCCAGGATGCCCAAAGCACCTGCTCAGACGAATGGCAAACGTATTGCATTAGTTGGGGGAGGTCCAGCCAGCCTTACTGTTGCAAGAGACCTGGCTCCTTTAGGGTATAGTATTGATCTGTACGATGAACAAACTTTTGGCGGTGGTTTTATGCGATCCCAAATTCCATCTTTTAGATTGCCCGAAACTGTATTAAATGAAGAGGTAAATTACATTCTGGATATTGGCAATATCACTACTCATTTTAAGACTTATGTGAGTAGTATGAAAGAACTCCTGGCAAAAGGATACGATGCCGTTTTTGTAGGTACCGGAGCACCCAGGGGAAAAGATCTGATTATTGAAGGCCGCAATGAAATAAAATCAAATATCCACATAGGAATTGATTGGTTAGCCAGCGTTGCATTTAATCATACAGATAAAATAGGTAAAAGAGTATTGGTTTTAGGAGGTGGTAATACGGCCATGGATTGCTGCCGGACATCACGCAGACTGGGCGGTACAGATGTAAAAGTAGTAGTACGCAGCCCATTTGAAGAAATGAAAGCCTCACCCTGGGAGATAGAAGATGCTCAACATGAAGACATTCCATTTTACAATTGCCATAATCCCAAAGCATTTATCCACGAAAATGGCATACTTAAAGGGATGTTATTTGAAAAAGTTGAAGCTAAAAAAGTAGATGGCAAAAGGGTATTGGTACCCACCGGAGAACCGGATGTATTCTTTGAGGCAGATGATGTAGTAATCGCCGTTGGACAGGAAAATTCATTTCCCTGGATTGAAAAAGACTTGGGCATTGAATTTGATAAATGGAATATGCCCATAGTGGATAAAGTGACTTTTAATTCAACTAATCCCAAAGTGTTTTTTGGTGGTGATAGTGCTTTTGGACCCAAGAATGTGATCACAGCAGTGGCACATGGACATCAGGCAGCGATTTCCATTGATTTGTTTTGCAATGGTCAAGACCTGCATAAAAGGCCTGACCCGATGACTAACCTGGCGACTACCAAAATGGGTATTCACGAATGGGCTTATGATAGTGCAGTGACTACTGATCTCAGGTTTAAAGTACCTCACGCAAATAAAGAAGAAACGCTTACCAATCGAAAAAAAGAAGTTGAGTTGGGATATGATGATATGCTTGCTTTTAAAGAAGCACAGCGATGTCTAAACTGTGATGTGCAGACTGTGTTTACCACCGATCGGTGTATTGAATGCGATGCCTGTGCAGACATCTGCCCTACATCCTGTATTACTTTTACAGAGAATGGCACGGAAGAAGATCTTCGAACCAGATTAAATGAACCTGCTCATATTATCAGTCAGGCTCTATATGTTTCTTCCCCACTGCCCACAAAAAGGGTAATGGTCAAAGATGAAAATGTTTGTTTGCATTGCGGACTCTGCGCAGAGCGATGCCCCACTGCTGCCTGGGATATGCAGCGCTTTTTGTATAATACTGCTAAAGCTGGAAGTGCATGTCACAAATAGAAAAAATAAATGATTGTGTGATTCGATTAGCCAATGTAAACGGCACCGGATCTGCGAGTGCCAATAATATGTTTGCAAAGGCAATATTCAGAATGGGAGTGCCGGTATCTCCTAAAAATATCTTTCCTTCTAATATTCAGGGACTCCCTACTTGGTATGAAATACGGGTAAGTGATAAAGGGTATATGGGGCGCAGGGCAGGTATTGACATTATGGTCAGTGTAAATCCTCAAAGTATTACCAAGGATATTGCAAGTATCTTACCAGGTGGTTATTTTATGTATGACAATACCAAACCACTTTCAAAAGGTTTGCTTCGTGACGATGTCATAAATATTGGGATACCAATGACGGAGATCTGTGCCTTAAACTATTCGGATCCAAGACAAAGATTATTATTTAAAAATATGATTTATGTGGGAGCCGCCGCTACCTTACTGGATATGGAAATGTCCGTGCTGGAACAGATGGTATCCGATCAATTTAAAGGGAAAGAGAAATTAGTAGCTCCCAATGTAAAAGCCCTGCACCTCGGAGCAGATTATTTAAAATCGAATTTCGAATTGCCATCAAAATATAGGATAGAACGAAGAGATCTGAATAAAGACAATATAATGATTGATGGAAACTCGGCATGTGGCCTTGGCGCTGTGTTTGGTGGTGCCACAGTAGGGGCCTGGTATCCCATCACCCCTTCGACATCACTTATGTCTGCTTTTGATGAGTATGCCTCACAGTACAGAAAGGATGCCGATGGAAAAAAGAAATATGCCTTTATACAGGCAGAAGATGAATTGGCGGCTATAGGTATGGCCATTGGAGCCAACTGGAATGGTGCCCGGGGATTTACTGCTACCAGTGGTCCGGGAATATCTTTGATGAACGAATTTTTAGGCTTGGCTTATTTTGCTGAAATCCCATTGGTATTGATCGATGTACAACGGGGCGGCCCTTCAACAGGAATGCCAACACGTACGCAACAATCGGATATACTATTATGTGCCTATGCCTCACACGGGGATACGAAGCATCCAATGATATTTCCGAGCTCACCTAAAGAATGCTTTGATATGACTGCTGAAGCTTTTGACCTGGCAGAGCAATTGCAGACACCTGTCATCGTGATGACAGATTTGGATCTTGGCATGAATGAACACAGTACCGCTCCTTTTGAATGGGATGATAGCAGAAATTATAACAGGGGCAAAGTGTATACTGCAGAAGATCTTGAAAAAATAAAGGAATTTGGGCGGTACCTTGATCCCGATGGGGATGCATTGACCTATAGGACTATACCAGGTACTCATCCTACCAAAGGCAGTTTTTTTACCCGGGGTACTTCGCGAGATGAAATGGCAAAATATACTGAAGAGTCAGAGCCTTATGTAAGAAATATGGATAGGTTGTTGCGGAAATGGGAAACTATTAAAACGTATATGCCTAAGCCGGAATTTCCTGTACCTCAGGAGCAGCATACCAGTGAATATGGTATGATTTATTTTGGAACCTCGGAATACTCATCAGTAGAAGCAGCTGATATGTTTGCAGCAGAAGGTATGCAAATCGATTTGGCGAGATTGAGATCGTTTCCGTTTGATCAGAGTATGCTTGAATTTATTAATGACCATGCTAAAGTTTTTGTAGTGGAACAAAATCGCGATGCACAAATGCGAAGTTTATTGATCAATGAATTGAATGTCGATCCTATGAAACTTGTTCCTGTGCTGAATTACGATGGTCTTCCTATTACTGCCCAGTTCATTTACAATAAAATTGCAGATAGCCTTGGCTATTCTTCATCATCAACCAATTATCATGACTTACATCAAACCCGCGTTTAGGCATCCTGAAGCCGCTAAAAACAAACTCGGCTTTACCAAAAAAGATTACGAAGGTTCTTTGTCTACATTATGTGCCGGCTGTGGCCATGACTCCATAAGTGCAGCAATAGTGCAGGCTATATTCGAATTATCAATTCCTCCACATCGTATAGCCAAGATGTCGGGTATAGGTTGTAGCTCCAAAACGCCTACTTATTTTCTGGGCAATTCACATGGTTTCAATTCAGTACATGGCCGGATGCCATCGGTAGCCACCGGTGCATATCTTGCAAACAGGGATTTGATTTATCTGGGAGTATCCGGTGACGGAGATTCTGCTTCCATTGGGATGGGCCAATTTGTACATGCTGTAAGAAGAAATCTGAATATGGTCTATATCATCATGAATAATGGTTGCTATGGGCTTACCAAAGGCCAGGATTCTGCCACGGCTGATTATGGTAGTATCAATAAATCAGGTAATACCAATTTGTTTGAAACAATTGATATGGCCGGTCTTGCATTGGAATTGGGTGCAAGCTTTGTTGCGCGGAGTTTTTCCGGAGACAAGGAACAATTGATTCCCCTGATCAAAGCAGCAGTATCTTATCCGGGATTTGCTTTTATAGATGTGATTTCTCCTTGTGTAACATTTAATAATAATAAAGGCTCAACCAAATCATATGATTATGTTCGTGAGCATATGGATGCCATAGCTGATCTTGATTTTGTACCTCCGGCTGAAGAGATTACTGCCAATATAGCTCATGGTGCTACTGAAAGAATTACACTGCACGATGGCACTTACCTGCAGATCAACAAACTTGAAATGGATTGGGATCCGGCCGATAGACTATCTTCAATGACAAAAATGCACAAATCCAGAGTAGAAAATGAAATACTCACCGGATTATTATACTATGATGCAAAGCGGGCTACACTCCATGATATTATGGATACGAGCAAAACTCCATTGAATGCTCTAGGGTACAAGGACTTGTGCCCGGGATCCGGAGTACTTGCTGAACTTAATGCAAGTCTGAGATAGCGTTATATTTATATTTGGAGCATCATACTGTTATTTGAGTCTGATCAGTAATGAACGTGTGTTATTTATTCTTCTTTTTATCGTTGTCTAAAAATATCAACTTTGATATTTTGGGTTTATAAAAATGGAGGTAGCTGCATCATACGGGAAATGCAGTGAAGGGAATAATTTCAAACTGAATGGATCTCGCCTGAGGACTAAATTAAAAATACATAAACAACTATTTGAAAAGCCGGGAGCAAGCGCTACCCAGACTCGAATTGGCCTTTAAATCGAAAATCTTTTTTATTTTATGATGATATGGGCGTTTCGATGTAAGTGCACATCTTGAAATATTACTTTATCGTCGAGCCAGCAGTAACCTGAATTACCCTATAATTTAAAAATAAGAATGGATGGGAAGCTCAGAAATTGTAAAGCCTGATTAATGCATTGGCACTGGATTGATTTAGCATTAAAATAAAGCTGGATGAAATTGACAATCGAAATTGAAAGTAGAATAGGAGTTAATTATTCTGAACCAGGACTTCAATATCCGCCAAAATATCTCCTCAGAAACCATTCCAAAAACAATAATCCAGCCAAAAGTGCAAATAACCATCTGAAATTAATAATCGGATAGGTACGCTGACTGCTGTATTGAATCGGCTTTATGGAATTATTTTGTTTTATCAGTTCAGCCAAACTGCTGATTTGGCCAGGCATTATTACTTGTCCCCCGTGTTGATTGGATAACAATCTGAGTAAATTATGATCTGCAGTGTTTTGATAGGTTTCCAATTGGATTTGTTGTACAATAAATTGTCCTTTTGCTTCCTGCCTTCCGGCTTTTGTATTGATAAACGCGGTATAGGTATATGTACCGGGTGCGAATAAACCCGCATTTAATGAATACGCATTGCCTGCCTTATTGAAAGTAAATTGATATTCTTTCTTGTTTGAAGAGGTGATGGTAATAAAAGCGTCATCGGTATTAATCATTTCATATGAATCATTAAAGAGCTGAGCATCGAAAGTGACCGGTTGATTTTCAAGGAATACTTTTTGCTGGCTGGACACTCTGAATTTTCGTTTGTCTTCCTTTATGCCTATATATTGAATTACTTTTAAAATCAGGTCGTCCAGCAAGTCAAAATTTTTCTGTTCCAGGAAATTGTAATAACGCCATTTCCAAATTCCCTCTGCAGTAAGTACTGCTATACGTGCCCCTGACTCTTCGCCTATCGTCAGCAAAGGATAGTTAGTAAGAATATTCCCAATTTTTTGTGTAATCAAAGTCTGAGCCGCAGGAGATATTTGGTATTCTCCAAACGGAGCAGAAATCGGGGGAAAAGATTTAAAAAATGGTTTCCAGTTTGGATCAGGTGTGAATAGCCCGAACGATTCTTTAATTTCGCCGGTAACCTCATTCATGTTTTTAGAATCGCCATTTATTTTTAAAATACTTTGAACATTATTAAATCTGGGTATGTCTGATCCACTACCCAAAATAAACATCCTGGCTTTTTGAGATTTATTTAATTCCCTTATAGCTATAGATATATCTTGTGTTTTGCCAGGTAATTGATGAAATAGGACCATACTATACTCATTCCAATTGGGTGATGCTCCTTCAAAAGGTTTTATGTCAAGCACATAGTTCTTATTTTTCTCAGTTATTTTTTTCAGTGCGGCTATATCCGGATGGGGTGCAGCATACAAAAGCAGTATTTTTTGTCTTGCATCCAATACTTCGATAAAAAAGTCTTTGATATTATTATCACGGGAATACTCATTGGAAAGAGGATTGACTTTGGCTGCGTATCTGATGGTTCCGGCTTTGTTGGCATCCAAAATAAATTTATGAGTATGGTACCAATCGTTGGAATTAATAGAAATAATCTCTGATTTTATCAGAGTTTCTTTTTCATTTTCGTATCTGAAAATTTGCAGATTTGCTTTTTCATTTATACAATCAAGTGCTTTGAGGTCGATCTGTACTTCAAATTGATCTCCCAGATAAACAATGGAATTGTGTAAGGTCCGTTGCAACGAAAGATCCCTCTTAGGGGTAGAATCTCCCATTGCTATGCAATAGATAGGTACCTGCAGATTGGGATTGGAATAAAGGGGATTTGCTCCCTGATTGAAATTTCCATCGGTGGCCAGTATGATGGCACCAAGATTTTGTCCCGCTGTAAGATTTTGAATATATTCTAATGCAGCACTTATATCCGTAGCACGGTCAGTAAAAGTAGGTTGATTTCCTTCGGTTATTTTTTCACCAAATTGGATTGAACTTACTTCAAAAGTAGTAGTAAGTGAGGTTTCCAATTTCGACTTATCAGACAAATAGCTGGCCTGATTTTCTTTTGAAGTGTGCTGCATTACAGATTGGGAATTATCCTGTGCAATTACAACAAGTGGTTTCTTTATTTCAGTAAAGATCGATTTGAACAAAGGAGCCAACACCAGGTATAACAAAATGCCGGTAGCCAGACTGCGTAAAACAATCATTAACCATCGCCAGCCAGGATGTATATCCGTATAGGTTTTATCTCTGAAATAAAGTATGAGCCAAAACAAAAAACCTATGGAAATGCACAATGCCCATATCACAGAATTGGAAAAACCCATGTATAGTCTATATCTTTATTATTACGTTAAGAAACTATCTTTGCAAAGATGAATAAATATCTATGATATTTGCTTTGTAATAGATTCATTTTAAACTAAAATTTTTAAAAACATGAAAAATACTCCGGCCTGGAGACCTTTTATAATGGTTTTAGTTATCATCCTGTTAAATTTAAAAGCGTTGCAGGCAACTATGATTTTGATTCCAATGGATCCAAATCAAAAAAACCACTTAAAAGCGTATGGCATTACCTACTGGGTATTGAGCCAGAAAGATGAGGCCTGGTGGTTGCTTAATTATAAAGGCGGAAGTTTTGCCTTGAATTATAAACCGGAATATGAAAAAGAATGCAAAACCAGGGGAGTGACCTACAGCGTAATTCCCAATGCCCAGTTTAACCAGATTTTATCGGAAATTGCCAATCCCGAGGTGAACCAAGATGCAATTAAATTGGAAGTAGCGCCAAAAGTGGCTGTATACACACCCGAGTTTGATCATACTGGTGCCCGCATCCAACCCTGGGATGATGCAGTAATGCTTGCCCTTACCTATGCGGAAATACCTTATGATAAAATTTATGATGAAGAAGTTTTAAATGATAAGTTGGCTAAGTACGATTGGTTGCATTTGCATCATGAAGATTTTACCGGTCAATATGGTAGATTTTACTCTGGTAATCATACCGCCCCGTGGTACAGAGCACATGTGCAGGAATCTGAATCCATGGCTAAAAGACTTGGCTTTAAAAAAGTTTCTCAACTCAAATTGGCAGTAGTAAAGAGGATCCACGACTATTTATTGGGAGGAGGATTTTTATTTGCAATGTGTAGCGCCACGGATACATACGATATTGCCATGGCGGCAGATGGAGTAGATATCTGTGCCGAAATATTTGATGGCGATCCAATGGATGGAGATTGCCAGGAAAAATTGGATTTTTCAAAAACGTTAGCCTTCAAAAACTTTAAGCTAATGAAAAATCCTTTTGATAATGAATTTAGCTCCATCGATAATAATGCACGCAAAGTAAACCCTACCAATGATTATTTTACATTATTTGACTTTTCAGCAAAATGGGATCCGGTACCAACCATGCTCACTCAAAATCATACACGAACGGTAAAGGGATTTATGGGTCAAACCACAGCATTCATTAAAGACTATGTAAAAACCGATGTATTGATTTTGGGTGAAAATAAAAGTGCTAATGAAGTAAGATATATTCATGGTACCAGAGGGCAGGGTACCTGGTCTTTTTTTGGCGGTCACGATCCGGAAGATTACCGACATTTTATTAATGACCCCGATACAGACCTCAATCTTCACCCCAATAGCCCCGGATATAGGCTTATACTGAATAATATTTTATTCCCTGCAGCAAAAAAGAAGGAAAGAAAAACGTAGCTATCTCTGATCTCTATCAATAATGGCACTACGAAATATTTTGATTACTTTCGACTATTACTTAATAACTTCAAATTAGTTTATGGCTCGGACTAAAATAGCTGGAATCGGAATCTACCTCCCCGAAAAAAAAGTCACCAATAATGACCTTATCAAGGTAATGGACACTTCTGATGAATGGATACAAGAAAGAACCGGAATCAAAGAAAGAAGATATGGTCAAAAACATCATGAATCCACTTCGACTATGGGAGCCGAAGCAGCAAAACGGGCTCTGGAGCATGCCGGAATTTCACCACAAGACATTGATTTTGTAATTTTTGCAACTTTGAGTCCCGATTATTTTTTTCCAGGCTGTGGGGTTTTATTACAAAGGCAATTAAAGTTAAGGGATATTGGCGCCCTGGATATACGCAACCAATGCAGCGGTTTCATTTACGGACTTTCTGTCGCTGATCAGTTTATCAGATCAGGTATGTATAAAAACATATTATTGGTAGGCGCTGAGTTTCATAGTGCAGGCTTGGATTTCAGTACACGGGGCCGAAATGTTACCGTAATATTTGGTGATGGAGCCGGAGCTGTGGTTTTACAACCTGCCACTGATACCGAAAGCCTTGTACTGTCTACTCATTTGCATAGTAATGGTGATCAGGCTGAGACCTTATCTTATATAAATCCCGGCTGTCATGGTGGCGTACACTTAGGCACTGAACGATTTGGATATCCTGACCAGGAATTTGGTGGAGCTTTTTTGACCCAAAAAATGATTGATGACCAGGACTATTTTCCTCATATGGATGGACAGGCTGTTTTCAAAACAGCAGTAGTCAAATTTCCTGAAGTGATCATGGAAGCTCTTGATGCAAATGGATATCAGGTATCTGATTTGAATATGTTGATCCCCCATCAGGCTAATCTTAGAATCAGTCAATTTGTGCAAAAAAAACTCGGATTGAGAGACGATCAGGTGTACAATAATATTATGAGATATGGTAATACCACTGCGGCATCAATACCAATAGCATTGTATGAAGCTTATCAGGAGGGAAAAATTCAAAAGGGAGATCTTGTTTGCCTGGCTGCCTTTGGTAGTGGATTCACTTGGGGTTCTGCATTATTAAAATGGTAACATACTAAAGTAACATACAAATATTATGTATGCAGATATATTAGCAATAGGGGTACATCCTGATGATATAGAATTGTCATGTAGTGGATATTTGCTTAAGGAAATAGCTAACGGTAGAAAGGTAGCGTTATTGGATCTCACTTATGGAGAATTGGGTACCCGTGGTACAGCAACGATTCGTAAAAAAGAGGCCTTACTGGCATCAAAAAAAATGGGAGCTGTATCAAGGGAATTTCTAAATATTGGAGATGGTTTCTTTGAGCCGAATGCGAAAATATTCAAACAGATTATTAGTGTGATCAGAAAATGGAGACCTCGAATTGTCTTGGCTAATGCAGTAGAAGACAGACATCCGGATCACGGTAGAGCCGCTGCTCTGGTTCAAAGAGCATGTTTTTTATCTGGGTTGCGTAAAATAGATACGAAGGAAGGCCGTACCAAACAAGCAGCCTACAGGCCATTGGCTGTTTATCATTACATCCAGGACAAAACACTCCATCCGGACATAGTGGTAGACATAAGCCCATATATGGAAGGGAAGATGGATTTAATTAAAACCTACAAATCCCAATTTTTTGACCCCAATTCAAAAGAACCGATGTCTCCCATTTCTTCCAAAGAATTTCTGGATTACCAGTACGCACAAGCCGAGGTGTATGGCAGATATATCAATGTCAAATATGGAGAGGGATTTACCGTTTCCAGACCACCAGGGGTTCATTCCTTGCTGGATTTAGTCTGAACCGGATGCAACCTTTTTGGTGACTCCACACCATGTTTATTGAAAAAGCTTAAAACGAAAGGATATCATCTCCCAGGAAGTGATCGATGGCTGTAAAGCCGGACAGCGCAAAGCGCAGCATGAATTGTACACTGCATTAAAGTCGCAGATGTACGGTATGTGTATGCGCTATGCACACTCCAAAGAAGATGCTGAAGATATACTACACGACGGGTTTGTAACTGTATTTAAAGATATTCATCAATATAAAAATGCCGGGCCTATAGAAGGTTGGGTTCGCAGGGTTATATTGAATGTGGCCCTTCAGCATTTGAGAAAGCAGTCTAAAAATATTTTTCAGTCTTTGGATGATCATCAATGGAAGGCGGAAGATGAAGTCATGGAGGAGGAGTATTTCGAAAAGGAACTATTGATTAAACAGATGATTGAATCAATACAAAGGATGCCTACGGGATTCAGAACGGTTCTGAACCTATATATTATGGAAGGGTATTCACATGATCAGATTGCGCAGACTCTGGGCATCAGTACAGGTACTTCCAAGTCACAGTTGAAAAGAGCTAAAGATCATCTAAGAAATGTCTTGATTAAATCATTAAATGTAAACGAATGAGTATGGAAAAAAAATTACCCGATGATAATCTGGAGGAGTTTTTAAGAAACTCATTCAACCAGTACAAGGAAAACCCTGCGGACCAGGTTTGGGACAGGATAGATAATTCACTCAATACAGTATCCACAGTACCTACATCTTTTTTTAAAAAACTATTTTACCCTATTGCTGCTACCTTAGTTTTATCTACTCTTACTTATTTAATTTACACCAATCGAGCTCTGAAAAATAAATTGGATGCCGCCTTATCCTTGCAACATGAAATCATGACCTCTCCTACCGGAGCTGAAACCGGGCAATCGGATCTATTGAATACAGAAAAAATGGACGAATTGAATACCTCTGAAGCTGATTATTCGGCCAAAGACAAGGAGACCACTAAAATGGATGCCGGTAGCCCGTCAATAGAATCTAAAAATGGAGAAATATTAAATACCGATGGCTTGACTCAAAAGATAAAATCCGATTTAAAGGATTCAGATCGGTCTGGAAAATCAAGTATTCTTACTAAAACCAAAATAGAAAAAAATGAAACCGTTACAGGTTTAATTTCAAAACCGGAAAATAGTTCCACCAAAAAGTCGAATGGGTCCAAATTAAAAACGAATCAAACGAATCCATTATATAGTACCAATAATTCAATACATGCTGCACCTGAAAATTCCATACAGGGTAAAGAGGAGCGCATTGTAAAAAAGAATAACGACCCTTTAGCTCACAACAACCTTACTAATTTAATAAAGACCAACGAATCACAAGAAAATGCAGAAACTAATGAGGTGGCTTATTCGCCATCCCGGGCCCCTTATCTGGTTTCTAATTTGCCATTTGAGAATAAAGAAATAAACCATACTAAAGATAATTCCAGGTTTTCAACAAAATATCCTTTTTACACCAATCCAGTACCTGGGCATGGGATAGTAGCGGATGAAGTTTCACTTTCTGCAGGACTCATCTATGAATCAGGTAAGATTGAAAATGAATATGGTAAAGATCTGCGAGGGACAAATGAATTTAAAACAAACAATTCCTGGCAGGTCGGTTTAGCATTGAATAAAGGGATAACAAAGAATTTATTTTTTTCTACCGGCATTGGATTTAAACATTTTGATATAGTTAATGATATCAGCCAGAGTATTTCTTTTGGAAACAGAAGACCAAGACCCGGAGGTAAACCCTTTGAGCATGATTTTCCGTTTAGATTACAATGCAGTGCAGGTAGTTCGGATATTGTAATCAGGACCGAGCAATTAGATCAAAGAGTATCCTACACCGATAATCAACCGATAGAGTTAAAAATACAGACGGAAATTGAACTTAATTACCTTACCGTCCCGGTGGGTTTGCAATATAGATATGTAAAAAACAATTTTTTTGCAGGTGCGGGACTTGGATTAAACATTGATATATTGGCCAGAAGTTCAGTTTCAAATCCGGAAGTAAAATTGCTGAATAATATTTTAAAGCCCATAGAACAACCTCAATTATCCAAATTGGGGCAAACACAGGAAATAGTATTAAACTCCAGGGTAAACCTCATTGCCGGGTATACAATAAATAAGGATTTTAAAATTTATATCTCTCCTGAACTGTATGTTCCTGTTTCTGATCGCACTAACGACAGAGCTGGAAAGATTGCAACAAATGCATTTGGCATGCAAGCCGGCCTTACCTATTCCTTGAATTAATGCTGAAATGCAGATTGATTTAAATTTCAATTTGGCAGGTTAATTTATTTAACAGTATTATATCATATTTAAGATGCAACTAACTCTATAGCAGTGCACCATATGTAATATCAATTCTAAATCACCGTTTATTGAATATAATTTACATAACCAATATTTTTTTAATAACCATGAATAAGCATTTTTTAAAATCAATTTCCATTGCATTTTCGGCAATGATTTTTACACTTGGCTTTGTGGCTTGCGATAAAGAAAGCCTGAGTACCAACGATACTACCGTAAATGCGGTAGATGAAACTATATATGCATTGGAACAGAGAGGCAACCTTGGAAGGCACGGATGTTACGATTTAATTTTTCCGGTAACCATTAAATTTACTGATGGCACCACTAAAACAGTAACCAACCAGGATTCATTGAGAAAAGCAGTAAAGGCCTGGCATTTGGCAACAGGAACTACCAAAAGAGACAGACCTGGTTTTGTATATCCTATACAGATCACTGCAGAAGACGGATCTTTAATTACGGTAAATACGGATGCTGAACTGGCTGATGTAAAAGCAGCATGTAAAAAAAGAGGGCTGGATTCTTTATTTCATAGAGATTCATTGCATCACAAAGGCTTTCCAAAACACGATTCCATCTGTTTCACTTTTGCATTTCCTATTTCTGTAAAAAAGGCAGATGGTACAGTAATTACGATCTCGAATGTTACAGAATTAAAAACAGTGTTGCATGCAGAAAAAAAGGGAGGCAGAGGTCACGGCAGGAAGCATGGCGTCCTACATCAATTAGAGATTGTATTCCCGGTAACCGTAACGAAAGCAGATGGCAGTACTGCCGTAATCAATGATAAGGATGCACTGAAAGCACTACGTGAAAGTTGCCATTGACACCCAATAGCATAGAGCGAGTATTTTTCATATCAATTTTTAATTTTTAAAAAGGCTTGAGCAGAAGTGATCAAGCCTTTTTGATTTTTGGTAGTATCTTCATGCCATAAATGGTAAATTCAAAAGCCTGGTTAGCGGAAGTATTGTGGCTGGCAATTACAGCAGTACTTGTAATTTTGGTAATCTGGCCTATCAGACATGAGATATATGGTTTTCCCTTTGAGAAAAGTAATATTTATTTTATTATCTGTTGTGTGACCGGATTGCGATGGCTATTGTTACTGCCCAGTACTCCTTTTGCTAAAAGTCTTTGGATTAAATTGATACTAATATTCTTGTGTATCTGGCTTTTTATTTTTTCATTCAATAGGTTTGGACTTTTTTCAGTATTTCTTGATGAAAGAGGAATAGAATCACTTACCATCCATCTTCCTGAAGAGAGACAAGTGGCATTGAGTAAATATATTTCCAGTGAATTTATTTTCTTTAGTGTTGGCACTATGATAGCCTGTTTTTTATTGCCATTTAGGCTGATTATTTCTATTTGGCGTACCTACAATAAAAACAGAGTATGATGATATATCCAAGGAAGATAATACAGGCATTAAAAGCGATTTTACAGGAAAGAGTGATTACACTGGATTATCCATGGAAAGCAATCTCAAGATATTCTCAGAAAAAGCCCATATCCCGGGAAATGGTCCAAATATGTGCTTCTGCAAATACACATTCTGCAGAATTGGTGGATGCCATAGGTGCGGAAGTGGCTGTATTCAATAATTTCCCCGTTTCTTCAACAGATGGAAAAGCGGTGTACTGGAAAAATAATTTTTTACCCGGACTGGATATTGTAAGTTTATTTGCCATGATAAAAAAACTCGGCCCTGGTAAAATAGTGGAAATCGGTTCAGGCCACAGTACCGCTGTAATGCGTGCTGCTATCAATCACTGCAATCTTCCTTCCAAGATTTGGTGTATAGATCCAACCCCAAGGCGAGAGATAAAGGAACTGGCTGATGAATGGATTCGCCAACCCTTAGAGGAGATGGTTAATTGGGATGTGTTTTCTGAGCTTTGTCCGGGTGATGTAGTCTTTTTTGATGGATCCCATTTAGCTTTGGCCAATTCGGATGTGACCGTTTTTTTTCTTGAGCTATTACCCATTATACCTAAGGGGGTATATATATGTATTCATGATATTTATTTGCCGTATGATTATCCAACTGAGATGGCTCAGCGAGGTTACAATGAAGAATATTTGCTTGCTGTTCTGCTTACTTCATCTAAGGATAGGTATGAAGTGATTTTTCCGGCGTATTACGTATATCTGGATTCAAATAGTCAATCAAAATTGAATGAGTCACTATGGCGGAAAATTACGCATGCAGATCAGATAGAAAAGCACGGCGGATCATTTTGGTTTAAAATAAAGTAACTGCATGTCTAAGTGGATTTTATATATCGGCATGCTGTTAATGGTGTATGCTTCTTTTATTTATTATCCAAAATGGAAAATGGCCGGTACAGAAGCAACAATCAGCTGGGATGTATCCGGTTATTATTTGTACCTACCTGCCCTTTTTATTTACCGCGATATAAAAGAACTAAAATGGAAACCAGCTATCGATGCAAAATACTATCCCAGCAGTAGCCCGTACCAGGCATACCAGCATAGATCTGGAAATCAGGTATTGAAATATACCGCTGGATTAGCCATCTTATATAGCCCCTTCTTTTTAATAGCCCATTCAATAGCAATTCCATTAGGATATGAAGCGGATGGATATAGTAGGGTGTACCAGTTTTTTATTTCATTGGGCAGTATAGTGTGGGCATTTGCCGGACTTTGGTATTTTAGGAAATGGATATTGAAATTCTTTGATGAATGGAGTACTTCCCTTATACTGGTGATAATTGTATTTGCTACTAATTACTTTGACTATGCATCGATTACGGGTGCTATGTCGCATAATTATTTATTCACCCTGTATGCCATCTTACTTTATTCAATTGATAATTTTTATTCGTCAAATAAAAATCATTGGTTTTATCTATCGTGTTTTGTCACAGGGTTAATGGTTTTGATTCGGCCTACGGAAATTATTTCCATACTGTTATTGATAGGGTGGCAGACCGACAATATAAAATCACTTACCTCCAGAATTCATCATTTACTTAGATCTCAAAAAAGGCTCTTGATAGGTTGCCTATGTTTTTTGTTCTTCCCTTTAGTGCAATCCGTGTATTGGAAATATGTAGCCGGTGAATGGATTGTATATTCATACCAGGAGTTTGGTTTTAGTTGGCTGGAAGGTCATCATATTTTACAAGGTTTGTTTAGTTACAGGGCAGGATGGTTAGTATATACCCCTGTGATGATTTTGTCGTTGGCAGGGATGTTTTATGCTCTGCGAAAAACAGATCAAAATAAAAGGTTAAACCTCCTATTTATCTTGTTATCCTTATACCTCACATTTGCATGGGATGAGTGGACCTATGGAGGTAGTTTAAGTCAGCGTGCCCTGGTGCAGCACTATCCAATAATGGCTTTTCCCATGGCGGTATTGATTAAGGATATAATTTCCCAGCCCCGATTAAAGTATATTTTATATTTTTTTATCGGCATATGCGCATTTTATAATCTTTGGCTTACTCATCAGGCCCATAGGGGTGGGATTTACGCAGCCGGGATGATGAATAAAACCTATTTCTGGCACACCTTATTCAAAATGGATAATAACCCTGAATATCAAAAATTATTAGACACCAACGAGCCATATATGACCTTAAGTGAATCGGAATCAATAGTTGCTGCAGATCGTGATTTTAATGCGGACAGTACCTGCACATCCAATTCAGGGCATATAGTATTGTACGATGGGGTTGTAAATCCTGGCAAAATAAGAATACATGCATTGGTCCGCAGTGGGTTGAAAGAATGGGATATATGGCAGATGGCCCAGTTGGTTGTAAAATATAAGCTAGATCAGCAGGATGTAAAAACTACTATTCTTCGACTGCACCGCTTTTTAAATGACAATGATGAAAAATGGATTGACCTGGTGACCATCAGTCCCGACAGGCCATTCAATAAACTTGAAATTACAATCTGGAATCCTGGTTCTAAACCGGTTTGTGCAAAGGCTTTACAACTCTATGCAGCAAAATTTTAAACTTGATATTTGGGATATTCTTTTTGCCTGCTTTTATGGCTTATTTTTTACTCATATTATTTTAGGTGCCGAAAAGATAAACCCTTTATACACAAAATGGCTTTTATTGCCCGGTAGCGATTATTCATATCATTATCTCGCCTGGGAATATTTTAAGGATACACCCTGGACATGGCCAATAGGGCGAATAGAAGGTTATGCTTACCCTATGTATAATTCAGTAATGTATACAGACTCAATTCCATTGCTTGCCTTTTTGTTTAAAATAGTAAGAAATTTTCTGCCTGCTGATTTCCAATACTTTGGTATCTGGTATTATTTATGTTATCTGCTAAATGGTTTTTTAGGCATCTGTATAGCAAGGCGAATCGGTTTTTCACGGGCGCACAGTTGGCTGGTATCGGTTTTCTTTTTTGGTGCAGTAGTTCTTGTCGCACGATTTGGTCATGCGGCATTATGTGGTCAATGGTTGTTGCTATGGTGCCTATACCTATTTATTTCCCGAGGTACATGGAGCCAAAAAAAAATAAATATAAATCTCTATTCTGTGGTGGCCGTGGGTAGTTTGATTCATCCCTACTTATTATTTATGATATTGGGATTGACTACTGCCGTCTTTTATCAACTATACATAGAAAAGCAAAGTAATTTAAAATCAATAGGTCTGCATTTGTTGACCCTCATAGGTATTTCAGCATTGGGTTGGTACAGCAGTGGTGCATTTTTATTCAAAGGTCAGTTGTCAGAAGGACTTGGTAAATTCTCTGCCAATTTAAATACATTTATAAACGCGTGGGATGTAGGTGCCCTTGGGCCTGTATTTAATTACAAAGATCCGGGGCAAGGAGAGGGTATTGGATATCTCGGACTGGCTATAATTATCTTATTCATTTTATTCTTCATACGACTTTTGGCAGCGCGAGAATTTAGAGTTTCAGCACTGATTAAAAATTGTTTTTTTTTAGCCTGTATTCTTTTCTTCGTTTTTGCACTTAGTCCAAAATGGGCTTTGGGAAATCATTTGATTATCGATTGGAAATACAATGATTATATTTCACGCACCTTTAGAGGTACAGGCAGATTCATCTGGCCATTGTATTATTATATCATGTACTGGACATTTAAGCAATTGTATTTTGTAATTAATGGAAAAATACAAATTACGATCATATTGATTTCAGCAGTACTACTCCAGGCGTTTGATTTAAATCCGATCTGGGTAAGAAACAAATATGTCGATCTTACGCCTGCTCCATTGCCTTATGAAAATGAAATGAAGTCCTTAATTTCAAGGGGTGACAAGGTATTGGTATACCCGCCATATACTGCAAGTATCAGTGATTTTTGTGATTATATCCATTTTGTAAACATGGCTCAGCATTATAAAAAACCGATCACCACAGGATATGGAGCAAGATTCCCGGTATATATAGGAACTCTGTTCAGTGATAGCACTTTAGATTTGACTGCCTATGCCAGGGCCCACCCATTTGATGTCATTTTGACCAATGTAGATTCACTCTCATTGCATAAAGAATTAGTATCTGAATTGGGTGGGCGATCGTTTCAGTTTGAGCGGTACCGAATGTTTGTCACTGGTGAATACTTAAATAAATTTGATTTCAGTATAGATTCTAATGCTTTTAAGACCATTGCAACCCAATACGATATGGATTTACCAGGATTCTTATCCGTGAACAGCGATAAGTATATTTTAGGTGTACTGCAGCAGGAAGGTCTAGGCAGGCTATCAATGGAATCCAAAGCACTGCTGAAATCATATGGCTCTAAAATTGATTCTATTGGCTTTGGAGATTCATGGTTATTTGTAATTCATGATAATAAAATCAGTACCGAATTGTATTCTAAATCTGATGTATTGCGGGAAAACATCAGATTACCTATGGTTGACAATACCAATACTATTCAATTGATAAGTGGTGGCCATAATACCGGAAATCCCATGTCTGGCATTAAATATAAAAATATCGAGTACAGCCTGCAAAAAAGAGGTTTGAATTTCCTTGTACTCGATTCAACAGGTAAAGTGGATAACCAGGTAAATTATGATACGTATATATCAGATCGTTTTTTTTCAAAATAAATTGATTTTCTAAAATAAGTAAAGAGATTTTTATACTTTTATTCAAACTTTAAATTAAGATATGATAATTCTAAACGTTACAAGAACCAAATCAACGCTTTTTTTAGCACTGCTGTTCTTTACCAGCTTGCTTACTGCACAGCGAACCATATCCGGCAAAGTAATTGCCGGAGATGATAATACCGGACTTTTTGGGGCTACCATTGTAGTAAAAGGTACCTCTGTTGGTACTTCCTCTGATGTGGATGGTAATTTTACTTTATCTGTCGCTGCTGATGCATCCACTTTAGTGGTTTCATCGGTTGGCTTCTTAACTCGCGAAATAGATATAACCACTGCAACAAATGTAGAAGTTACACTCCCTGTTGATGTGAGTACATTGGAAGAAATAGTAGTTACAGGATATGCCTCACAACGGAAAAAGGATATTACTGGAGCAGTCACAGTAGTAAGTGCTAAAGAACTCACTGCAGTTCCTACAGCCAGTGTGACTCAAATGCTGCAGGGGAGGGCTGCCGGTGTCAATATTGGAAATGATAATTCACCAGGTGGTGGTACCATGGTCCGCATCAGAGGCTTTGGATCTATTAATAATAATAGCCCGCTGTATGTGATTGACGGTGTTCCTACCCAAGGCACCCTAAATCAGTTGAATCCAAATGATATTGAATCCATGCAGATACTTAAAGATGCATCTGCTGCATCTATATATGGTGCACGTGCCACCAATGGAGTTGTAATTGTGACTACTAAAAAAGGTAAAGTAGGTGAGCCTCAAATCACTTTTGATTATTATACCGGTACTCAAAGACCAGGCCGGCAACTGGATTTATTAAATACGCAGCAATTGGGACAATATTTATATCTGGCTGATATTGGAGCTGGTAAAAATCCTTCAGTCACATCCCCCAGCGCTCAATATAAATTCGGACCAAATGGAGAGCAAACTATTGCAGACTATATATATCCAAATGTATATGGAACATTACCTTCAAATTATACTTATACGAATGATATTGCCGACCCAAATCTTGGGCGGACTGCTTTTAATATTACTAAAGCAAATAAAGAAGGTACAAACTGGCAGGATGTAATCTTTGATCCTGCTCCGATAGCAAACTACCAGTTAGGTGCCAGCGGTGGTACCCAGAATGGTAAATTTTCAATTTCAGCTAATTATTTTAAACAAGATGGTATACTCAGATATACTCAATACGATCGTTATTCAGTAAGAGCTAATACGGAATTCAAGAGAGGCAAATTGACTATTGGTGAAAACTTTACCTATGCATACGACGAACGACAAGGTATTGCAAATAATAATGAGTCCAATCCCATTATGTTTGCAATCCGGGTACATCCCATCATTCCTGTATTTGATATTACGGGTGGCCCTGTCGAGTTGGGTGGTACCAATGCCTCTCCATACAATGGATTTGCCGGTAGCCGGGGAGTAAATTTGGGTAATGCACCAAATCCCTTGGCCAGATTGTATCGTGAAAAAGATAATATTACCAAAGGCAACCACATGTTTGGAAATATTTATGCAGAAGTTGACATTATAAAAAACCTGAAGGCCCGTACCAGCCTGGGTATAGAGTATAATATTTACAATCGGTCTGAATATTTTCATAGGGACATTGAAGCAGCTGAACCCCGGAATGCAAATAGTTTGAATGTAATCAATAATTATGATAAGTCACTGACCTGGTTCAATACTTTAAATTATTCAAAAAGCATTGGATCTCATAGTTTTAATGTATTGTTAGGTACTGAAGCAGTCACCACCAGAGCGGCTTTGTTTTCCGCTTCAAGGAGTTCGTTTGCATTTGATGACCTTGACTACAGATACCTGGATGCCGGATCTGCTGCAGGGTTAAATAATGCTGGAGCAGGAGATATCCGCAGTGCATTATTGTCTCAATTTGGAAAACTTAATTATGCCTATAAAGATTTGATATTAGCAGATGCCACCATCCGTCGTGACGGATCATCGAGGTTTTCTGCCAGTAACAGATGGGGTATTTTCCCGGCTTTCTCTGTCGGACTTAGGTTATCCGAACTTGAGTTTATGAAGAAAATTTCTTTAATTAATGAATTTAAAGTTCGTGCCGGATGGGGAAAGACAGGAAATCAACTGATTCCCAATGTATACAATGCATATACACTTTATGCACCAGATCCAATCAATAACGCTTATGATATAAATGGTACAGGATCCACCATTGTGGGTGGATTCGACTTAGTACAATTTGGTAATTCCAATGGTAAATGGGAAACCAATACATCTACTAATATTGGATTCGATGCAGTGATTTTAAAAAATAGTCTTGAAATTGTATTCGACTGGTACAACAGGCTGACATCAGATATGCTTACTCAAATATCACCACCCAGAACGGCGGGCAGTGGTACTGTCCCTTTTACCAATATTGGTGAGATCAGAAACAGAGGGGTGGACCTGGGATTAAATTATCGAAATGAAATAGGAAAATTAAGATACCAATTGGGTGTAAACTTTGCGCATTACAAAAATGAAGTTTTAAAACTTAATAATGATCCTAATGCTACCGTATTTGGATTTACGACCCGTCTTCCAGCAATTTCTGCTACCCGCGCAGGCATTCCTATTGCCAGTTACTATGGTTATATAGTTGATGGTGTTTTAAAAGACAAGGCAGAAGCCGATGCGGCACCTAAATTTGGTACCTATACCAGAGAAGGTACTTTTAAATTCAGGGATATCAATGGGGATAATGTAATTACAGCAGCTGATCGTACCATTATCGGCAATCCACATCCTGATTTTACGTATGGCATAAATTTAAATCTTGGATATAAAAACTTTGATTTAACCATGTTTGCCCAGGGATCCCAGGGCAATGAAATTTTTAACTATGTGCGCTACTGGACAGACTTTAATACTTTTCAAGGTAACCGATCTATAGAAATATTAAACGATTCCTGGAAAAAATCAGGTGATATTGCAAAGCTGCCTAGACTTAACTCAGGTGATGCTACCAGTCAGCAGATATCTTCTTATTTTATCGAAGATGGATCTTATTTGAGGGTAAAAAATATGCAGCTAACATATTCAGTACCCAATACACTTTCAAAAAGAGTAGGTATCAGCAATGCTCAGATTTACATTCAAGGTCAAAATATGTTTACTCTTACTAAGTATACTGGATTGGATCCCGACATTAATCTACGAACTTCCGGAAATGACAACCAGGATATTCATATGGGTATTGACGAAGGAGCTTACCCGGTTGCCAAATCCTATTTATTTGGTGTTAGACTAACATTCTAATTCATTAATTCAATGTTTTAAATTTCAAAAAATGAAAAAATATATTTTATTATTCTTTTTTGTCGGAACGTATATTTCTTGTTCTGATGATTTTTTTAACCTTAATCCCCAGGGGCGTGCTTCATTAACCCAGTTAAGTAATAAAAATGGCGTAAATGCTTTACTCATTGGTTCATATTCTTTGTTGGATGGTGTAGGGGCTGGTAATACAGGCCGACAATCTACTATATCCAATTATGTATTTGGCGGTATCAGCAGTGATGATGCGGTAAAAGGTACCGATGCCGGTGACCAACCTGAACAGTCCTTCATAGAGCAATACAATTGGATTGCTGACAATACCTATTTTCTGGGTAAATGGTGGCATTCATATGATGGAGTAGCCAGGTGCAATGAAACCATCCAATTAGCTAAAAGTGCTGATGTAAAAGATATGACCGATGCTGAAAGGAACCAGGTGGTTGCTGAAGCACGTTTTCTCCGAGGCCATTATCATTTTGAAGCAAAAAAAATGTGGAATAATGTACCCTATATAGATGAAACTATTTATGTATCTACAGACCCCAACTCCACTAAAATTCCCAATACAGAAAATATCTGGCCAAAGATTGAAGCAGACTTTGATTTTGCTGCTAAAAACCTTCCGGCTACTCAAGCTCAAAAAGGTAGGGCTACTCAGTGGGCTGCAAAAGCTTACCTGGCCAAAGCTTATTTGTTTCAGAAAAAATGGGCTCAGGCTGAGACACTATTGTTAGATATACTTAATAATTCAGGTAAAAGACTGGTAGCCAACTATCACGATAATTACCGAACTATGACCAATAATAATGCTGAATCGATATTTGAAGTTCAGTTTTCTGTAAATGATGGGACCAATGGAAGTAATGGAAATGCAGGGGATAACCTTAACTGGCCTTATTCATCTACAGCCCCTGGTCGTGGATGTTGTGGTTTTTATCAGCCATCTCACAACCTGGTCAATGCCTTCAAGACTGATGATAAAGGACTGCCTTTAATTGGAAATGCCGCTGACGGCACTCTGGATACCTACAACAAAGTTGATTTACCAAATGATCAGGGTATTGGTGCCAGTGCAGCATTTACCCTCGACAAGTCAATTCCGGTGGATCCAAGGTTAGATTGGACAGTAGGCAGAAGGGGAGTAAATTTCCTGGATTGGGGACCGATGCCTGGATCTACTTGGATCAGAGATCAAGCGTATGCCGGACCATTTACAGGCAAAAAATGGATGTATTACCTTGCTGAAGAAGGCAGTACTACCCACTCCACCAGCAGAAGAAATGTAAATAATAATTATCGATTGCTTAAATTATCTCATGTCATATTATGGCTTGCAGAATGTGAGGTGGAACTTAACAAACTGGCCCTTGCTGAAGAACATGTAAATATGTTACGAAACCGTGCTAAAAATGGTTCTAAACAAGATGCAACTGTAAATAACAAGGTTGAGCCATATCCTGCCGGCACATTTGCAGCACAAGGCGCTGACTATGCCCGTAATGCCGTACGGATGGAGCAGAGACTTGAATTTGCAATGGAAGGACATAGATTCTTTGATTTGGTACGTTGGGGTATAGCCGAAAAAGTGCTAAATAAATATGCAGTGGAAGAGTCCGTGCCGGGAACTGAGCCTTCTGGAAGAAAGTTTAATAAAAGAGGTTATATGGCAGGCAAGGTTTTTGCAGCCAAAAACAATTATTATCCTCTTCCTCAGGATGAAATTCTAAACAGCCAAAAAGACGGAAAACCGACATTAGTCCAGAATCCAGGATACTAATCCGGATACTCATTATATAAAATATTGAATAAGCCTCTGTAATTTAACCATTACAGGGGTTTATTTTTTACCAACCAGCTGGCGAAAGCATAGGATCATATTATAGTTTTTCTTCATTCAATTTTAAACCCCTATTTTCGCCTTTTCAATGTCAGAACTTACCACTCATATCGATTACCTGGCGGACCTAAACCAAGCCCAGAGAGATGCTGTAACTGCAACCGATGGCCCGATCATGGTAATCGCGGGACCGGGAAGCGGGAAGACCAGGGTGCTTACCTACAGGGTTTCTTATCTCATAGAGCAAGGAGTAGCTCCATGGACTATATTGGCTCTTACGTTTACCAATAAGTCTGCTAAAGAGATGAAAGAGAGAATTGAAGCAGTGGTAGGCAATAAAGCAAAATATGTTTGGGCTGGTACATACCATTCTATTTTTGCAAAGATTCTTAGAATAGAAGCTGCAAAGATTGGTTTTACCCCCAATTTTACCATATACGACAGTGATGACACAAAGAGCCTGATAGGTGATATCATTTCCGAAATGCAATTGGATAAGCAGGTTTACATTCCCGGGCAGATTCGATCCAGAATTTCTTCTGCAAAATCGAATTTAATTTCACCCAAAGCGTATACCCAACACGATGAATTGGTGCAACAGGACAAGATGAATAAAATACCTTTGTTTCCTGTAATTTATGAAAGATATGTCAATAGATGCTTAAAGGCAGGAGCAATGGATTTTGATGATCTCCTCTACCAGATGTATATCCTGCTTTATCGCAATCCGGATAATGTAAAAGAAAAATATCAAAAGCAATTTCAATACATCCTGGTAGATGAGTTTCAGGATACCAACTACCTGCAATACGCTATCGTAAAACAATTGATAGAATATCCCGGCAGTAACCGCAATCTGTGTATAGTAGGTGATGATGCACAAAGCATATACGCATTCAGAGGAGCTACGATTAGAAATATTTTAGACTTTGAAAAAGATTATCCTGATCATCAGAAATTTAAACTCGAACAAAACTATAGATCCACAGAACACATAGTGAATGCCGCCAACCAGGTAATTCGCAATAATAAAAATCAAATAGAGAAAACACTTTGGACCCAGGAAAATGGTGGCAGTAAAATCAGACTGATGAAAGCAGTATCTGATATAGAAGAAGGCAAAAGAGTTGCGGATAGTATTATTGAATGGAAAAACCGTGCCGGATTGAATAATGGTGCCTTTGCCATTTTGTACCGTACCAATGCCCAGTCGCGTATCGTAGAAGAACAATTGCGCAGGGCCAATATACCATATAAAGTATTTGGCGGACTTTCTTTTTATCAGCGTAAAGAGATTAAAGATTTTATCGGGTATCTCAGGGTAGCCACCAACCCAAATGACGAAGAAGCTTTAAAAAGAATCATTAACTATCCCAGAAGGGGAATTGGTGACAGCACCATTCAGAAAGCACTGGACTATGCCAATGAGCACCAGGTATCTCTTTGGGAATCATTGCATAACCCGGAGATTGCTGGCAGATCAGTCAATGCTATCAGGCAATTTTTAAAAATAATGCACGATTGTATAAAACAAGCCAATGAATCGGACGCGTATACTGCTGCCATGTTTATAGGAAAACACAGTGGGTTGCTGGAAGCTTTAAAAGGCGACAAGACCCAGGATGGAATAGGCCGATTGGAGAATGTAAATGCATTATTAGACGGTATTCAGGAATATATTGAAAATGATGAGGCCATAACGGAAGGGGAGGAAAATAATAGCCGAAACCTATCGGATTACCTGCAAACTATTTCCTTACTTACAGATCAGGATGAAGAAATAAAGAATATTGATTTTGTTACACTCATGTCAGTGCATGCAGCAAAGGGACTTGAATTTCACACCGTTTTCATCGTGGGTATGGAAGAAAACTTGTTTCCAAGTTATATGAGTATGGCCGATCCCGATCAGTTAGAAGAAGAAAGAAGACTGTTTTATGTAGCTATTACCAGGGCCAAAAGACAATTGGTGATGACCTATGCATCTATGAGATATCAGTTTGGACAAGCCAGATACAATGATCCAAGCAGATTCCTCGAAGAGATAGATAGTAAACATATAGATTCGTCCGTCACCCTCAGGAATGAAGGGCCTTTTAAAGATGGGCCCAGAATACTGGCTACCATTCCAAGATTAGGAAATAATGTGCGTCCAAACCAGACTGCAGTGGATCTAAAAGATTTTAAAGCAGATTCGTCAGATCAAATCCAGGTAGGAATGGAGGTATTGCATATGAAATTTGGTGCTGGAAAAGTATTGCACATCGATGGTGCCCGGGATAATAGGGTAGCCACCATAGAGTTTAAAGGACTGGATGATCCGCAGCGTAGGATAATGCTAAAGTTTAGTAAATTACAAATAATAAACAGGAGCTAGAAACGATTAACGATTTTACAATTTACAATTTACAATTTTACGAAATACGTGTTGTTTTTCTTGAAGTTGCTTTGCAATCAATCAAGTCATACATCGTAGCATTTGTATATTGACAAATCGTAAATCGTAAAATTGTAAATCGTAATTCGTAATTCGTTTTATTATTTTATCAACTCCACCAGCTTTTCACTTAGTCCCTGGCCTCTCAATGCTTTGGCGATAATTTTTCCATCTTTATCGATAAGAAAGTTTTGTGGAATACCTTGTACACCATACAATGCGGCTATACTGCTTTTCCACCCTTTCAGGTCAGAGATATGGGGCCATGCAAGTTGGTCTTCTGAGATGGCCGATACCCATTTTTCTTTTTCCTGATCCAAGGATACACCAAGAATTTCAAATCCTTTTTCTTTATAATTATTGTATAGTTTCACTACATTAGGATTTTCCTGTCGACAAGGTCCGCACCAACTGGCCCAAAAATCGATCAAGACATATTTGCCTTTAAATTGGGACAATTTCAGGAGCTTGCCATCCGGAGTCATCCCTTCGAAATCAGGTGCTATGGCATTCATGGCTGTTTTTTCGTTGGCTTCAGCCATGGTTTTTAACCGGGTACCGAAAAATGAATTTTTTACCTCTTCTGAAAGAGATTTATACAGGCCACTGAGATCCAAATCTCCACCACTACTGCCAGACATCAATCCTATATACGCACTCAGCATTGAATTAGGATGTTTTTTTGCAAAGTCAACATTTTTGATATTACTTTCTTTTTCCATATTCATCAATATAGAAGTTATCGAATCCATTGCCCTTACATCATTGGTGGATTGGGCAGCTGAACCTGCTTCCATTAATTCATTATACCTTCCTTCAAGATCGGAATTGAGTTTTTTAAATTCTTCATTAAGTACATTAGTAGGAGTACCGGATACTTCAGATTCTGAGATAGAATTGCCAGCACCTTTAATGGTGATATCTCCTGGTTCAGTAAAAAGTCTTATTGCATTATTGCCATCCGGAAATGCCAATGTAGCCAGTCGGGTTTCCTTTTCATTTAATTTAAATGTAAATTTACCTCCTCTGATAGGGAAGGTATCTGTCATCATTGAATCTTCGTCAAATACTCTATAAAGTGTAAGGGTGCCGTCAGGATAATCTTTAATTTCACCTGATAAATTAATACGGCTGGCGGGATCTTCTTTTTTACAGGCAAATAGAAGGATGATCAATAGTGTGAGAAGTGAAGAAAATTTATTCATTATTGTATAGTTGAAAATAGGTTTAAATTAATTTGAAAGTGAGCCCAGGTATTCTTGCAGATGATCGACTATAGCTATGCGTGCTTTACCGTCGCCAAACGGATTAAATCCATTCCATTCCGGTTGATCATAAGCCCACCTGTAATTATTTAGAATGTCTGTGTTTACTAACTTACCGATACCCACTTCGATACCTTCGGGTCGTTCAGTATTTTCTCTGCAAATCAGTATTTTCTTTTTAAATGCTGCGCATTCCTCCTGTAAGCCACCTGAATCAGAGATTACAAATCTCGACTGGCTGATTAGTCTTAGGATCTCGCCGTAATCCTGGCTATCGATTACTTTTACTTTTTTAAATAGGTATTTGTTTGATTTGACATTTGGATTGGGACTCATGGGAAAAATAAATTCGAGATCAGGCAGTCTGCCGGCCAACTCTTCTATCTCACTGAATATTTTTTTCATTCTTTCCCCATAATTTTCTCTTCGATTGATGGTGACCAATACCGTATTGCCGTATTTTATTTCCAGATTGCGGGTACTGCAGGCATCTATGATAGTATTGCCGGTGAGCCTGGCATTTTTTATACCTTCGCTGCTTAAATTGTCTAGTGCTTTTTTTGTAGGTGCCCAATGCAGCGTCGCTATGCGAGCCATCATTTGCCTGTATCCTTCTTCCGGGAAAGGGCTACCAATATTATAGGTACGGAGTCCGGCCTCGACATGTCCAATAGGTACTTTATTATTGAAAGCACTCAAAGCGCATGCAAACGAACTGGAAGTGTCCCCCTGTACGATTAGAAATTGGGTTTCGCCTTTGGCTAAAATCTGGTCCATCTTCAAAATAATGGAAGAGATGGTGTCTGCCAGAGACGACCTGATGCGCATCACATCCAACCAATAGTCCGGAGTAGGAATGGAGTTTTTTAATTGAAGGTACATGTCTTTATGCTGACCGGTAAATACAGTCTTAAACCGGATGCCTCTGGCCCGCAATTCATCTATTACAGGTGAAAGCTTTATGATTTCGGGTCGGGTCCCAAAGCAAACAAGAACCATTAGGGGTGCAAGATAGGTCTAAAAACAGAGTATTCATAGGACATAAAAGTATGAGTAAATCGTTATTCTTTGTACCTTTTTGCAATGAAAAAGTATGTTTCTTTTCCATCATCGTCAAATCCAATGAATTTTGCGGCGATTTTTGTAAGCCTTTGTGCGCTTGCGGTGTCAATATATCAGTCTTATATATTTAGAAATCAGCAGTATGCCATTGTATGGCCATATATAGAACCAAAAGTAGAATATACCAATCAAAGTTTTGCATTATTTATTCAAAACAAGGGAACAGGTCCTGCTATTATTAAAAATATCAGCCTTGAACTGGATGGTAAATTAGAATCCAATTACTCTCAATTTATACAAGACCTGCTTAGATCATCAAACTTTACATCGATGTCTATATCGGATCCTGCCAATTCGGTATTATCTGCAGGTGAAAAAGTAGAATTTATGTCAGCTCAGGTGAGCGATACACTTCAAACCGATTTTCCTGCACGGACCACAGTACGGATTTGTTATTGTTCCATTTTTGGCGATTGTTGGCAATATACTGATGGAGAAGTTGAAAAAGTGAATTCATGTAAATGATACCGCACCATTTAGAATTGGTGATTACTGATACGATCCGAATTTACCTTTTCATTTTAGCTAACTAAAATGAATATGCTAGTTGACTTTTACCATTGATTTGACCTGGCTTAGAGGTCCATTTTCCCACCGTATATAATAGATCCCATTAGATTGGCCTTCCAAATCAATATCCATTTTATATTTTCCTTTAGCCACTTCTTTGTTGATCATTGATTTTATTACGGATCCAAGATTATTCAGAATCTGAATTCTCAACATGCCCCCATCGCTTTCATATTCAAGTGTGGTACGGTCTACAAATGGGTTTGGGTATATTTTTATTACTGCCTTTCCGCTGTTCACATTTTCATCATGTGTAGCCGTAGAAAGGCAATTGGTGGTTTTTAGGATTGGAAGATTTTGAAATTTATCATGCAAGAGTTTGTCTACATCCGTCTGAGGTACACAGAACCACTGATTTAAAAATGAGCCATAGATTGATCTAAAATCGTATAACATCGGTAAATTGGACCCGGTAGAAACGGTGGAGGGAATTACAGGATTGCTGCCTAACACCTGTGAATTGATATTTTTTCCGAAATAAATTACAGGTATGGCTGAACCATGGTCGGTTCCTTGAGAAGCATTTGACTTTATCCTTCTTCCAAATTCGGAAAAGCTGAATCCGGCTATGCGATCCTCCAGTCCCATCAGCTTGGTGTCATCCATAAAAGCAGCGATATTATCAGAGAGTGATTTTAATAAGTTGGCATGTGTGCCTTTTGTAAAATCAGAAACATCTACCTGATTAGAATGGGTATCAAAGCCTCCGAGGCTTACCCAGTAAATTCTGGTTTTTAGGCCTCCTGCAATCAACCTGGCCACTATTTTAAGTTGATTTGCCAATGAATTTGCAGGATATTTGGTTGATTTCGTTGCAGATTTAGAGTACGCTGCTACAATCACATCTCCAAATTTGTCAGTTTGTCTTTGCACTTCCCTTAAATAACTTAGTTCTTTTCCCACATAATTATTGGTAGCGGGGTCTTTAAATATACTTCCCGTTAAATCTAAAGGATCCGAAGCTGAATTGATGGAAATACCCATATTTACTCCCATCATTTGCAAACCAAGGCCAACGCTTTCACCTACCCGTATGGCCAAAGGATCTGGCATCGTAGTATTTGGAAAGCCCACGGGATAATTTGGGTATTCATAATTTAAATATCTTCCGGCCCAGCCTGAATCCAGGTATTCATCTGCATCTGAACCGGTGAGCCAAATATCGGTAGCCCTAAAATGGGAGTAATTAAAACTTGGGTAGCCTACACTTTGTACCACACCTGCTTTACCCTCTTTAAAGAGATTGTATACTCCTTCCATTGCAGGGTGTATCCCGGTTTTTTCTGTAAGCTTTAAAATGGATGTTGAGGGCATTAGCATATTGCTTCTTGCTGCCCTAAGGTTGTCATATTGGTCCAAAGGGAAGATCGTATTTAATCCATCATTACCTCCATTTTGCTGAATAATGATGAGCACACGATCCGTATTGTACATCATTTCCATCAAAGCCTGCACCATAGGATTGGAATGATCAGCATATAATGGATGGCCTCCTATCACTGTAGCAGCGGTAGCTGTTTGCTTGATAAAATTTCTTCTATTCATAATGAAAAAATGTTTTGAGGTAAATTAATGAAGGTGATATTCGGCGGCTGAAAACATATATGCGATCAGATCCTGAAGTTGTTTGGGCACTTGTCTGCCTTCTGAATTCGGATTAGCAGGATTATTGATGTAATTATTGTATGCATCTGTCCAATAATAATCAGTACTCTGCCCGCGCAATAGGAAAGTGAGTTTAAGGCTTTCTTTTATAGATTTGGAGATCGGTACACCATAAAAATAAAATACAAGATCATCTATTAACTGATTTGGATTAGCTGGATCTGATAACCTGGCCACGAACGAAACCGGGTCGATTTTGAATATTTTACTTTTACTTTCAGCATGCACCCAATTGGTACTGTTTGCATTTCCTGTATTCAGGTTTTTAACGACGAGGGCATCATTTAAAGCCAATCTTGGAGGGTAAGTAGCTGTATCAACCCATATCTCATAAAAAGAAGGTGTCTGGTAATATGCTGGCCAACCGGCTACATTGGGCGGATCTCCGATTTCCTGTCCTTGAGCATTAATGTATGTGTATAATTGGGAGGCAAAAAAATAACGGGCTTCGAATGCCAGAGGTTCAACTGGCCAGGTCATTTCCATTTGCCTCGTCATACCAATAGTGTAATCTGCGGGACTTTTAATCATGGCTCCCCGATATTCCGATTTAAAAAATAGTTCACTGGTAAACAACGCTTTTAAAAGCGGTTTGATTTCAAAATTGGACGAAGTGAATACATCGGCAAGTGGTAAAATAAGATCAGATTCAACATCTTTATTTATATCATAATATACAAAAAAGGTGAAAAATTTTCTAGCTATGAATTTTGCTGTTTCCGGGTTAGCAAAAATCATATTTAGCAATTCATTTATTTCATTGGCTCCACCATTTGCTGAAGGATCGCCTTTAATTACCTTGTTTCCATAAAAAGAAGAAAATTGTTTGTCCTTGGCATCATGCCGGTTTGGTCTGAACAATACATTCCAATTATCATTATACAGAATTGTCCAACCTGTAAGTACCCGTGCCGCTGCCTTCACATCTTCTTCGGTGTACTTTGATTCGGGTCCTTTGCCTACGCAAAATAATTCCTGCAACTCCCGACCATAGTTTTCATCCGGAGCACTCGCTGTATTTCTTTCACCATTGAGATATCGCAGCATAGCACCATCAATAGTAATGTCATACATGAGTTTTCTAAAATTACCAATGCAGTTTGATCTCAACAGTACATTGTACCTGTAAGCAAGTGCTGGCACATCCACCGTATCATTAGTATCGGTGACAAGATGATTATGCCAAAATAAAACCATTTTTTCTCTCAGGTTTCTATTCTGACCAGTCATAAGCTGAATCCACCATTGTTTGTAGGAGGCCCTTCTGGCACCATTTGGGCTTTGTTCAGTATCCAGCGGTCTGGTATTGACCCAGGTTTCTCCAAATGGAACTCCGGAATCAAAAGTGGTAAGAGCCTTTCCCTGATAAGCTCTTATGGGTGGAGTAGGAGGTGTGTTGGGAATATCCAGAAGATAGTCCACTACTTCATTTAGCGATTTGCCCGCGAAAAATTTCAAATCTGAAGGTGAAACACCGAAAAGGGTTCTGCGAAGGAGATGCATTAACTCGGGTTTGCCGAATGAACCGGCATATGGTTTTACCATGACAATGAGATTTAATATCTATTTATACGAAAGATAACGCTTTGACGATAGATTAATTATGAAGTTTAATGCAGCAAGAAAATTTAACAGTAGCCCCACTGTTACCCCAGGGGCTTACATCGAAGTGGAATAGTCTATTTCTTTTTTCTATTTCCAAAATGTTTTAATAAAGTCACTTCCTTTTCAGTCAAATGTCGGAAATGACCACGGGGTAAGTCTTTTTTAGTAAGCCCTGCGAATGATACCCGATCCAATTTTACCACATCATAGCCCAGGCTTTCAAATATTCTGCGTACAATTCTGTTTTTGCCTGAATGTAATGTAATTCCTATCTCGTTTTTAGGGGCACCATCGATATAGGAGATTCCGTCAATATTTGCCTTGCCATCTTCCAGCTCTACACCTTTTGCTATTTTGTCCAGATCTGTAAGACCAAGTGCTTTGTTTAATACCGCAGAATACACTTTACGAACTTCACTACTTGGATGACTCAGCGTTTTGGCCAACTCTCCATCATTGGTGAGTATTAATAGTCCTGTGGTCATCCTGTCTAACCTTCCTATAGGATATACGCGTTCTTTTATTTTAGGTTGGACTATATCGAGTACGGTCTTACGGCCTTTTTCATCATTGGATGTGGTGATGGTATCCTTGGGTTTATTCATGAGAATATACACCATATTTTGTTCCGGCTTTAAAAGTTTGCCCTGATAGGTCACCCGGTCTTTTATTTTAATCCTGGTGCCCGGTTCCCGTACTTCAATTCCATTTACCCATATTTTCCCGTTTTGAATTAATTCATCTGCAGCCCTGCGGCTGGCAATTCCACATTGAGCTACATATTTATTGAGTCGTATATCATCGGGAGAGGAAGTATTTGATGAAGCGTTTACATTGGGTTTATCCCCTGCATGAACCGTCTTCCGGGCAACCTCTTTTTTTTTCTTTGGCTTGAAGGTTTTTTCCGGCTTAAATGATCTGTCTGATCGCTCAGATTTATGATCTTTATTTTTATTCGTTTTCAATGGATGTGATGTAAGTATGGTAAAAATACGAAGAATAATATTGGGTGTAAGCAAAACAAAAAAGAGAATGAGGATACTATCTTCATTCTCTTTTAAGATATCACACGTATATAATATAATTAATCTGGTTCAAATCCCAGTATAATACTAAACTTGCCATACGCACCCAGCCCTTTTTTGCCTGAAGTCTGCTGAGCAGTTTTGTCAAATCCAAAACCGTAGTCAAATCCAAGCAAACCAAACATAGGTAAGAATACACGCATACCGAAACCGGCTGTACGTTTGAGTTCAAACGGGTTCCAGTTTTTGCTGCCTATCCAGGCATTTCCACCTTCCAGAAATGAAAGGACAAATATCGATGAGCTCGGATTTAAGGTGATAGGATACCGGAGCTCCATAGTGAATTTATTAAATATAGTGGCTCCTCCTTTAGATTGGTCATTAGATGATAAATCGGTGATTTCATATCCCCTTAATCTAAGGATATCTCTACCTGTGATCCCGTAGTTTTGGTTACTAAGACCATCGCCTCCCAATTGGAACCTTTCAAATGGTGAAAGGCCTATTTTTTTATTATAAAATCCCAAAAGACCCATTTTGGTTTCCATTTTCAATACCAATTTACCTACCAGGGTGGCATACCATTGAGCATCAAATCTCCATTTATGATATTCTACCCATTTATATACCTCCTTGGCCGGACCATCCGGATTACTGTTTCCGATCAAAGAATAGGGTGGGGTAAGAGAAATGGTAAGGGAAATATTGGAGCCAAATCTTGGAAACAAGGGGTCATAAATGGTATTGCGGGCAAACGTTTGTTTCAAGCTAAAATTATTAAATCGACCTTCAGTAATCACTTCATGTGTGCGTGGATCTATAAATGATTGGTAACTGTTATAACTGGTACCTTGAACGGCGATATTTTCAAGGTTGAGGGTGGTATTGCTGACAAAATTATCATCAGGCCACTTTAGCTGGGTACCATGTCCAATGAAAAATCGGGTAATGGCTTGTTTACCGCTTCCATATAATGTATAATCGATCTTTGTAAGAAATGCACCGATAGAAAATGAATTTGGTTTTTTGCCACCCAGCCAGGGCTCAGTGAATGAGAAATTATAAGATTGGTAAAATTTGCCATTTGACTGACCTCTAAGGGATAGTTTTTGACCATCACCGGTAGGGAGTGGATCCCATCGCTTTCGATTAAATAGATTTCGAATGGCAAAATTATTAAATGTTACACCAAGCGTACCTATCACACCTTGAAATCCTCCCCAGCCTGCAGATAACTCCAATTGGTCAGATGGTTTTTCTACTACACTATAGGTAATATCTACCGTACCTCGCTGAGGATTTACATCGGTATCTGGTGTTACTTTCTCCTGATCAAAATATCCAAGATTAATAATTTGCCGCTGGGATCTGATGATATCTGACCTGCTAAATTTTTGGCCGGGTAAGGTGCGTAATTCACGGCGAATTACATGCTCATGTGTGCGATCATTGCCTACAATATTAACCTTATCAATGGTAGCCTGGGGGCCCTCGTAGATACGCATTTCAAGGTCAATAGAATCATTATTTATAGATACTTCTATAGGCTCAACCCTGAAAAACAGGTAACCATCATCCATGTACAAACTACTCACATCCTGCCCGTCCTGGCTGTATTTTAGTCTTTGTTCCAACAGTTCCTGATTATAGACATCACCTTTTTTTATTCCGAGGTAGGCGGCTAATTTTTTGTCTTCATGTATTGAATTTCCTTTCCAGGTGATATTACCAAAATAAAATCGAGGTCCTTCCTCCACATGTAGTTTAACCATAAGTCGGCCATCATCATTTCGCCATATACTATCCCCTGTAAAACGGGCATCCCTGAATCCTACCTTATTATAATACTTGATTACTTTATCTTTATCTTTTTCAAAATCTTCTTTGACCAGTTTTGATTTGCCAAAAAGTTTTCCTTTTTGTTTAGTCTCAGCTAATTTGCCTTTCAGTTTTTTATCCGATACCAGGGAGTTGCCATCAAATTCAATGTGTTCAATTTTTACTCTTTCCTTTGGATCAATTTCAAATTCGAGTACAACACCATTGCGCATTTTAGAATCTCTTTTCTCCAAAACTTTTACATCAGTATCATAGTACCCTTTTTCTACAAAAAAATCTTTGATTTCATTGATTACGGTTTGTTTTTTACTTTCATTTACTACATCGTTACGGCCTATAAATCTTTTAAGCCTTGAGTTGAGATCTTCATGATACGATTTTTTTATACCAGTGTAATTATACCTGGCCAGCCTTGGCTTTTCTTGTAAATACACCTCCAGATCCATGATGTCCCCGTCATGTATGCCTGCATTCCGAATTTCAACTTCGGTAAATAATTTTAACCCCCAAAGCGCTTTAACTGCTTTTTGGGTTTCCACTCCGGGTACATTGATTTTTGACCCCACTTTGATTCCGGTGACACCCACTATTGCATTCGGGTCACTATTAAATTGGCCTACCACTGTGATTTTACCGATTTCATATTTTTTTACCAAATCGTAATCCATGAATGACAGGATGGTATCCGACTGGCCCAATGCAGCCGCAAGGACAAACGTATTGAGTATAAATAAGAATTGAATTTTTTTTAAGCACATGGTTCTGACTGGACTGCTATGGTGAGTAAACGTTTCAATTGATCTTTTCATACCCTCTATAAAATCTGTTTAACAATGTTTTAAATGGCTGCCTTATGTGGCTGTACTTGCTCCGAGGTTTTTCCAAACCTTCGCTCCCGGTGTTGATATTCTAATATTGCCTTCCAAAAATCTTCTTTCCTCATGTCTGGCCAAAAGGTCTCTGTAAAATACATTTCACTGTAAGCCAATTGCCATAATAGGAAATTACTGAGTCTTTGTTCGCCACTGGTTCGTATCAAAAGATCTGGGTCAGGATAAGCCTTTGTGTCCAGTTCATTAGTAATCATTGTTTCTGTAATGCTATCGGCATTGATTTCGCCGGATGTAATTTTCTGCCCCAATTTTTGCATGGCTTTTGTCAGTTCCCATTTGGAGCTGTAGTTCAAAGCCAAAATAAGAGTCATGCCGGTATTTTGCTCTGTATCTTTTATCCCTTTTAAGAGGGCTTCATAAGTACTCTTGGGCAGTGTAGCAATATCGCCAATGGCCTTCAGTTTTATATTATTATCATTTAGTGTTTTTATTTCTTTGCCTATAGTTTCCACTAACAAAGACATTAAAGCATTCACTTCGATCAACGGTCTATTCCAGTTTTCGGTAGAGAATGCATATAAGGTAAGATAGTGCACTCCGATTTCAGCAGCAGCTTCAGTACATTCCCGCACTGCCTTTACCCCATTGTGATGACCAAAAATGCGGGGCATACCTTTATCCTTAGCCCACCTGCCGTTTCCATCCATGATGATCGCAACATGAGTGGGAATTTTAGTTTTATCTAATGAACCTGGAATCACCTGAATACTATGATTTTTACCGGCCGCAAAATTACTCAAAAAAGAATGGTTTTAGTTTAAATTTTTTAAGTGCTAATATATTGAATGTAAAATAGTTAGATTGGGCGACAACGGCATTCCTTAACATATTATAAATAGTAATATATATTTTCAAAAAGACGATCTGATCCATTTTCTATAATTTTACTCGCATGCTTATAAAATCGAACTTATTTTTCTTAGTGATTATTTTTGTTATTGCTGCTGTAGCATGCCAGAAAAATAATTGCCCTGATACTAAGACCGCACTGATAAATCAGTTTAACCAATTTGTAAATACCACCTTGAGAACAAAACAATACTATTCAATCAAAGAATGGGAAACAAAGGATAAAGAATTTACTGAATACCTTCAAGTATGCTATCCACCCCTGGATACCAGTATGTATTTGGATGAAAGACAGAAATTTTGGTCTGATGCACTGAGATATTATTTTAAACGCTATGACGAAAGGGTAACCTTTGAATTACTGAATAATAAAAACTCCAATTCGAAAATCTTGCAAAACCAGATCAAGTCTACATGGGCAAATCCTGATGTGGCATTCCAGCAGATTTTCCAGGAAATGACAGGGCTCAAATTTGATGATGCCGTAAATGCAGTGAGGGACAGTACGCTACCAAATCAGTAAACTCCAAAATACATGTATGATGTAATCCTAAGTTTTATTACCTCTTTTACGCTTACCTATCTGGCTATACCCAGTATCATCAGGGTAGCCCATCAAAAACTATTATACGATCATCCCGATACCGACAGAAGATCTCATGAAGAACCCATCCCAAGATTAGGAGGTATAGCGATTTTTGCCGGCGTGGTGCTATCGGTCACAATGTGGACCCCTTTCCAGGTATTCGCCGACCTGCAATATATATTGTGCGCAATGGTGGTTATCTTTTTTATCGGAATCAGGGATGATATAAACGATCTTTCACCTTTGTTTAAGATGATGGGTCAGTTGATTGCAGCGGCCATCATAGTGTTCAAAGCCGACATCAGGCTAACCAGCCTGTATGGTATTCTTGGGGTCTATGAGATACCCAATCTGGCCTCTTATGCACTGAGTATTTTCACTATAATCGTCATTGTGAATGCATTTAATCTGATAGATGGGATAAATGGTCTATCTGGCAGCATCACTGTATTGATTACCTCTACGTTGGGCATTTGGTTCTTATTGATCGACCGGTTGGAAATCGCCATACTTGCATTTTCACTAACCGCTTCGGTGATTGCTTTTTTGAAATATAACTTTACCCCCGCAAAAATATTTATGGGGGATACAGGTGCATTATTAATCGGCACCGTAAGCTCGATATTGACTATAAAATTTATTGAGCTCCACAGGGAATTGCCCAATTCATTGTATTCTTTTAAAGCTGTACCGGCTGTGGCTATTGGTATTTTGATACTTCCGCTATACGATACCCTTAGGGTATTTATAATGCGGATATTGCGTGGACGATCACCCATGAGTCCTGACCGGAATCACATTCATCATTTATTGATTGATGCTGGCCTTAATCACATGCAAGCTACAGGTATCTTGGTATCGGTGAATTTGCTATTCATTTTTATGGTTCTATTTTTGCAAAATGTAGGTACATTAAATTTATTGATTATCATTTTATCTTTCGCAACCTTATTGTCCGGTATGCTGTTTTTAATAGTGCGAAAAAAAAGGTTGGCCCAATAGTATAAATCAAAAAGAAGCCATCCGATTTTTATGCCCGCACAAAATAAAACCAGGCTAATCTCTATTATTAAATATGTATAGATTTGCATCATGAAATTGTATTCCATATTGCTTTTATGTTTTTTTAATTATGCCCTTAGCGGGCAACTGAATTCCTGTGATGGAAAACGCTTTGTAAACGAAGTCTTTGGCAAAACTAAAGTAAGCACGGTAACATATGGTCGAAATGCCTCCGTACTGGGTGACAGCCTTAACCTGAATATGGATATATACGAACCGGATGGTGACAATGCAGAGTTGAGGCCAGCTCTGGTGTTGGCATTTGGAGGTGCATTTGTATTTGGAGACCGGTCACAATTGAGTGACCTTGGGCATTATTTTGCAAGGCATGGGTATGTCACTGCATGTATAGATTATCGGATCTGGCCTGTTTTTGTACTCGGATTTCCTGACTCCGTGGCAATAATAGATGTGGCCATGAAAGCGATGTCGGATATGAAAGCGTCCATACGTTTTCTCAGATCCCAGGCAGATAAATATAAATTGGATACCAACCTGATTTTCGGTGGAGGCATCAGTGCCGGTGCCATTACCACCATTCAATGTGCGTATCTTGATGAAAAAGATAGCATCCCTCCCTTCTTAAAGACGGTAATGGATAAAAATGGCGGATTTTCGGGCAACAGCAATAATAGTACCTTGAAACACAGTAGCAAGTTGGCCGGTGTATTAAATTTATCGGGTGGTATTTTCAGTACAGATTGGTTTGATACGGGTGAACCTCCTATTACCAGTATTCACGGCACAGCCGATGCTACAGTGCCATACTTGTTTGGCAAAGCAGGGGGCTATGTTTCCATTTATGGCAGTGGTGCTATGCATCCGGTAATGAAGCAGAAAAAGATTAAAGAAACGCTTATCACTGTCCCCGGTGGTATGCATACCGATATTTATTTCGAAGAGAGTTTTAAACCTTATGTTGATTCCTTTAGGGTATTAGCCAAATTACAAATGAATGAAACCATATGCAGGCAAATTGTATCGAACCAAAAAGATAAAATAAAAATCCAAAATGTAAAAATATATCCTAATCCAACGATAGATCATATATATATAGAGTCAGAGGAAAAAATCCTGCATTGCAAAATGATGGATATGATGGGTCGGTCTATTTTCATCACCAGGGATCAAAATCGTATTTCCTGGTCTAGTCGTTTGACTCCGGGAGTCTATGCATTTGAAATTGTATTACAGGATCAAAGTAAATTATACTCTAAAATCATCGTGCAATAATCATATATCTTTATGAACACCCTGACTTGCATCCTGCTATTCTTTTTTGGACCCCATCTTGCCATTGATCCCCTGATAATCAATGAAATCAATAACAAGGGTACAGCAGATATTTTATGCATATTAAAGTCGGACCACCCGGACCTTAGCAAAATTACCAGGACATTTGAATCCAAAAATAAGAAAGGAGACTATGTTTATACAGCATTATGGTCGGATGCAATAAAAAGTCAGGCAGGGATCTTACATTATTTGATCGCACACAATATCGGGCACAGATCATTTTTTATTATAAATGCAATACATATTCCTGCCGCGGATGCAAAAGTCTTAGATTATTTATCAAGACAGAATTCTGTAATCAGACTTGAACATAATTCCCCCTATACTTACCATAAACCAGTTGTTTTTGAACAAGATAATTCAATAATTGAAAGCCGTGGGTCGATAGTGCAATGGGGCATTGCAAGAATAAAAGCAGATTCGCTTTGGTCGCTTGGAATCAAGGGGCAAGGTACAGTAATCGGTGGTGAGGATACGGGGGTGGAATTGCATCCATTGCTTAAGTCAAACTATAGAGGTACTTTATCTGGTAATATCATCAATAATAATTACAATTGGCATGATGCTATCCATACCCTGCATCCGCTGAATAGAGATACTACTGCCAATGAATATAACAATCCATGTGGATTAGACACCATAGGCCCATGTGATGATGATAATCATGGTACGCATACGATGGGTACTATGAATGCCAATGATCAGCAGATTGGTGTAGCACCTGATGCGAAATGGATTGCTTGCAGATGTATGGAACGAGGCTGGGGTACGCCTGCAAGTTATATTGAATGCTTTGAATGGTTTCTGGCTCCAACGGATGTTAACAATAAAAACCCTGATCCAACAAAAGCCCCTCATGTGATCAATAATAGTTGGGGCTGCCCATTGCAGGAAGGATGTAATCAGGCAAACTTTTCTACAATGGATGAGGTCGTCAGGAATCTTAAAGCTGCGGGCATTTTTGTGACGGCATCGGCAGGTAATGACGGATCGAGAGGATGTAATAGTATCAATAGTCCAGCGGCTATTTTTGAAGCATCTTTTACCGTAGGTGCAAGTAATGTCGGTGATTCTATTGCAGGATTTAGCAGTAGGGGGACGGTCATAGTAGATAGCTCCAATAGGATTAAACCCAATATTGTAGCGCCGGGTGTGAGTACTCTGTCTACTATCCGTAATGGTGGTTTTGGCATTTTCCAGGGTACCAGTATGGCAGGACCACATGTTGCCGGTGCGGTGGCCTTATTGATATCGGCTTTTCCAGCTTTATCTGGCAAGGTGGAACTGCTTGAAGATATATTAGAACAATCAGCAGATGTGCGGTTTCAAAGATTCTCTTGCGGGAATGAAAAACCAAATTCAATACCTAATAATACCTATGGTTATGGGATATTAAATGTGTACAAAGCATATCTATTGGCTAAAAAACTCATGACTACCGGTGTTAATTCTGAAGTCAAACTAAACGATATAAAGGTTTATCCTAATCCGGTAAAAGATAAAATATATTTTGAAACTTCCTCCGGTGATAAATTAAGATCAATTGAAATTGTAAACCTCCAGGGAAAAATGGTCTTAAAATCGATTCGTATGGATAGTCCTATTGTGTTGCTGGATGTCCATCTTTCTCCGGGGCTTTATTATTATTTTGCATTGTCGGACGAATCAAAATATGCAGGTAAAATTATTATTTATTAGTGGTCGGATTGGATTAAAAAACAAACTGACCCGTTCTCGTAATCACCTTAAAAATAACGACAGATTTTAATCGGAATTTTTGAAAATTTAATTCAGTTTTGACCATTTCCAATTAAAGCTTTTTTGTAATATGACTTCACTGAAGTCAACAACTTTCCAGTGCAGGAGGAAAAAAAATAAGCGCAAGATGCTACCGATTTAATCTATTTTATATACCATAGTTGACAAATCCTAAAAACTCTGGTATATTTATATGAAAATTATTTAACTCTTAAAAAATAAATCCGATGAAGTATTTAATCACCATGCTTTTATTGGTCATGTTTTCCGGAATGGCAATATCTCAATCTTGTCATGGAAAGTCAATGGCCGCAGCCAATGGTAAAAGTTGCTGCTCTTCTAAAGAAGCTGCTGCATTAGTAGCAGCTGACAGAGAAGGAATACAAGTCAGGAAAGATGTTGCCACCGGCGATCTTTCTTACTATAAAGTATCCAGCTGTGCACACAGTGGGTCTACATCCATAGTGGAAATGAAATTCGATGCAAATGAGAAAATGTTTGTAAATAAGGCCCCTGAAATGAATGAAATGCATGCTGTTCCGGTTTCTTCTCATACGAGTGAAATGAAAAAAATGGATTGCAGTAAAATGTCAAAAGCTGAATGTGCAGAAAAAATGGCGAAGGGAGAATGCCATATGAAGGCAAAAACCTAATCTGAGATTAATATATTTTTGGAAGCCGCCACAATGAAAATTTGTAGCGGCTTTTTTATTTATCCTCCACAGAGATAGTATTTAAATTTACGAGTTTGCACTTCACATGGGATTTTATCCTCCTGAGGCAATCAGGATTATGCATTTAATAAAAACTCGTTTATATATGGCAGTGCTGCTTTCGGCAGATCATGCCCACCGGAATGTATATAATGATACAAGCTTATTTGTTTATTGGTATTACGGTACACTGTCAGTTGTTCTGTTTTATTGACTATATTGGAAAGGGTGAGCGCATCTATTACCATAGTGGCGGATTTCATCTGATTTGCATTATTTACCACTTTGTCCTGGCTACCGGTACTGATAAAAGCTGATTTTGGGGGTACCGATTTTTCGAATAAATCAGTTGCCTGGTGAGCATTGATGACGAATCCTTTAAACAGTTCAGGTCTTTGATTCCAAAGTAGATAGGTAAACCTGCCTCCATTGCTATGTCCCATTGCGTAGATTTGATTCTGAAGGCCAGGATATTCTTTTGACAGTTCTTTTATTAATATATCAATGGCCTTCAGATCACGATCATCCCCATCTCCGGTCTTTCTTTGCCAGCCATTTTTTAGTCCTTTCGGATCAAACCCGCCACCTATTCCCGGTATTCCCTGAAAATACACCAGGATACTTTGAGTGAATACTTTTTCTAAAGTATATTTTTTTTGAAACCCTTCGGCGGTTCCTCCATTTCCGTGAAATACGATAACAATATTTATTGGATTAAGTGGTTCCACTTTTATATAGTTTCTTTCCGCCCCATTTACATAAAATGAATGGAGGCTGGATGGAGGTAATTCTGTTTTTTTCATATTGAAGTTGAAAATACAGAATCAAGATGAAATTAAATAACGTATTGAAGTGTCCTGCTATTCATTTACTTTAAAAAAGGGATTGTTTACTGCAAGTATAGATAACACTTAAATCAATGTTGTATTACTTTTTTTATCATCACCTGGCCACCGTGTTTAATATGGGGACATGCATTTGCAATATCAATGGCTTCTGATTCACTATCTGTTTCTATCAGGAAATAACCGCTTATTGTGTTTAATTCAGAGGGATTGCCTTGATTATTACCGAGCAGAGTCCCATTTACATCCAGCTCATCACCGGTAGCCATTACACCGCGGGCTACGAGATCAGACATCCATTGGCCATATTCGGCCACATGAGCGATGTCTTCTTTAAATTCGGGTGTATTTTTAAGTATGAGCATAAATTTAGACTTATTATCCATAACCATCTCTTTTGTTTTATTTGTGTTTAAAAAAGTATTCGAAAAATAGCCACAGGAAAAAGCAGCGATCAACAGCAATCCGAGAATCGCAAAGGTTTGTTTGGGTAAGGTAGAGTTCGAAATCATATTATTTGATTTTAATGATGAAATAATTTTTGATTTTAATTCGGGTGGCAATGGTGTCCCTAAGTAATTTTTATCTCCCATTGATCGGTATTTTTAATTCATTAAATAATTTCTCAGCATTTTTCTAGCATTGAACAACTGACTTTTTGAAGTGCCGGCATGAATACCTAATAAGCTGCCTATTTCCTCATGTTTGTATCCTTCAATGTCATGCAATACAAATACTACTTTGTAGCCCGGGGGCAGCAGCGCCATGGCCTTTTCCAAATCTATGTTATCAATAGTTTTGGTTAAAGGGGCCGCATTTTCCACCGTCAGCTCTATATCGGTATGTGATTTTATTTTTCTATTAATTTCTTTGCCCGTAATGATCAGTATGGATATCAACCAGGTTCTCAGGGAACTTTCCCATCTAAAATCATTCAGTTTCTGTATCGCCTTTAGCCAGGTGGTTTGAATAATATCCTCAGCCTGTAATTTATTACCATCCGTTATTTGTAACGCAATGGCATACATCGATTTACAATGTCTGTCGTACAATCTCGAAAAGGCCTTTTCATTTTTAAAGAATAAAAATTGTTCCACCAGCCATCGATCAGAAAAATTTTCCAGCACTTTTTATTGCTTTTTTTATGTTAGTGATAAAATAGCAAGAATTAGTTGCATCTATTATAAAATATTTTTGTTCAGCCATTCAAACACTCTATAAATCCAATCTGAAGAGTTATTTTTATCCTGATGACTTCAACCAACGATTCCAAATCGAGATTTTATTTCACAGAAGACCACTGGTCACTGATCATTTCCGGTGCTATGGTAGTAATGGTGTTAGCCATGGTTTTCGCATCAGTCGATTTTGCCTATAAGCCACCGGTGTACAGCTGGTCCAAAATCGAAGACCTTGGAAATAAAGTGTTTACAAAGGAAAACTTAACCATTTTAGCGATACTCTGTTCTGCTTTTGCTTTTTTAGCATCTAAAGCAATCGCTTCTGACTCCATAGGCAAATACGCAGCAGGTTTTTTGACTTTATTTCTACTTGCTTTGCTTTCTTTGGTAATGGCCGGTAACCAGGTAATAAATAGTTACGGAATTGAATATGTTGTATTTGCATTATTGATTGGATTGATTATGCGCAATCTTAAATGGGCTCCCTCCTGGCTAATATCAGTGGCGCGATCAGAGTTGTATATCAAATCTGGATTGGTCATTTTAGGTACCAGTGTGCTATTTTCAGATATTATCAAAGCAGGCTTGCCTGGAATTATACAGGCAATTGTAGTAGTATTGGTGGTTTGGTTTGTGTCCATGTGGATCAGTAAACGACTTCATGTAGATGATGAATTTGCGGTAATGATTGCTTCAGCGGTTTCCATATGCGGAGTGTCGGCGGCCATCGTGGCAAGTGGAGCTATTAACGGTGATAAGAAAAAATTATCCTATGTTACTACCCTGGTTTTATTAATAGCTATTCCCATGCTGATTATTCAACCCTGGCTGATAAAAGTATTTCAAATACCTGAAATCATTGGTGGAGCCTGGCTGGGAGGTACTCTGGATACCACCGCATCTGTGACGGCAGCCAGTCAGCTGGTGGGGCCTATCGCTACTAAAGCCGGTGTGATAGTAAAGTTTTCTCAGAATGTATTGATTGGTTTTGCTGCTTTATTTATCTCCATCTGGTGGTCATACCGAAATAACAGCAAAGAAAAAGCTATTGAAAATAAATGGAAGACCATTTGGGACAGATTCCCCAAATTTGTACTTGGATTTATTCTGGCATCTTTAATTTTTTCTTTTTTGATACCCACAGATACTTCAAAACAGATTGGAGGCTTTTTAAATGGAATACGCACTCTTTGGTTTGCACTAGCCTTTGTTTCTATTGGCTTGGAAGCTAATTTTAAAGAGTTATTTACAGGAAATGGTTTAAGACCAGCCTGGTCATTTATATTATCCCAGCTATTTAATATTGTATGGACATTACTATGGGCATATGTATTATTTGGTGGATATATACTTCCTATTCCGGACATAAAATAATTGCAGCATGAAACAACTTTTACTTAATACCTTTTTTTTCTTTTTGGCCTGCAAAGACAATGCCACGGGGATTACACCTGCTGATCTGGTCAATAAAACCTTGGAATATAAATACGGCGAAAGCATCTACCATGTCCTTTTTGACTCAGATAGTACCATGCATTGGGAAGCCATAGCAGGCGATGAAAAAGGTATAAAAGCCAATGAAACTTATCTGGCAGAACAAATTGGCCCAAGTAAAATATTTATTACCTGGTCAGAAGAAAACGGTATAGGGGTATCTCAGCTACTGGATTTTGAAAAAGGAATTGTATATAATCATCTTATTAAAGGGAGAAAAATAAGTACCGGCAGTGGTAAAATCAAACTGATTCGATAACTTATTCCAATGACTGATATACGAGAACCTTAAATTTGTCTGCAATGTTACCCAATGAAGATCCCCACAATTGCCTATAGAAAATGCCAACGAGTTTTTCTTTTGGGTCAGCCCAATAAGTAGTGCTAAATGCTCCTCCCCATTCAAATACTCCTTCCGGGGTAGGTAAGAGCGTACTGCCTTTTTCAGAAGTAATACCAAAGCCAAGGCCAAAACCATTGGTGCCACGGATATCCCCAATTTGATTCATGGTCATCATGCGTACCGTATTGGCCGACAATAGTCTTTTGCCATTGTAAATGCCTCCATTGAGCATCATTTGTAAAAAAATAGCATAGTCCAAAGCAGTGGATGACAAGCCAGCACCACCTGAGTAGTAAGTTCCTTTGAATTTTGGATAATTAGCCAGTAATGGAACCTCGTCCTGTGAATTCACCAATTTTTTATCTTTTTCTATAAACAGATTCACCAGCCTGCTGTGTTTGGACTCAGGCAAGTAAAAATAAGTGTCGTTCATTCCAAGTGGTTCAAATATTCTTTTCTTTAAAAACTGATCCAGGCTCATACCTGAAAATATTTCCACGAGGTATCCCAGCACATCAATATTCCATCCGTAAAGATATTTTTCGCCCGGTTGATGAAACAAGGGTAGTTTGGCAATGGTCTTTACATCATCGGCCAATATTCTTCCTTCTGCTGCACCCAATCCAGCTATCAATTTTGACTTGCTAAAAATTGCTTTGGCCTCAGGAGACCCTATTTCAGGATATCCGACACCTGCAGTATGAGTGAGTAATTGCCTGATGGTAATGTCCGATTTGGCGGGTACTGTAGTATAACTGCTATCAGCGGGATTGAATTTATCCAACACCTGTTGCTTTGAAAACTCAGGAATGTATCTGGAAACAGGATCATCTAACAAAAATTTGCCCTCTTCATATAACATCATAATTGCTGCACTCGTAATTGCTTTTGATTGAGAAGCGATTCGATATATATTATCCGTGCGTAAGGGTTTGGTTTTAGCGATGTCATCGTATCCAAATGCTTTGTTATAGACAATTTTACCATTACGGATAACCAATGCTACAGCACCATTGAGGCGGCCATCTGACATCCATTGATTTATATTATCATCTATTCTTTTTAACCGCTCTGCATTGACACCTGCCAATTCTGGTTTTGAAACCGGACTGATCACTTGTTTTGGCGCTGATAATAACAGGGCAGTATTTGTCTGGCTAAAAGCAGGCTCATACAAGGTGATCAATAATAAATGAAAGATTAACAGATTCCTTTTCATTAAATGTATGTTTTTTTTGTTACTGTTTAAAGGTAATAAAAATCAGAAACGAAATGAGTATATTTTACGGTATTTATACTTCGAATTAAAAGGCGGAATACCTAAAATAACAAATTTCAAAAATCGAAATTTAAAACTGTTATAGAACTTTAACTTAATGGCTTTAATTCTTTAGGTTAAAACATAACGGGTTGATTTTCTAAATTTTAAACTAAATCCAGTTAATTGCAATCAAAAGGATAAAAGCCATTTCAAATGCACATTTTAAGGCAATTTTTACAAAAAAGAAGGCGATATTGCAATGCTTACCTCAAGTATGAAAAACTTTTTTCAAAAGGCGAATTTATTGCCTAGCCTGATACCGGAGCAAGGCTTACTTCCAATCCATCCAGATCATCAGACAATCTGATCTGACAACCAAGTCTGCTATTTGCTTCTACAAAAAATGCCTGATCCAACATGTTCATCTCATCATCACCTGGAGCAGGCAAAACATGATTGCTGGTCACGTACATATGACATGAAGCACATAATGCCATGCCACCACAGGTACCCTCTACCGGCAATTCATTTGCTTTAGCCAGTTCCATCATATTCAGACTCATATCCGTAGGTGCCTCTATACTGTGTTTTACACCTTCTCTGTCAGTAATGTATACAGTGATCATTTCAATTATTAAATATTGGGCAAAATAAAGGTTATTACTTTACTTGATCTACTATTGCTGAATAACCGCCTTCAATTTCAGAAAAATGATGATATCCCCTGGCTTTTAATATGGATGATGCTATCATAGACCTATAGCCACCGGCACAATGGATATAAAAATGATCGTTGGGATTAAGTTCGTTTATCCATTCGTTTATATAGGCTAAAGGTTTATTTATTGCTTCATTAATATGGCCCGTCTCATATTCCGATTCTTTGCGTATGTCAATCAAAGCATTGGACAATGGTTTAAAATCTTCTGTAAATTTTTTTGCGCTAATACGTTCTATAGTATCCATTTCTTTACCGGCTTTGCTCCACGCTTCAATGCCTCCATCCAGATAACCAATCACATTATCAAATCCAACACGACTAAGCCTGGTGATGGATTCTGCCTCTTCACCCGGATAGGTAACTAAAATCAAAGGTTGTTTCACATCCTCTATTAAAGATCCTACCCAAGGGGCAAAATCTCCTTTCAAGCCGATATTAATGGATTGCGGGATAAAGCCAGTAGCAAAATCAGAATTGTTTCGTGTGTCCAGTACCAAAGCTCCTGTATTTTCAACTATCGATTCCAACTCACCTGCAGTGATCTTCGATAGACCACCCGACAGTACTTTGTCAAAAGATTTATATCCATATTTGTTCATAGCAACATTACCCCCAAAATAGGCAGGGGGGGGTAACAAATCTTTTAAGACAGCTTTAATAAAAGATTGTTTATCGGGTTGGTTTAAAGCATAATTTATTTTTTTTTGATGGCCAAGGGTATCGACCGTTTCTTTCATCATATTCTTGCCACAAGCAGACCCGGCACCATGGGCAGGATATACAATGATATCATCACCCAGGGGCATGATTTTATTCATCAGGCTATCATATAATAATCCTGCCAATTCTTCCTGTGTCATATTCGCTGCTTTTTGAGCGAGATCAGGCCTACCCACATCTCCTAAAAACAAGGTATCACCTGAAAATATACAGTGATCCTTACCTGAATTATCTCTTAGTAAATAAACGGTGCTTTCCATGGTATGACCCGGTGTATGAAGAGCTATAATAGTGATATCACCTAGCTTAAACTCCTGGCCATCAGCAGCAGATTTACAATCGAAGCCACATTCTGCACCAGGTCCATAGTATATCGGAGCTCCGGTAGCTTTGCTTAAATCTATATGACCAGAGACAAAATCAGCATGAAAATGGGTTTCAAAAATATACTTCAATTGTACATTGTCTTTTTTTAACCTTTGGAGATATGGCTTGATTTCCCGTAAAGGGTCTATGATTGCTGCTTCCCCATTTGAAGTAATATAATATGCTCCCTGAGCCAAACAACCGGTATAAATCTGTTCTATATTCATCTTTTTCTAATTTTTTATTAGTATTATATAAAGTGTATTGAAAAACATATATGCGCCGACCAGGATTACCAGCCAGCCAAATCCTTTTTGCAATTTTAATGCACTTATTTGTCGACTGATCGTATTACCCAAAAACAACCCGATCAGTGAGAGTCCGCTGATCCACAGTATAAGGTTGTGTTCTAAATTAAAATTTACTTTGTCTGCAACAAATCCCATAATCGATTTGGCGGCAATGATGGCCAATGAGGTCCCTATAGCAAATTTCATGGGCAATTGTGTCCACAATACCAGTACAGGTATTATAATAAATCCACCTCCCACTCCTACCATACCGGTCAGCAAACCTGTAAGAAATCCAATCAGCATCAGTATAAAAACAGGACGCTGTTTATTTTCATGTATTGAGGGATTTAATTTGGAAGATCTTTTGAGTAATAGAAATGAGGAAATAAGCATTAAAATGGAAACCAATATTAATACCAACTCTCCTTTGGTAACCATATGGTTATGTACTAAAAATAAATTGCCCGGGATAGGTGGAAAAATAAAAGTCCGCATGACCACTACACCTAATAGGTCCGGTAGCCCAAATAGAAGGGCCATTTTGAAGTCAACTTGTTTCTCCTTTATTTTAAGTATGACCCCTGCAAATGAGGTGATGCCGACTACAAATAAAGAATACGAAGTAGCAATCAAAGGCTCTATACCAAATAAATATACCAATATAGGCAGTGTGAGTATGGACCCCCCACCTCCGATAAGGCCCATAGAGACCCCAACTATTAACGCCGCTACATAACCAATGATTTCCATTTTATGCAAAGTGACAACTGCAATTTTCAAGACATTCTAACAACCTCAGCATGTCTTTTACCCGGAGTGAATAGAAAACACTGGAACCTTCCTTTCTCGATACCAATATTCCTTTGTCCTTCATCTTGATAAGATGATGTGAAAGCAATGACTGCTCTATTTTGGTCCTCATTTTGTCCTGTATATCCTGCACGGTTAACGATGGAAAAGTCCTTAGCACTTCTATGATTTCAATGCGCTGAGGGTGCCCAATGGTTTTTACCACATCGGCGATCTTGGACAGACCGGAAGTAGACATGACCGTTTTAACCTTTTCCATAATGCAAATATACATTTAAATATGAAAATATGTTCATATTTAAATGTTATTTAATTTAAAAAAAATCAATAGCTCCTGTGATCCCGGGACGAATTTCCCTGACTTTTACAGGGTTTTACTAGTTCCTTAATTTTGATATTCCTTGCTTAAAATGGAAGGAGGTTGCGAGTAATAACATTGAAGAGATAGAGGTCTTAAAATACCAATCCTTGGTAAGCTTGGTCATTAATAATTAAGCCATTGTACAAGTGTAACACGCCTGTTGCCGATATTGCCCCGGGCCAAGCAACCTTTGCCTTTAAAATCGGTCTTTAAGAATAAGTTATTGCCCAACGTATGGTTTCTCGCCAGATTTTACCGACTTTTGGAAAATATATGCAACTAAGGGAAAGTTCAATTCTAATAGTCGATGACGATCAGGATGTTTTGACAGCAGTCAGATTGCTGTTGAGGCCATTGGTAAAGACGATTGAGTTTAGTCGATATCCGGATGAATTAAAATCACTGCTTAAACAGAAAGATTTCGATGTCATATTATTGGACATGAATTTTAAAAGTGGCATCCAATCCGGTAATGAGGGTTTATATTGGCTCAGAGAAATTAAAAAAATTAAGCCGGATACTCAGGTAATATTAATCACAGCCTATGGTGACATAGATCTTGCTGTACGATCATTAAAGGAAGGGGCAGAAGATTTTATATTGAAACCCTGGCAAAATGATAAATTGATTCAAAGTGTCAGTGACGCTTTTCAAAAAAAGAAGAAGATCATACACACTCCAGCTATTTCATCAGAAATTTCCATTTTAGGTGAGTCTGATGTAATGAAGGATCTTATGGTAAAAGTGCAAAAGGTAGCCCCTACAGATGCCAATATCCTGATACTGGGTGAAAATGGATCAGGCAAGGATGTGCTGGCAAATTTGATCCATTTTCATTCTAATCGAAATGAAAAACCTTTTGTGAAAGTAGATCTGGGGGCTATTACGGAATCGCTATTTGAGAGTGAACTTTTTGGCCATAAGAAAGGATCATTTACGGATGCAAAAGAAGATAGGATAGGGAGGATAGAAGCGGCTCAAGGCGGAACTTTGTTTTTGGATGAAATTGGAAATATAGGACTTACTCAACAGGCTAAATTACTTACCGTAATTCAAAATAGGCACATTACCCGCATTGGATCCAATCTGCCAAGCCAAATCGATATCCGGTTAATATGTGCCACCAATCTTCCGCTTACCGAATTGGCTAATGAGCATCGTTTTAGAAAAGATCTATTATATAGAATCAATACTGTAGACCTGAGGCTACCTCCACTAAGAGAAAGAGGAAAAGATATCGAAGTGCTGGCAAATCATTTCATCAAAACATATGCTACCAAATACTACAAGCCAGACCTTAAGTTAGGGACTTCGGCTATCACCAAATTGTTGTCCTATAATTTTCCAGGTAATGTGCGTGAGCTACAATATACAATTGAAAGGGCAGTAATATTATGCGATAAAGACGAGTTGTCTGCTTCCGAAATTGTGTTTTCAAATATTGAATCTCATATTCCGGATGATATGGATGATGAAACTAAACTGAGTACAGTGGAGAAAAACGCTGTGATCAGGGTATTGGAAAAACACCACGGCAACATCACCAAGGCTGCGAAGGAATTAGGAATCACCAGGACGGCATTGTACAGGAGGCTGAATAAATACGATATTTAAGCTACGTTTTATTAGTTCATATAAAAATGCTAAAACGATTTGAGGTAAGAATAATATTTAGAGTGATCTACCTGTTGATTACTTCTTTTTGTATAGTGTGGCTGATGATAAAGGGATTGGAAATATATGCCATCATACCTTTTTTTATACTACTGTATCAGTCATATGATTTTTATTTATTTAATAAAAAAGCCTATGACGAAATATCCACGTATGTAGAGAGTGTTCATTACCGGGATTTTTCACGGCATTTTAATGTAGGAGAAGCCCCAAGTGAACTCAAGACCCTACGTAAAGGATTTAATGAAATAAATAGTACCATAAAGGATATTTCACTGGAGAAAGAAACCCATTATCAATATTTACAGAAAGTATTGGAAATTATTAATACGGGAATTATATCTTATGAAGAAGAAAACGGTGATGTAATTTGGCTAAATGAAACTCTTAAAAATTTATTACAAATACCTTATCTGAAGACCATTCATTCGCTCGAAAAACGAAATGAACTGCTCTACTCTAAAATAAAAAATATAAAATCCGGCGACCAGGAAGTAGTCAAGTTAAGTGAAGGTCTTAAAGAAATGAAAGTGCTTTTAAATGCTACTTCATTTAATCTGCAAAATAAAAGATACAAGATGGTAGCCATTCAAAATATCAATGAAGCAATTGATGAAACGGAAGCAAATGCATGGCAAAAACTATTAAGTGTAATGACTCATGAGATAATGAATAGTGTAGCACCGATCGCCTCACTTGCAGATACATTAAAATCACGTATGCAATCTCCTGATAGCGATAAGGAGGATATTGCCCTGGGCATGGAAACTATCAAAAAGAGAAGCGAAGGCTTGTTAAAATTTGCACAAACTTATAGAAACCTGAATAAAGTCAGTCAACCGCAAATAAAATCCATCCCAATAAAAGAACTCTTTGCCAATATGTTTAATCTGATGAATCCTTCTTTTGAGCAATCCGGAATAGAATTGGATATCATCATCAAAGAACCAAACCTGACAGTATCAGCAGATCCCAACTTATTGGAGCAAGTAGTGATAAACCTGTTATTAAATGCAAAAGACGCCGTAATGGGTAAAGAAGATGGAACTGTTGAATTGTCGGCCCAGGAGGAAAATCAGAAAATGCTTATAAAAGTAAGTGATAATGGCAAGGGTATCTCAAAGGAGGTAATGGATAAAATTTTTGTGCCGTTTTACAGTACCAAAGCCAGTGGCTCAGGTATTGGTCTCAGCTTATCCAAACAAATAATGTTAATGCATAAAGGAAATATACACGTAGCTTCGAAAGAAGGTGTAGGAAGTGTATTTGAACTTTCATTTCCTAAGTTGCCAACTGTATTTGGTTAAAAAAAGTTATTTTATCCGGATAATCTCCTTGTGCTGTTCAAATTCACCTGTTGCATTTTTGCCCATTACTCTTACAAGGAAAAGCCCACGAATATCAGATGCAGGGATGGGCAGGTTCAAAACCCCATTTTCACTTAATCTAATATTAGTAAGCCATGTAAGCTTTGTTCTGAGATCAGGTGGCCCTTCCTTGGGTAAAGCAGGAAAGGGAGATATGAATGAAGTCTCAGAAAGACCAACAGAATTATGAACATAGGCTGGTATTTCATCCTGTAAATAGGTGGATACTGAAAAAATACCACTGTATTGCATCAGGGGGTCAAATTGTGGAATTATTGTTTTCTTGGTGTTGAATAAAGCCAGTTTTTTAATTTTGGAAATATCAAAATTTAATAATGCATCTTCGTCTCCCCTGAAAAAACCATTTAGTAAATACCAGGCTGGCCATCGGTAAAGATCCCGCGAGTCTTTGTTGCGCAGTCGCAAAGATTTTTTATCATTTAAGACCGTAGTAATTGAACAGTCGACCATTACTTCTTTAATAAATTCCTCCAGGCTTTTTATATCCTGAAAATCTGCGATATAATATTCTTTGTCAGCCAGGAAAGAGTACATACTGTCTTTTGGTGCATTCCTGGAATTAGTAGATCCTTTGTATAGGTTTTCAAGTAATCTTCGCTTAGTATACTGAAGCAACGTATAGTTCATGGTTTCATTTCTGATCAGGTCAGGTGCCTGGTGAATTACGGAACCAAATTTATCCAGGTAATCCACAGGTGTGAACTCCAGTGGGGAGTGTTGGTTTGGATTTAAAGATAAAAGCTGAAAACTGAAATCACCTTTAATATCATGTATGCTGGATTTTATTTGACCGTTATTTGAGGTTATTCGCTGGAAACTCCCGGTTTTGGCTATATATAAGGTCAGGTATTTTTCGTTTACTTTATTACGTGTTGCAGGATCTTTGACTTCACCCTCCAAAATGATCTTTTTTCTTACTACAAAGTCTTTCAGTCCCGGTGACTTATTATCATTATCCGGATTTACATCCGGTGAAAGTTCCTTTAGGGAGTTGATTTTATTGATGGATACAGAATAACTTTGAAGTTGGACTGACTGATTTTGCGGAGTTAACTTTACGGGATGGGTATGGTATTTTTTATGATCCAGATCGGATACAGTCAAAGTATCCTGAATGATATCATTTAAATCGTTGAATTCAATCTGGCTTGTGTGTAGTTGAGGGGGCTGTTCCAGGTCATTATAAACCGAAATATATTTAAAAGAATATAAGACCTGTGATGAATCAGAAAAAGAATGATCCCATACTGCGTAGCATACTAAAGTGTAATTTCCTTCTTTTAGACTATGATTGGTTTTAATTGTTCCGGAAACGGACGCATCGGCCAGACGGTGCATTTGATTACTGACCAGGGTGCTTTGTTTTGAATACAAGGAAACCAAAATAAGCATCGAATCAGCATAAATATTTTTATTAGGGTAAATACAATAGGAGATATTTTCACCTGAAATATAATAGTCCTGGTCAGTATGAATTAAAAAATGTTGTCCAGGCATAATTTGCATGTCCCCAATCAGGATGCCGATCAAAAGTAAATATTTTAAACACACCTTCATATTACCACCAGTCAGGTTTGGATATGATCGGATCAGGAAGGGAACAATCGCAGCAAGCCTGAAAATAGGTTTGTGAATTGCCATACAACCATGCACAAAGGTTGCCTGTTTTTGAAAGTAAAGCATATTTACCCGCGAAGTCTGATGAAACCACTTTGAGTCGTATGGGGACTACAGCGGATACCTGAAAATAGCCTAGAGCATATTCATTTTTATCCCCTGAGTTATATACATTGCCTTTAACACTCGCAGGTACGGCATCAAATATGCTGCCATTTAAAGAAGATACAGACTTCAGGTCTTTAAAATAAGTATAGGCCTTTTTTGATATTCTGTATTGGTTCACTATAAAATAATGCGTTTCCATAAATTTATAATCAGGTTCCATGGATTCAAACGCAATTTCTAACCGATTCAATCTGTTTTGCCTCAATTCCTCATTGGAATAAATCATTGGATCTCCTGGTTTCAATTCATTCGAAAAATAACAGGTATTGGTAGATCTGAATGGATTGCATTCTGGTAATGTAGTGAATTGAAAAGCTCCTGCTGAAATCCAGCGGAGGCAGATGTCGGGGTCGTTATTGGGTAATGAAGTGTGGAGATACACAGAAGTTGCTTTATATTCTCTTGGATAACCTTCCAGAATGATCTCATTTTTAGTTGTAATATCCCAACTGAGCGAATCAGGGGCAATGGATTCTAGCATTATCTCAGGCAAGCTTTGGTATTTTTTTCCGTTTGGTAAACTTATCGTTATATAATATTCAGCACCGATTTTAGCTGTGAATTTATCTGCTTCGAGGACATATTTCCCCTGATTTTGTTCTACATAGGAATATTTATTTATTTTATTTTCATAAAGTATGACTTCCGCATTCTCTATGTTGTATGGGGGCTGGCCATAGCCTGTTGTCATTTGTAATTTAATTATTTGATTCTCTTTTACATTATTTAAAATGCCTGAAACTACCAGTTTTTCCACTGGGGAGCCTGGTTGCACCGGTATCTCTTCTATGCAGGCGTTGGAAAGTAAAAGCAGTCCACATACTCCTAAAAACCAAAAGATTTTCATCAAAATTGGAAATTATAAGTGATGGATGGAATGGCAGTACCCAATACTGCAAGTTTATATGCTACCAGTGGTTGACCTGAGTTGCGTTTATAATATACTGAAAAAGCATTGCGACGCGAGTAGAGATTATAAACTGAAAAAGTGAGGCTGCCTTTATTTTTGTTACTCCGTACTGCGCCGCGAGTCAAGGTATAGGAAATGTCGAGACGGTGATAATCAGGGATACGGAACTGATTTCTTTCTGAATAATCCAGAAAAACGCCATTGTCACCCAAATAAAAATCAGCTACCGGGGCAGTTAGAGGACGGCCGCTGTTGTATACAAAATTACATGCAAGCAGCATGGTCTTTTTTAATTGAAAGTTGATAACTGCATTCAGATTGTGTGGCTTATCAAAATTGGAGGCATACCAGTTACCATTATTTATTATTTCATCTGCAAACCGGTTTTGGGTTTTCCGAAAGCTGCGGCTCAATGTATATGAAATATATCCCGAGGGATTGTTCTTATTTCGTTTCAGATAAAACTCGGCACCATATGCTTTGCCATCTACTCCAAATATGGCCGTTTCCAGCATTTCATTTCGTAATAGCCTTGCAAAATCTTTATATTCAATTATATTTTTGCTTTTTCTATAAAAAAATTCGACAGAGGTTTCCCATTCAGTTTCATTTATATTTTGGTAAAAGCCTACTGAATAATTGGTTGACAATTGAGGTTTGATATGCGTGTTGGATAATGCCCAGATATCAACAGGAGTGGCTGCAGCTGTATTTGAAATCAGGTGAATGTATTGAGCTAAACGATTAAAGCTCCATTTGATCGAGCTTTGATTACTGAGTTTTAAGGCCAGGCCCAATCGAGGCTCGGGATTAAAATAGGTCTTGATAGTGCTGTTAGCCGCATATTTTTTACTACCGATTATGTTGTTGGGAACCCTGCTATCACTAGTAGAATAAAAATGTACTTCTTCGGGACCAAAATTTCTGAAAAAAGATTGCCTCATTCCTATGGATGCAGAAAGAGATGAAGATAATTTTATCTCGTCATTTATATAAAGGGCATATTCTTCACCTTTACTTTGTTGAATACTTGAGCTTATGCTTTGAGATCCGCTGCCAGCTGAAAATTTCTCCGGACGGGTAAGGTATCTGGTGACTTCCAATCCCAGGTTGATTCCTTGATTTTCAAATCTGTCTGTAGAAATATTTAATTTGGCTTTGAGATAATCTATTCCATTTTCCAATTTGTTCTCCACGGAGGATGTGCCATCTAAAAATTCATTCTTATTTTCACTGTACATCAGATTAGACTGTAAAATAGTATGCTTATTAAGTACATTCTGATAAATGATGGAGATCGAGTTGGATGCCCAACCATAGCCGAATTGGTCTGCGTATTGAAAATGATCGCGGCTGTGGTATGTACTCATTTGAATCTGCGCTGATTCATTCAATTTATGCGAAAATTTCAAGTTAAAATCATTAAAATTGGCACTGCTGTTTTTTAAATTAGGATCACGCATGAGATTTAGTATCCAGTCGGAATATGTAAAACGACCTCCCAGGAAAAAAGATGTTTTGTTTTGTACCAGTGGTCCTTCAACAAAAAATTTTGATGCTATAGGCCCAATACCACCTGAAAAATTGTATTTAGTGTAACTGGGATCTTTTAACTTAATTTCGAGCACAGATGATGTACGCCCTCCAAATTGAGCAGGAACGTGGCCTTTATAGAAAGTAACTTGTTTGATTACTTCGGGATTGAATGCAGAAAATAATCCCAATACATGGGATGGGTTTAAGAAAAAAATGCCGTCTTGTTGGATTAAATTTTGATCAATATTTCCACCACGGACATTAAAACCGCTTCCAGCCTCACCTGTATTATTCACTCCGGGTAAGGTGAGTAATGCTTTAATCACATCATTTTCACCCAACAAAGCAGGAAGTTTTTTAATTTCTTTTACGGATAATTCGGCAACCCCGGCAACAGCATTTTCCAACCTGCTTTGCGCAGATGCTCCTATGACCACTTCAGGTAAGTCAATGGAATTGGAATACATTTTTATCATTAGGTATCCATCATTATATATCTTTAATTTACTTTGATAGGAATGATAATTAGCTGCCTCCACTTCCAAAGTGTAAGCACCGACTGGTAATTTCAATACAAAACTACCATCCAACTCACTGACTGTTTGCTGATTGGTATTGAGAATATTAATATAAGCATTTATTAACGGACTATCTGTTTTCCCGTCTATGACCAGTCCGCGTAAAAGGGCCTGCCCTGACCGGTTTATTGAATCAGAGTGGCCTATAATTACCCCATCTGAAGACAATGTTTCGTCGAGTCTGGATTTTTTAATAAAAAAATTTGCAAATAATTCGGTGTTTAAGAGATTGGAATCGGCAACTACAAACAGATGGTAGTCATATCTTAAAAATTTTTGACCGGTTCCTTGTAAAATATGATTAAGGAGTGGTTCGATTTCGTACTCTTTGCATTCCGATTTAATAATAATATCTTTTAAAGAAGTACTGTCGTGAATGAAAATGCTGAATTCGGATTTAAAGTTTATTTCAGATAGAATTTCAATTAGGGATTTATCATTACAATTCAGGGTCATGCCATTATTTAGCTGTGCTTGCAGATAATACTGGCAAAAGATACCGATTAAAGTCAATTTTAATTTCAAGATCAACCGCAAGATCAGGGATATCTTTAAAATGTAAGGGAAAATTTACAAAAAAAAAGCCGCCTGGTGTTACAAGCGGCTTTTTGTAGTAGCTATACTATATTTTATCAGCTTTTGGTCATCAATCCAATGTATTGATCAAGCCTTGGTGTGATTACGATTTCTGTTCGGCGATTGGCTTGTCTGCCGGATGCAGATTCATTGCTATCTTTTGGTGAATATTCACTTTTGCCACCGGCGGTCATTCGGGAAGGATCTACACCAAATTTCTTTTGCAACATCCTGGTTACAGCAGTCGCTCTTAACACAGATAAGTCCCAATTGTCTTTGATTTGGTCAGTGCTGATACTTACATTATCAGTATGGCCTTCAACTAAAATGTCAATCTCTTTATGATCATTTACTACCTGTGCAACCTTGCCAAGTACATTTTCCGCTGTTGCATTAATATTATAGCTTCCGGATTTGAAAAGTAATTTATCAGCTATGGAAACATATACCAAGCCACCTCTTACTTCAACTTTTACATCTTCGTCATTTATATTTGCCAACGATCTTTTTAAGTTGGTCACCAGAGCAAGATTCAGTGAATCTTTCATTTGAATCTTGGTATTAAGACCTTGAATGTATTTCGACTGCTGGTTAATGGCTTCCAGTGATTTTTGAATGTTTTCTGCCCCTGACTTACTGATGATGGAAAGATCTTCCAACCGGCTCAACAGGTTGGTATTGGTCTTATTTGCCAGATCCAATTGGTTCTCCAGTGATTTAAGTTTTGTCTGATACTCAGATGCTTTGGCATCAGCCATTTGTTTTTCCGACTTTACACGGGCTTGCTCATCATTGTATTTTTTCATCAGATCAGCATATTCTTCCTGACTTTTTTTGAGTGAGGCTTTTATTTGCTTCATTTCTTCCTCTATGGCCATCTTGTCTTTAGTAGCCATATCGTATTTTTTCTTGCCCACACAAGATGTGAGTAAAGAGAACACAACTATAAATGTAAAATACTTCTTCATAATTTTTTATTAATGGTTTTCGCATAAAATTATAAAAAAACATACTCGCAGACAAATATGTTTAACAAATAAACTTAAAATTAGACTGATTTTAAATACAGGTCCCTAAATCCTAAATAGAAATTTGTGCCCAACAGTCAGTGACGGAGAAAGATCCTAGTTGCGAAATTTCATAGAATTTATTAAATCGCCCACCTTAGTCCCTTGATCTACACCGAGTTCTATGGCTTGACGATAATGTATTCCTCCGTAAAGCCTTGATATGGCTGCTTCTGCGGCAAAATGATCGAAAGACCTGAATTGCCTTGGCGATCCATTTATATCTGTACGCTTACCGTGCGTATCGTCAATGAATGAAAAATTGTACCCAAATAAATCAGATAATACCCTGGCCGTGGCACCGGACTGTACAGAATGACCAGAAGTATATTCAGGAAACGGAGGTGTAGGCAAAAGCGTAGACCAGTTGGCATCTATATTTTCTTTAATATAGGTAACCGGACGCAGGAGATTAAATACGTATTTGCATTTCCAGCAGGATACAAAAGCATCCGAAACGGCCATGCCCACCTTGGCATAGGTTTCTGCGGCCTTACTTAAAGGAGCCTTGGTGTTTTTTAAAGCTATTGTAGCTATGGAAACGGAATGGCCGGGTGGTGTACCTGGTACTCCAGGGTCGTCACTCCAAAATTTGGCAATGGTGCTCTGTTCATTGGTCAGATTTTTACCAATAGAGTATACCTCCAGAGCTTGTGCATAAAATATCGAATTTTTATCAGTTGAAAATGGATTATGTATAGTTGGCTGAGAATGATCTACCACATCCTTTACGAAAGTCCTATTATTGCCCCAGTACGGTTGCAGGGGCGTGAGGTTAGCATTGGTGGGCACCCAAAATCCGTTGCCTTTAGGGACGGTGTATGCCGGAAAATTATTTTTATATCCTTCATGTCCACCATCGGACTTGGAAAATTCAAATATAGCAGCTGCCAAAACTCTTCCATATTCCTCACTTCTTTTTAATACTTCTTCACTCACCTCCGATGAAAAATCGGTTTTATATTTTGCTTGTAAAAATTCAACTTGGGAACTTAGGCTGCTTGGCGCCTGGGGATAAAAAAGTTTTATTACCTCATTCATAGCGGCATTTGCCACTTCTCCCCAGTGATACGATTGGTCTGCCTCTGGCTGAGGAAGTTCAGACAATCCATTGATTTTTCCTGCCAGACTTTCGTACCCCGGCATGCCGTTTACAAGTGACTCATACAGGGTTATCCCCGCATATCCAAATGCTCTGCTGGCTACAGGTGGGCTAAATCCAGGATGAGCTTTGGTGATTTCACGCAATAAATCCATGTAATCTGTCGCCAGACTGGTATTGAATGAATCGGTCTTTTTTGAATTACCAAATTCATCTTTCTGACACTGAGTAAAGGCTATCAGCAGAGTGATAATCAGGGATAATTTTAATGATTTCATAAAGAAGTTTTTTCAAAATTAAGATATTCTGTTATATATAACATATTTTGACAAAAATTTAACAATCATATATTTATATATTATATATATGTTTAATTTAATAGTAATTTGAAAATATCCTTTATTCACCCCAAAAGGGTGATCTATAACTCATAAATTAGTAGAACTTTGTATACGTTTAAACTAAGCCACCATAATTTTGAGAGGAACTCCAATCGTTTTGAATATTGTTTTTAGCTGGTTGTTTTTTTTTACCCTGACAGCACAGAAATACGATATTGTCAATTTTAGTATTGAACAAGGTTTGGTGCAATCGCAATTGAACAATCTTGCTATTGATAAAAATGGTTTTTTGTGGGCAAGTACGCTTGGGGGCATCAGCAGATTTGATGGTAAAGAGTTTAAAAATTTTAATTACAGTAGTGGCCTCAGCCATTCCATAGCCGATTATGTATTTGTGGATCAATCGAATTCTATCTGGGTTTCAACCTCGAGGAATATACAAATATGGAACGGCCGGTCGTTTAAAAATGTGCATGTGGATAGTGCGGGCCATTCGCTATCGGCTTTATATATCGATCAGGCAACCAATGGTGACATTTATGTATTAGGTAAAAACCTTAATCTTTATAAATACAATAGCCAAAAGAATGAACTCTCTAAAGTCAGCCAGGCAAATGATTTAATTACCTGTTTTACTATGAATCATGATACGGTAATTGCCGCTATTTTCAGGAAAGGGATATTTGCTTACGATAAGGAAAACTGGCACCCGTATGTGCTGTTTCCATCAAAAGACAGTCTAATGCAAATGCGACAATTGGTAAAAGATATAGAGGAAGGCACTTGGATTGGAGTCAATCCGGGCAGTCTGTATAAAATTCAAAAAAATCAAATGCTGCGATTGCCAGTATCCACCGATGCCTATTTTACAGGAATCCTGCCATATCAAAAAAATGAGTATTATGTTGCCACCACCAAAGGCGCTATTAAATGGGACCGACTGAAAAATAAAATAGAGATACTCCGATCAGCACAGGGACTTACTGATAATGTGATACATGACATTATCAGCGATCAAGAAAAAAATATTTGGTTTGCAAGCGATGGGAACGGAATTTACAGAATGAGACCCAATACTAACCTGATATACGATATTACTACCGGGTTGAGCGGCAACGTGGTGATGTCTATTGCAGAATCAAAAGAAAAGGAAATCTATGTCGGTAGTTTGGAACACGGTCTTTCCATAATAAATGAGGCCGGACAAGCCATTACACTGAATGAGCCAGGCAGGATGGGTGAAAATGTAAAAATTAATAGTTCGGCCAATTCGTATGATGGGAGTGTATGGATAGGCACTATAGGGTCTGGACTCTGGAATCTATCAAAATCCAAGAACATCTATAAGTCTGTGCAATTGTATAAAGAGCCTCAAAATGTAATTTCTTTATATGAACATACTGACTCTGCATTGTGGATAGGTACTCCCAGGGGACTATTACGATATAAAAACAAATCACTAAAAAAAATTAAAGGCATTAATAATAGTTGTTTTGCCATTGCACCCTATATCAATGACTCTATATTGATAGGCACCGGTGCCGGGCTACGCGTAGTACATGAAAATGCTGACTCAGGAGGATTTTTCTTTTTGTCTGAGTTGAATACCTTTCTGGTAGGTGCTATAAAGAACTATGATACCTATCTTGCTTTCGGTACATCGGAAAATGGGATATACCTTTGGAATAAGGACTATCGTAATTCCAAATTGATAAATTGTAATGAATCCAATGGTTTGTCATCTAATATGATATTCAGCCTGCTTGAAGACAATGGTTTTTTATATACCGGAACGATAAATGGGTTGAATAAGGTAAAATATATTGCAGTCAGTGATTCATTTGATGTGCAACATTTAAAAACAAGCCAGAAGCTAGGGCCTGAATGCAATCAAAATGCTATGTACAAAGACAGAGCAGGTAATATTTGGGTCGGTACCACCAAAGGATTGTACGTATATAAATCCATACATAATAATTACAGTACTCCTCCTTCTGTATTTTTAAAATCCATAGATATTTTTTCTGCTCCCTTGAATAGTCAACAGGTAATGATGAGTGCCGATAGTGCTGCTGCTTTACCCATGTTGCATCTGGCATATAAACAAAATCATATTAGTTTTCACCTTCAAGGATTGCATTTGTCTGCTGCCGACGACATTCAATATCAATATTATCTTTCCGGTACCAGTGAAATGTTTTCAAAACCTCAGACACAATCTACGGTGATTTATCCTAATCTGCCACCGGGACAATATGTATTTAAGGCTAAAGCTGTACTTGCTTCTGCACCACATTTAGAATCAAAAACATTGTCTTATTCCTTTGTAATAGACGGGCCTTTTTATCAAAAAAATTGGTTTCGATTTTCAATAGTGGTATCTCTTTTGCTGTTGGGTGCATTTATCCAGAAATACAGAATATATCTCAAAACCTCCCGTATAAAATTAGTAGATGAAGTACGAAGACAGGAACAAATCAAAATTCAACAACGGACCTCGGAAGATTTGCATGATGATCTGGGTAATAAAATCACCAGGCTTTCACTACTTACCGACATCCTGGAAACCAAAGTTAATCCTAATTCAGACCAGCAAAAATTGATTATCCAAATAAAAGAAAACATCCAGGGATTGTACCTTGGGACTAAAGATATAATATGGGCATTGGCACCGGCAAAACATACCTTACGTGATACCCTGGATCGCATACAAAATTTTGGTATGGAATTATTCCAGGAATCCGAGATTAAATTTAAAATGAGTGTATCTGATGATGCGTACGTATTTATCAAACCACCATTTGAATTTAGCCGTAATCTGATCATGATATGTAAAGAAGCGTTGCACAATGTATTAAAGCATGCCAACGCCCATCAGGTCAGTTTAAAATTTGAAAAAATCCAGGACCAGCGGCAGGAAAATTTAGTAGTAGAAATTATGGATGATGGTATAGGATTTTCTATTGATCATATCAGGAAAGGCAATGGATTGGAAAATATGCAAAAAAGGGCAGATAGAATTGGAGGCAAACTTGAAATAACTACGCATGAAAAAAGGGGCACTATAATTCGATTTACAGTCAAAATCCCCCAATCCGAGGGATGATGATTTATTAATAATATCTCAACTTTGTAATGCAATTCGCTGAAAATAAATGGATATTCGAGTAATACTAATTGAAGACGACAAGACCATCCGGGAAGGATACAGCTATCTGATAGGACGGGCGGAGGGCATCAGAATGGTCAATAGTTATGCCTCCTTCGAAGATGCCGAACCATACCTGATCTCCGACTATCCTGATGTCATATTGCTCGACATAGAATTGCCCGGTTTAAATGGATTACAGGCAATAGAGAGGATAAAGAAAAAGTACCCTTCGGGACACATCATCATACTTACTGTATATGATAATGAAGAAAATATTTTTAAGGCTTTGAGTTCTGGTGCTTCCGGATATTTGACCAAAAATTCTACCTCATCCAAAATACTGGATTCAATAAGAGAAGTGATGTCGGGTGGCGGACCATTGAGTGCCGGGATAGCAAAAATGGTAATACATTCTTTTCGAAAAAAGACCGATTCTCCTTTGACAAAAAGGGAAACTCAAATATTAGAATGTATAGCTGAAGGTAAAAGCCGTACCAGCATCGCAACCGAATTATTTATTGATAAGGAAACTGTAAAAACACATATCAAAAATATATACAATAAACTGGATGTAAATTCCAAGGAAGGAGCGATACGAATTGCCAGGCAGGATAAATTGATTTGAATCCGAACTTAAAATCAAATTATCAACGGGTCTGTGAATGCTAAGTATTTTTTAGTACACTCGCTTTTGGTGTAGTCGATGATAACTTCAGTACGTTTCTTTAAAACCAGCCACTTGCAAAAGACTTCATAAACGGCCAAGGTATACCTGCCAAAATCAAAATTAATGCAATAAGGTAATACCAGAAAATGGTTTTAAACGAATTCAGTTTCTTACCTTTAATATAACCAATGGTAATCAAAATAATTGCTATGAGCATCATCATTGGATGTTCTACGGCAAAAAAACGCATTACCCGGTCTTTCATCAGGCCCGCTGAAAAGCTGATGCGGGGAGTATAAAAATAAACAATAAGTCCAATTAAAGCCTGAATATGGGTAAAATTAAAGGCAAGGAATGAAGGCCTGCGACTAGTGTTATTAAATGCTGTATTGCCTTTCCATTTAGTAAAAGCATCATAGATCGCCCATATCAGCAGAATCAATACAATCCATCGAATGCCGGAGTGAGCATGTTTTAGTATAGAATACATGTTGTTTGAAATTTGTGCAAACAAAATTAGGAAAGAAAACCAAGAATGAAGTATATATCCTTATTTAGTTTTTATCTGATCCATGGCATATTCAGCCAGGGCAGTGATGGTGAGACTGGGATTTACTCCGATATTGGCAGGAATAATGCTCCCATCAATTATATACATATTTGGGTAGCCGTGTACCTCAAACCGTTCATTGACCATACCTGAGGTTGCCGAATCCCCCATAGGACAACCTCCTAATATATGTGCTGTGGTAGCCATATTTAAGCAGGTTTCTGTCAAAGCATTTACTGCAACTCCATTTGATTTTTGGGCTAACTTCATCATGGTCTTGTGGCCAGAAGGAATAAAAACGGGTATAGGTTCGTTTTGGTTACCATTTATCAATGTCATTTTTTTCCCAGTCCATTTCATAGTCAGGGCATTCTTGACGGTTTGCATTACCAAGACTATTACAGCTTTTTTGGCATTATGGCCATGAATTATCCATTTAAGGAAGTTTAATGGGTGAAAAATGGTATTTAGGAACATAGTGCCCAGCCTTTTCCATCTATTGGTTCCAGCTGCAGCTATAAAAGCAAACCGGAATAACGACCCTGAACCATCAGAAAATTTACACAATTCAATCTGGGTATTTTCATCTGCTTGTATCATGGAGCTGATGGCCACACCATTATTAAGTTTTTTGTCAGCACCTATTACTCCGCTTATTGATTCGCTGTTACTCAGTACCTGCTGTCCTAGTGTAGCTGATAACTCAGGTAGGGTTTTGTAGAAATATTTTTGTTTGAATAATAAATCCAGGGTGCCTAATACACCCCCACTTATTATCAAGCCTTCTGATTGAAAGACGGCAAGGCTGGATTGCCGTGTACTGCCCTTTGTATGGACTGTATAGCCTGATGATCCCGATTCGATTTTTATAACTTCAGTCTCAGCCAGGATTGTAGCTCCTTTTTTTTCTGCAAACCATAAATAATTTTTATCTAATGTGTTTTTAGCATTATATCTGCAGCCCACCATGCACCCCGCACATTCGATGCAGGGAGATCGTAATGGTCCCTCCCCATCAAAATAGGGGTCACGCAGACTCTTATCCTCATTATAGTATACTCCTACATCGACCCCTTTGTATGAATTGGAAACGCCTAATGCATCGGCTACTTCTTTTAATATTATATCATCAGCATAATTGTTTTTGGCCCTGGTAACTCCAAGCATTCGTTTGGCTTTAGTAAAATAGGGTCTTAATACCGTTTTCCAATCGAGATGTTGCAGAGGAATACCTTTATAGAATGGCTCTAGTGGTTCCATCAATGTATTAGCATATACCAAACTGCCGCCACCGACACCCACTCCAGACAAAACAAAAAGTCGTTTAAAAAAAGTAAGTTTCAGAAACCCAAACCATTTCAAAGAGGGCATCCAAAGGTATTTTTTAAAATTCCAATTTGTTTTAGGAAAATCTTTGGCCTCAAATCTTTTGCCTTTTTCAATGATTAAAACCCTATATCCCTTTTCTGATAAGCGCATGGCTGAAACAGAGCCCCCGAAACCGGAGCCTATAATTATGTAATCATATCGATCGCCTGGCATGTAGTATTAAAATTAGAATGAATGTACAACCTATCTCTGAGAATCAGATAGCCTTCCCTTCCAGCTGAACCTGTAACGAACCATATGTAATAAGCCAATATATCCAATAAATAGGGGATAAAAAAGGGCAGAAACCGGATAATATAACCACTTGATTGTAGTACTGAAATCTTTACTTAGTACCAATAAGTATATCAGATCTACCAATAACTTGATAATCCAAAGGACTGCATACCCTGAATGGATGAAAGGCAGTATAATCAGCGAGATATTGAATAGTATAACTGAGAAAAGAATCCATTTTAAGTGTAGACTATTCAACTCACTATTCTTTGATGCCCACCTGAGTCGCTGATGTATAAGTGTCTTTAGATTTGAAACGGGCTGGGTATAGACTATTCCGTCCCGATCCTTATTAAAGTCAATATTCAATTTTTGACGCCGGGCTTCTTCTATTAAAAACATATCATCACCGGATGAATGCGCAGCATGTGCAGGGTTTGAAATCTGGCGGTACAATTTTTTGGGGTAAGCCATATTAGCTCCATTAGCCATATGCCAATACCCTGACTTTATACCAGCGTTAGTCATGCCCATTAAAGCCATGAGCTCGAAGAGTTGGAAATGTTCCAGCCAGCCTTGCGGATTTTTGATTGAAATTATTCCGGTTAAGAAATCTATACCTGAATTCAACCTTTTTTGGAGTGAATAAAACCATCGCTTCCCGAATGTCCCGTCTGCATCCAACTGGAATATGGTATCGAACTTGGCAATGGAAATTCCTGTATCAATGGCTTTTTTTTTCCCTATACCATCTGCCTGCTGCAGTATATAATTTGTTTTTATTCTTGTTTTAATGAAAGCCGTACTCTCATCTTCTGAATGATCGTCAATAAGCAGGATTTCAACCCGCGATTTATCGATAGGGATGGAGTCCAAACTATCCAGCAAACCAGGTAAATTTTTAGCTTCATTTCTATACGGAATGAGTATAGAACAGGGTTTAAGTTTAGATTCATCAGCATTTACCTGTGCATTACTTCGCCATTGAAATATAGAAAATAAAATCAACGCGATATATAAAATGCATACACTCCAGCCTATATAGGATATGAAGACAATGCCTAAAAAATTCAATGTTTATTTTTCTTTAAACATTTCTTCGTAGCCTGTTCTAGGAGTAGAGGAGAGTTCTCTGAAATCTGTTGGAATTCCCTCTTTCTTTTGTCTTTCCTGCTCCATAAAACTGTCGGCTTTTTTATTCATTACTGCCAAACCTAATAAAAGGGCAGCTACAATAGGAAATGCAAAGAAGGTAAGCAACACTGCGATGATACCCATAATCGTATTTTTCTGCAGTAACGTAACCAGGAGCTTTCCATAACTTAGTACCACTTTATAGTTGATCACCAAAGCGGCTATGAACATTATAGGAGCAGCAAAACTCAGGATCTTGAAAATCCCGGTAAACACAAATATGGCTGCCCATACCAGGGCTACCATAATTACCAGGCCTATTAAGGTTTCCGTCAAACTATATTTACGATTTTCCATGATATTTTTTAATCTTTAAACAAATTTAAGCACTAAATCAGTTCTGTCTTAATTCATAATATCGACCAAAGCCTGAATATCTCTTATAAAACGGGCGATATCATACGGTGACTGCTTTGGCAAATTGGTAATCATACAATTTTCTATACAGGCCATGAGGCTTATTTAACAACTCTTCGTGAGACCCAATTTCTTTGATTTCACCATGATCCATAGCCATCACCTGGTCAGCATGCCTGATGGTACTGAGCCTGTGAGCAATAATAATAGATGTTCTTTTTTCAATTAATTTTTCTATGGCATACTGAATTACAGATTCAGTCTCGGGGTCAATGGATGAGGTGGCTTCGTCCAGGATTAAGATGTCGGGATCGTAGACCAGGGCCCTTACAAAAGAAATTAACTGCCTTTGCCCCATTGAAAGATTGGAACCTCGTTCAGAAATTACAAAGTCATATCCGCCGGGTAGATTTTCGATAAAATCATGAGCACCAATTTGTTTTGCAGCGTGGATTACCGAATCTTTAGATATTTTATCGTTTCGAAATGTAATATTTTCTGTGACAGTGCCCCCGAAAAGAAATACATCCTGAAGCACTACGCCTATACGTGAGCGCAACGTAGTGAGATCATACTCTTTGATATCGTGACCATCAATCTTGATTTGGCCTTGTTGAATGTCATACAGGCGATCGATCAGGCTGATAATAGTAGTCTTACCTGAACCTGTGCTCCCTACTATGGCCAGGGTACTGTAAGCAGGCACTTTAAAACTTATACCCTTGAGTACCTCCTGATTTTCCAAATAACTGAACCGCACAGCGTCAAATTCAATATCACCATTCAGTTCCAGGGTCATCAATTTTCCCTCATTTTTGATATTGTTCTTATGATCCAGGATACTAAAAACCCGTTCAGCAGCGATGAGTCCCATTTGGAGCGTATTAAATTTATCGGCCAAAAACCGGATAGGTCGGAAAAGCATAGAAAGGTAAATGGGGAAGGCTACTAAGGCACCGAGGGTAACTTCGTTTTTGATCACTCCTCCGGATCCGTACCAAACCATCAATGCCAGTGAGGTAGCTGAAATCAATTCAACTACAGGAAAAAACACGGCATAATAAAATATCCCGTCGATATTGGCTTTGGTATAGTCTTTATTGATCTTGTCAAACTTTGCTCGCTCCTGGTCTTCAGCATTGAATATTTGTATGATGCGCATACCGGAAATTCTTTCCTGGAGGAATGAATTCATTTTGGCTATATGGCCACGGACCTGTTGAAAAGAGACACGCACATTTTCTTTAAATAAATAGCTTGCATAGATAAGAAAGGGCAGGGTAGTGATGCAAACCAGAGTCAATTTCCAGCTGACTACAAACATGATTATCAACACGGCTATAAGACCCAATATGTCGGCCAGTATAGTAATTACGCCCTCAGAAAAAACTTCATTGATGGATTCAATATCATTTATGGTACGTGTGGTTGAAATCCCTACCGGTGTCTTATCAAAAAATGCAAGATCCATATGCGTAATGTGACGGAATATTTTTGTTCGCAAATCACGTACAATAGACTGCCCCAATTGATTAGTAGATAAAATGAATATGTACCGGAGGAAAACGGTACCAAATAATACCAACATATACCACACCACCAACATAGTGAGTCCTGCAAACTGACTGGTCATTACATGATTATCTACCATTACATTTATCAGATGCGGTCTTAAGATACCCAGAGGGGCTTGCAGGATAGCCAACAGCAAAGTCCAGTAAAATAATCCTTTATAATTATCCGACAGACTGATAACCCTGCGAAGGAGTGAACCTGTTATTTTTTGATTGGAATCGGCCATGAAAGATCGGCAAATATAAGGGAGATTGTAATAGAGAGCGGATGTTTCGATTTGAGCGCAATCAGAAAATGAACATAGTCTCTTATTTATTTTAGCCTATTTGGAAATTTAAAGTCCTGATTATCATAGGAAAAAATATCTTTACACTGTCTCTACCTATCAAATGAATATGCCTACGGTCAAATTTGCAAATAACAATTCATTGTTTTTTACTACACTACGCAGCAGGGTAAACGAATATTTCCTGTTAAACCGGCTTTCCAGTACGGGGAATATCATCCTATATGTAAAATCAGCCATATTGATTTCTATGATGCTGCTGAATTATGTGATGTTGGTATTTTTTACTCCAGACAATGTCATCCTTGCTTATGGCCTATGTGCCACCCTGGGATTTTGGTTTGCTGCTATTGGTTTTAATGTGATGCACGATGGGGCCCATGCCAGTTATTCCGATAAAAAATGGTTAAATACCCTGATGGCCAATACGCTGGAAGTGATGGGGGGGAGTAGTTTTCTATGGCATTTTAAACACAATGTAGCTCACCACTCCTTTACAAATATCGAAGAGATGGATGAAGATATTAAAATCAAGCCATTGATGCGGACAAACGACAATCAGGTAAAATTAAAATTCCATCGATTTCAACATTGGTATTGTTTGTTTATCTATAGCCTTTCGTATTTTATATGGATATATGTAAATGATTTTAAAAAATATTCCAGGCAAAAAATTGCTCAAAGTGTAGTGATCCCTGATATGACATCGCGTCAAACCATGCAGTTTTGGGGAGCTAAGTTTATGTATGCCATTATCTTTATTTTAATACCTATACTAAAAGTCGGATTATTGGCCACATTTACGGGTCATGTGGTGTTTGTTTTTACATGTGGTATACTTATAGGAGTCACATTTCAATTAGCGCACGTAAATGGTGAAACAGAGTTTATAGCCCCTGAAGGAGATGAGCTGTATATAGAAAACGAGTGGGCTATACACCAGGTAAATACTACAGCCAATTTCGCAACGAAACATAAATGGCACAATTGGTTTTGGGGGGGACTTAATTTTCAAATCGAACATCATCTGTTTCCCAAAGTAAGTCATGTACACTATCCGGCAATCAGCAAAGTCGTAAAACAAACCTGCAGGGAATTTAATGTTACTTATGCGGAGTTTCCTACAGTTGCTAGTGCACTTCGTTCACACCTTAAGCATTTACGGGATATGGGAGCTTAGTATGTTATGTGAATAAATTAAAACTATATATTTTTTTTCCTGCCAAAATGATATGATCTGCAAAGTGAATGTTCATTAATCTACAAATATTTTTGAGATTCTCAGTCAGTTGCCTATCCTGATCACTTGGTTTAGGGTCACCGGACGGATGATTGTGTGCTACTATAATCTGGTGTGCTTTTTTCTCGAGTGCTCTGGCGAAGATCAGCCTGGCGTCTACCAATACCATGTGCATTGCCCCTTTGTGGATACACGATAGATCTATGACTTCTGATTTGCGATTGAGGCAAGCAAGCCAAAACTCTTCCTGATCTAAATTTCGAATATGATCAAAAAGTGCTGAAGCATCTTCATGATTTTTGACCACCATCTTATTTTGGGGGCTTGCAATGCTAATTCTCCGTCCTAATTCAATGGCAGCTAAAATGGTAGTTGCTTTGGCTGTGCCTATTCCCTTTAATTTAGTTAGCTGCTCTATATTTGATTTGGATAAATAAGAAAGATTATGATCAATGGATTTTAATATATTTTTAGCGAGGTCCAGTGCAGATTCTTTGCCAGAGCCTGTGGAAATTAAAATCGCCAATAATTCGGAATCGGATAGAGCATAGACTCCTTTTGAGATCATTTTTTCTCTGGGCTTATCATCATCAGCCCATTCTTTGATGCTTAATTTTTTATCAGGCATGACTAAGAGCAGTATCCAGGTCTTGTATCAGATCTTCTACATCTTCAATCCCAACACTCAATCGAATGAGTGAGTCAGTAAGACCTGTTTTAAGTCTCTCTTCTTTTGGAATAGAAGCATGTGTCATACTTGCCGGGTGACCAACTAAGGACTCCACTCCGCCAAGAGACTCTGCTAATGAAAAAAGATGCGTATTACTTAACACCTTATGAGCTGCCTCCAAGGTATTGTTTTTTAGATCAAAGGATACCATACCTCCAAAATCCCGCATTTGTTTTTTTGCAATCGCATGATTTGGATGGGTAGCAAAGCCAGGGTAAAAAACTTTAGATACCTGGGGATGAATGGCCAGGTGATGTGCTATGCGGGCTGCATTCTGACATGCCCGCTGTACACGCACATGTAATGTTTTGATGCCTCGTAAGATTAAAAAACAATCCATGGGTCCGGGGATTGCACCCGTAGCATTCTGTATAAAATGCAATTGATCAGCCAGTTCTTTTGATTTTACGATCAACGCACCATGTATTACATCAGAGTGACCTCCAAGGTATTTAGTGGCGGAGTGCAATACAATATCCGCTCCGTAATCCAGTGGGTTCTGTAAATAAGGAGATGCAAAAGTATTATCAACACAAACGGTGATATTATGTTCTTTGGCGAGGCCACATACCAATTCAAGGTCTATGATGTTTAACATAGGATTGGTAGGGGTTTCTATCCAAAGTAATTTTATCCCAGCCTTTATGTGTTCTCTTGCTGTTTTTTCATCAGACAGATTTACAAACCTGGATTGTATACCATATTTTTCATATACCCGCCTCATTTGCCTAAATGATCCGCCATACAAATCATTAGTGGATAAAATCACATCACCGGGTGATAATAATTTCATCACCGCATCTTGTGCAGCCAATCCGGATGCAAAGCAAATACCATAGTTCCCATTTTCTAAGGCGGCCAGATTAGCTTCCAGTACATTTCGAGTGGGATTTTGAGTGCGTGCATACTCATATCCTTTATGATCTCCAGGTGCAGACTGTACAAAAGTGGAAGTCTGAAATATGGGAGTCATGATAGCTCCTGTAGATGGATCTGGTTCTATAGCTGCATGTATTAATTTGGTAGCGAATTTCATAGTGTAAAGGTAAGAAGGTTATCTGTTATAGTATGTTGGATAATGGATATAGGTTACCCAAGGAGGGTTTTAAGTCACCGTTCAATGTCCATTTAATGACACATTACTACCGCGCGACCTGTTCTTTACCCAACTCAGAGAAAATCACTTCCTCTGTTTTTATCAGTTTTTTGATTTCAAATATGTATTTGATTTTCCCTGTAGAAGATTCACTTCTCATCACGGATTTGACTTTGCTTACATTATATGTTTTTTCAAAACCGTTGATTACTTTTTCAGGCAAGCTGTCGTATTCTATTTCTTTCCGGGTTTCCTGCCATTTTCCTTTATCTGAAAAACGCGCCACATGAAGAGTATCGTTGAAGATAAAACTGGCTGTAAACGTTTTGTCATCTACTTTATCCCAAATGACCTCATCGGCATTGGGAAATTTGGTGTCAAATGCATCCAATACTATGTCTGGAACTTTGACCCCAAACATAATTGCTGCAAGAAAAAGTGGTTGAAGGCTGAGGGAAAATAGTTTTATCATTTTTAGAGAAATAATTTAAAAGTATACAATATTAATAATATTTGAAATAGTAGTAACTGGATTAATAGTTTAATATTGTTTGAAGGTTGTCAAGAAAAGCATAAAATACCAAGAAATGGCAGACAAAGAAATTGCGATTTTAACAATAACTAAGAGTCGGCTATTTTATTAGCATACATCTTTTGCCCGGAACTAAAAGGGCCCTGAAAAAATCGGTTATTTTTTTAATAACGCCTTTATCGCCTCCATTACATCATTTACCCCTTCTTCCAATGGCAGGCAAACCGGCAATCCGATTTCTTTTGTTATTTTATCTTTAAATAGTATAGCTTCTTCCTGCGTACAACCTGCGGTATTTAATGCCACACCAATTACATCGCTGCCATACATTTTAATCAAGTCTATTTCGGATTGAATTGTGGGCATTGGGCCCCATGACTCATCATCTTCATAGTAGATACGCTTGGGAGCCGCAAGTAAAATGACTTTTTTTGCATTACCTGATACGAGCATTTCACTACCACATGGACCGGATGGATTGCGTAGTCCTGACTGACCTTCGATAAAGATGATGTCGGGGTTTTCATTTTTCCAACAAGTGTGAATGGCGTGTTCCAATTCGCCGGATACAAAATCATTGTAGGTGGAATCAAATACAAAACCATACCGTCCACTTTGCATCCAACCGGTTTGACCTGTAAATATCATTTCTGCTTTTATACCTCGTTTTTTACAGGCTTCTAATAAAAAACGAGTAGTAGATCTTTTACCGATAGCGCAATCCATTCCGATCACGGCTACTATCGGGCAAGTAACTTCAAAAATTTTACCAGTCCAAAAATGAAGCTCCGATTTATGTTTTGGCTTTCGGATATCAATGATGGTGGTTCCCGAAACAGCAGCAGCATCAGCAATCTCTTTATGATCCGAAACATATTCATGCAGGCCACTTATAATATTCAGTCCTTTTTGAGCACTGAGCAGTAAGTCTTCGATTAAATCTGGTGGCAACTTCCCTCCAATGGGGGCAAGGCCTACAATGGCATTTTTTATGGATGGGAATGAGGCTAAGGCTTCATCTACACTGGCAAATACAGGGATATTTCTTTTTTTTCCGTCCATCACTTCACCGGCATCGTGACCGGCAAATTTTTTATCTACTAAAGCTTTGGTGACAAACCGATCCGAGCCACGGATAAGGCCATGAGCCGTTTTACCATTGCCGGTATCCAATAAACCGCAGGAAAAGACCAATGCCTCTCCACCTATGTTTTTATTTTCTGGCATAATCACACAAATATCGAAAGGGGAGGTCTAATTTCCTATTTTATTTTAAGTACTTATGGGCTTTATTACCAATACGTTTTTTAATATTAAAAAAGGGGCTCGATTACAGAAGAAATTAAATATACATCTTTGTCTTGATCGATAATTAAGTTGTAAATAGAATACGTTATTGTACAAAATTACTCAAAGTTTGGGATGACGAAAATTCTAAGAACTACAAGATGGGGTTTGGAGCAATTATATATTTCTTTTATTCAATTCTTTCACTGCATAGTCACAGGCCCTGGCCGTCATGGCCATATAAGTCAGGGATGGATTTACGCAATTTGAAGAAGTCATAAATGAGCCATCGGTAATGAAAACATTTTTTACGGAATGCATTTGGTTAAATCCATTTAAAACAGATGTTTTAGGATCGCGACCCATTCTTGCAGATCCCATTTCATGGTTGGCATTTCCAGGAAAGGAGATGGCATAATTGGGCTTGATGTTTGTATACCCTGCAGCTTCCAGCATTTCGGCTGATGAGTCGGTCATATCCTTGCTCATTGCTTTTTCATTCTCTTTAAATTCAACGTTGGCTTCCAACATATATCGACCCCAGGGATCTTTTTTATCCTTATTTATCATGACCCTGTTTTCCTGGTATGGCAAGCATTCCCCAAATGCTACAAGAGAAATATTCCAAGTTGCAGGTTCCTGCAATGTTTTTTTTAAGTCTTCCCCTATGCCACCTGATTGTAAGACGATATTGCTTGACCAGCCACCTCTGCCAGCTCCCCCTTGTAGCCCAAACCCCCTGATATAGTCTGATCTTTTATCGGTTACATTTCTAAATCGAGGTATATAAATACCGTTAGGTCTGCGGCCGGAATAATAGAACTCATCGAATCCATCTACCTGGGCAGAAGCACCGGCAAACTTGTGATGATCCATAATATTTCTGCCTACCTGGTCGCTATCATTACCCAATCCATTTGGAAATCTATCCGATGTAGAACTCAATAGAATCTGAGCCGTTGCAATGGTAGCAGCATTAATAAATATGATTTTTGAATAGTACGCTTCGGTTCTTTTTGTTAAAGTATCAATGATTTCAACTCCGGTGGCACGCTGTGTTTTTTCATCATATAATACCCTGGATACTAATGAATGAGGTCTAAGGGTAAGATTGCCTGTTTCAAACGCCGCCGGAAGGGTAGAGGCATTAGTACTAAAATAAGCTCCATACGGACAACCTCTATGGCATAAATTTCTGTATTGACAAATGCCCCGACCCTTTACCGGCTCCGTCAGATTTGCTCCACGGCCAATGATTACGGGGCGATTCATTTTCTGCCTTATTTTTTGTGTAAAGTCTTTTTCGACACAATTCATTTCCATGGGTTTTTGGAAATGCCCGTCTGGTACAACAGAGAGCCCGTCCCGATTGCCATTGACACCAATAAATTTTTCTACATAGGTATACCAGGGCTCAATGTCTTTATACCTTATTGGCCAATCTACTCCGTGTCCGTCTTTGGCATTAGCTTCAAAATCGAGGTCTGACCATCTCCAGGTCATGCGGGCCCACAGCAGCGATCTGCCACCAACTACATTGGCCCTGATCCAATCGTAGCGTTTGGTTTCGGTATATGGATTGTCTTTATCCACCATGTAAAAGTGTTTATTGTCTTCACCAATCGAATAGTGTCTAGTTTGTACATAATATTTATCCCGATCTTCCTGGGTGAGCCGATTGTGATGATCAAATTCCCAGGGGGCTTTTGATGCGGTAGGATAGTTGGGATGCACTAAAGGCTCCCCTCTTTCAAGCATCAGTACTTTTAACCCTTTTTCACAAAGTTCTTTTGCTGCCCAGCCACCACTGATGCCTGAGCCAATCACAATAGCATCAAAAGAATTTTGGTTTTTTGCTTTGAGATTTAGATTAAGTGAATCCATTAAATTTTAGTAATCATCATTAACAGCAAATTCATTTTTTCTTTTTATCCATCTACCCCGCGTAAAATCAGGAATGGCGACCGGATGCGATCCCATTTGAATACTTTCTTCAGAAAGAGGAGTAATGCTAAGCCAAGTGGCTGCATCGTAAGCATCAATAGCTGCAGGCAGTTGCCGTTTTGCACATTCCACAAATGAATGAATTACAAACCAATCCATACCTCCATGGCCTGCATTTTCAGCCTTGCTTTCATATTTTTTCCAAAGAGGATGATCGTATTGTTTTAACCAGGCATCGGCTTTTTCCCAAGCATGAGCTTTGGTTTTACCTTCCAGCATCAGCGATTGATTTACATCCATCCAGATGCCATTAGTGCCCTGCACCCTGAAGCCAATTGAATACGGTCTTGGCAAATTGGTATCATGAAACAAGGTAATTGATTCTCCATTGGCGCATTTGATCATAGTAGTCACCACATCGCCAAGTTTGAATTCTATCTGGGCATTTGGATGGGATGGGCCCCCTTTGGGATGATTCACTATATAATCATGTAATCCTTTTCCTTTGGTGGCCATAGAAGTAAGGTAGCTAAGTCTATTACCCCGGTTTATATTGTTCATCATGGCCACCGGACCAAGTCCATGTGTAGGATAGAGGTCGCCATTGCGAAAGACCGAATGCTGCGTGCGCCATCTGGCTTCATGAAACCCTTTTTCATTAAATTCAACTCCTCCACCATAAAATTGTTTTCCATCATTAAATTTTACTTCCCTCAAATCGTGCTGGTAGCCTCCTTCAAAATGAATCATTTCACCGAAAAGATTTTGCCGCACCATATTCATTATTGCCATTACATCACGACGGTAACAAACATTTTCTAAAAAGAATAAATGAGATCCGGTAGCTTCATGAGTATTTACTAATTCCCAGCATTCATCTATGGAGAATCCACCACATACTTCAGTAGCAGTGTATTTACCGGCTTTCATGCCAGCAATACACATTTCTGTATGCCACTCCCACGGGGTGGCAATCAGGATGGCATCAACAGATTTATTAGCTATTAATTCTTTGTATCCGAAATCATCGGTAAGATAAATAGCGGGTAACGGCTTGTTGGCCTTTTCAAATATTTTTTTACAGGCATCAATTGACATAGGGTCTATATCATTAATGGCCACTACTTCACAGTCATCACGATATAATAATTGCTCCACGTGACCTCTGCCCCGGCCACCTACTCCAATGATACCTATCCCCAGTTTCCCATTGGGAGATGTGGTGTCCGGTTGTTCTGAATTTTCAGCATTGACATGATTGGCTAATACTGAACCGGCACCGGCAAGTAAGCTGGTACCTAAAAATTTGCGACGATCTATAGACATTGTACTAAAGTAATATATTTCAATTAAATTGAAGATAAAAAAGGATTTTAGGCCATACCTGCTGCCCATGAACCATGTAAAGCAGGAATGAAAGGAAACGGTTGTAAAGAAATCGCAATTAACAATTGAATAATTTTTTTGATTGGTAGCTTGGTTAATGTACCCTTCTGTCCCACTATAACATCACGAACTGTGATCTTGTGGTCACCAGGTGATTAAATTTGAAAATTATAGGTAGACTTATTCCAATCTATGATGAGTAGAGAAAAATGATGCAGGAAAAAGATGAGGAATTAGAATTCCAGTTTTCCATTCATTTTGTACACCCAGATCAGAAGGAAAATGAACAACAGAAAAAATAAAATAAAAAGCCCAAAACAAGAGCCTTTTTTACCGTAATTTGTATTTAATGATTCCATTTTTTATAACTAAAAAGCAATGCAAAGAAACATCAATTTTTTGTAGTCTTCATCTATATTCAAAATAAAATAAATGCACAATCAAAATTTCATATATAGAATTAATATATAATAAAATAAATATTACAAATTTTTATAATATATTTAAGTTAAACTTTTATATTTGCTCAGTTTTGAACCAAGTTATATTCTTAAGCGTAAATTAAAAAGGTAGATATCCATGTTAAAGCAGTCATTAAGTCAGAAAATGCTTCAAAAGCTTTCTCCTCAGCAGATCCAGCTCATGAAGCTATTGCAGATACCTACAGTAAATTTGGATCAACGCATAAAAGAGGAATTGGAAATAAATCCTGCCCTGGAAGAAGGCGATGAGGAGTCTGCAGATGTGTTTGACCTGGACAATGAGGAAGACAAGTCTACTGATGAACAAACCGAAAAAGATGAAATACTGGATGAATATATAATGGATTACCTGGAAGATGATCCATCAACATATAAACTCAGTGCGGGGACCTCATCCAATAATGATACCGAGAAGCAAACCCCTATGCCGGTGGAACGTACGTTTCATGAATTTCTGATGAACCAACTTTCTCTTTTAAATCTTAATGAAAGGGATTACAAAATAGCTGTACATATTATAGGAAGTATAGATGATGATGGTTATCTAAGAAGAGATCCGCTGGCCATTATCGACGACCTGATGTTTACCCAAAATATTGAGACCAACCGGAAAGATATTCTCAATGTGCTGAAACTAATACAGCAGCTGGATCCCCCTGGGGTAGGAGCCCGTGACCTACAGGAATGCCTGATCATCCAATTAAAAGCAAAGGCTCAGAAATTGACCAATGGCAGTGAGCTTAAAAAGAATATCGAACTGGCCCTCGAGATATTGTCTACTTATTTTGAAGAATTTACCAAGAAACATTACCATAAATTGGAGCGGGGATTAAACATACCCGAGGAAGACCTTAAAGATGTGATAGATGAAATATTAAAGCTCAATCCCAAACCGGCCAGTGCATTCAATGAAAATAATAATCACACGGTACAGTACATCATTCCTGATTTTATCATAATTAATAATGATGGTGTGCTGGAAATGAATCTCAATACCCGAAATGCACCCGACTTGCACATTAGTGAACACTATAGAAACTTGTTAAACTCGTATAAAGAAACATACAAAACAAATAAAACATCTCGCACTGCCAAAGAAGCAGTTTTATTTATCAAACAAAAAATAGACAGCGCTAAATGGTTTATAGATGCTATCCGACAAAGGCAGGAAACCATGTATCGGACCATGTATGCTATTATGCAATACCAGCAGGAATTTTTTAAAACCGGTGATGAACGGAAGTTAAAACCGATGATACTAAAAGATATTGCCGATATCTCCGGGTATGATATCTCCACCGTATCACGGGTAGCAAACAGTAAGTTTGTACAAACTGAATACGGCACCAAAAGATTAAAGGAATTTTTCTCTGAATCATTACAAAACCAGGAAGGTGAAGAAGTATCCACCCTGGAGGTAAAAAAAATCATCTCTGATATGGTAAGTGGTGAAAACAAAAGGAAGCCTCTATCAGATGAAAAAATAAAAACTACACTGGAGTCTAAAGGTTATAATATAGCGCGACGGACGATAGCAAAGTACCGGGAACAACTTAGCATACCTGTTGCCAGGTTAAGAAAAGAGTTATAAGAATCACCTTACCTGGTATATAAATCAAACGACCTTTCTGTTTTTTACACTATAGCTGGTTTTAACTCATCTTTTACCTCATCAATTTTAAAACAAAGAATAGCGGCTAATAATAAGCAAAGACCACACAAAACCAGTGCATGAAGTGGGTCATCACCCAATATGGTTTTATAAAATAAGGGTACGGTAAGCATACCTATAAACTGCGGAACGCATATAAAACCATTTAATAAACCCATGTAAACCCCCATTCGTGCCGGACTGACTACACTAGCAACCATCAGATAAGGTACGGATACTATTGATCCCCAGGCCAGGCCCATCAGACCCATACCAGCCAAGTAGATCCATTTGCTATGAGACAAGGTCATAATAAAAAAACCTATAGCCCCAATGGTAAGGAAAATAGCCAGGGTCTTTCGCCTGCTATTAATAAACTTTACTATTGCCGGTAAGAATATCGAGATGGTAAAGCAGCTTACGCTGAAAAGTGCAAAGCACAGATTGCCCCAGTTTTTTCCAGCTTCAAAACCCGCCGGGTTGGCCTCAGGACTAGGTGCATTAAAAGCATATTTGGCAACAGATAAAGAAAGATATTGCCACATCAAAGGAAGACCATACCAAATGGATAATTTTACCCACCATAACTGACGCATCACTTTTGGCATTTCAGATAACGAATTGAGGATACTTTGGAAAATGGGCAAAAACATTATGGCGAAAAATCCAACACCCATGAGCAATCCCCATTTAAAAGCAGCCATGGTACCCCCTGTCCTATAAGCAAATAAAGCCGAAAATAACGCAGTAGCAATGCTTAACCCCATTTGCCATTTGCCAATGGATTTTTTTTGAACCTCGGAATACACCGCCTTCACTTCTTTTACTTCATCAGGTGATGGAGGATATTCTTTTGTAGTAATCATGGTCACCAAAACTGTAATTAGTATTGATGCAGCTCCTACATAAAAAGGAAACCGAACGGAATTAGGAATGCCATTGGTGACATCAGCATTAGCAGCCACAGAAATCCCGATGATAGGCAGAATAAAGGGCATAAGGTTAGATAGAGTCTGCCCAAATCCTATCATGAATGATTGTAAGGCAAAACCGGTAGGTCTTTGTTTTGAATTGAGCATATCTCCAATAAAAGCACGGTATGGTTCCATAGAGGAATTGAGTCCAGCATCCAGCAACCAAAACATACATGCAGCCATAAAGACCGATGTGGAATTGGGCATCATGATCATGGCAATGCTACCGGCGATAGCCCCTATGAATACGTAAGGTTTCCTACGACCAAACCTGGGCGACCAGCTTTTATCGGATAAAGCCCCGATGATGGGTTGTAATATCAGACCAGTCAATGGTCCTGCAAGCCACAACCCCGGAATAGATGCCTCATCTGCTCCAAGATACCTGTATATCGGACTCATATTGGATTGTTGCAATCCAAAGCCATACTGTACACCGAGAAATCCAAAACTCATCCACAGGATCTGAGAAAAATTCAGATCAGGTCTTTCTATTTTATTCATTGGTAGGTTTTAAAAAATTGCATCTAAAGTAAAATAATTAGGCGTATTCACCTACTTTCAGGCCATTTCAATTCTTATTCAATGCCATCTCTATTTGTTTTAAATGTTGTTCGCAGTGCCATGCTACTTTATCTATTTCATCTTTTAAGGTGCGTAAGCCGGTACCACTGTGAATAAATGTAAGGTCACCGTGAGATACATAATATTTAGACGCGAGATGTATGATAGCATCCCGTACCGCAGAAAATAACTGTCTGCTTGTTTCCAATGGAATAGTTTCGTAGTCTAGATGAGCAGCCCAACTATCCTGATCAAATGCCCAGAGTACAGGTATTGGTTGTTCTGAAATGATCCGTTTTATCCGGTCGTACAAAACAGTCTCTGCATCGGTAAGGTGAACAAGTATATATCTGTTACTCCACTTGCCTTCACCATAAGATTTAGCAAGATCAGTATCAGAAAGGTCAAAGTAAGCAAGTGTGTCAAACTTCGTTTGCTTCAATTTTTCGATTATATCCATGAAATCGAAAATAAGAACAAAAAGCCAAATAGTGTAAATTAATAACTAAAATGACCTAAGACTAAAAGTATTGGCAATTAAAGATTAACAACACCTGTTTACTATTGGAACAGCAATAACCCATTTAGGGTCTTTTAAGCCACCAACCCAACCACGCTCCCACCAATCCAAATGACACTATGGCATCTATCAGGTGCCCCATAGTCTTGGTTTCAAACCAAATTGAATTGGTATAATGTGTGACTATATAACTAATAATACCAATAGCAATACAAGATATAATACTATCCTGAAAACTAAGATTTGGAATTTTTGATAACAACCATATCAGTAAGGCAATGGCAAGAATGTCTACTAACAATCCACGGGTCATCATCATACCCATATTTACATTCATGGCTTTGTGATAATACACCTGTGCCCATGGTTTGCCGGCAAATGCTTCCATGGGATTTCCGTTGCCTTCGGTCCCTGGAGCAACATTAGGCATAAAATAAAATCCTTCTTCCAGATTTTGGCCCAGGCACTCCAACACTTTATCCTGATTTGGGGTATAGGCTTGCATTGACTCATGTATGCCTAATGCAGACCAGGATAAGAATTGCCAGAAAAATAAAATGATGCCACCTACAAGGGCACCTATCAATAGCTTTTTCATAGATAAGTCGAATTTAAGGTTTTATAAAAATTATGATTTGGTATACTAATTTAATACTTCCTGATAAAATAGTCTTAGTCCAGAACAATTTTTAATTCCCAAATTCAAAAATTATGCATTTCCACTAGCATTGCAAAATTGAAATGCTTACTTTTCAATCTTAAGTGAAAAAAATGAATAGAAGAAATTTTATACAAAACACCGGAGTCTTGATCGGAGGTCAATCATTGATATCTGAGCTTGCATTTTCTTACGGATACGATGGTAATGGATCGTTAGCCTTTGCTTCGCCTGAAAGTACAGGCGTGCTTTCTGAATCAATCGCTTCCTATATTAATGCGGCCAACTCATCGGGACTGGAACACCACGGATTTGTAATGAGCAGATATGGAAAGGTAATCGCGGAGGCCTATTGGAAACCGTTTGCAGTCAATCAGATTCATACTTTATACTCACTGAGCAAAAGCTTCACCAGTACTGCAGTAGGCATGGCAATACAGGAGGGCTATCTCAAGCTTACTGATAAAGTATATTCATTCTTTCCTGATATGTTGCCAGATTCCATCTCTGACAACCTGATGAAAATGGAAGTGAGACACGCACTAAATATGGCCACAGGTCATGTCAAAGATACTTTGGGTACTATGCGCAATGCAACTGATGTACCCTGGTCTAAGACATTTTTGGCGCAGCCGGTGGAGAAAGAGCCCGGTACCCATTTTTTATACAATACGGGTGCTACTTATATACTCAGTGCTATTGTATCCAAATTGGTAGGAATGCCATTACAAGAGTATCTAAAACCCCGATTATATAATCCACTCGGCATTAAAGGAAGTGATTGGGAAATGAGCCCTGAAGGATATAATGTGGCAGGTTATGGGCTCAGAGTGAGTACAAGAGATATCATCCGCTTTGGCAATCTGTATTTAAATAATGGTAAGATCAATAATAAAGAATTAATAAAGGCAGATTATGTAAAAGAAGCCACTACATCCCATATACCATCTACTCCCACAGGGGGTGATTGGGGCGAAGGCTATGGATATCAATTTTGGCGATGCAGGCATAATTTTTACCGTGGTGATGGAGCACATGGTCAGTATTGTATAGTGATGCCTCAGCACGGAATAGTCATAGCTCTAAATAGCGAAAGTGCCAGTATGCAAAAACAAATGGATCTGATATGGCAGTATATCCTGCCAGGTATAAAAGACCAATCCCTCCCTGACAATAAACGGGCACAATCAGAATTAAAATCCATTAGTAAAAACCTGAGCCTAAATGCTACGTTGGGAACAGGCTCTGCAATACCAAATAAAAAAATGGTACTGGATGAAAACGAATATGGTATCAGAAGCATAGAAATCTCTGCCAAGGGAATGAAGATCTACAGAGCCGATGGAATAATAGATATTCCCTATGGTTTAAATACATGGGTTGAAAATACTCAACGAATTAAGAATCCTTTTATCAAAAACTTCGCAATGGCTGTACCATCTAAAGTAGCCGCTACAGCTGCGATGGAAGGGAATGATCTTAAAATCAGGATAAAATACATAGAGGCTATCCATGGAGATTTGTTGACCATTAAATCGGCTGCTGAAAATAAAGCAGAACTTTCATTTTTATCCAGCCTGGTTGAAAAAAATATAAATAATCAAAAAGAAAGCAGGAAACCGATAACTGCGCAATTGATTTAAAAAATGAAATTTTTTTTCTTCGCCCTGAATGTTATCCTATTGCTTTCCTGCAAGCAACCCACAAAGCATGGCCCTACATCCGATGCACAACAGGTAAAATCAGATTGGATAGAGCTCATTAATGGCAAGGATTTTACGGGATGGAAAGCAAGTGAAAATGCAGAGACCTGGTCCATCGTGGCTAATATGTTTCAGGCGGTAGGTAAACGATCTCATCTATTTTATACAGGAGAACACCTTTTGGATAGTTTTAAAAATTTCGAACTCGAAGTACAGGTACGTACTTTCCGATTAGCGAATTCGGGTATTTACTTTCATACACATTATCAGGAGGTGGGTTGGCCATCAACAGGTATGGAAATACAAGTTAATAATAGCCATGTCGGCGAAGGCAATTATGTAGAGCTAAAGAAAATGGCTAGTCTATATGGCACCCGCAATCTGTATAAGTCATTTGGAAAAGATAGTATATGGATGACGGTGAAAGCAAGAGTGGAAAGCAATAGAGTACAAGTATGGCTCGACGGATTAAAAACCGTTGATTACGTTCAACCTGAAATCACTAAACCCGGCGTAATGAGACTTAGTAAAGGAACATTTTGTCTGCAGGGTCATGATTCGCTGAGTAAAATGCAGTACAAAAGTTTTAAAGTCCGCAGACTACCTGCTGATATAAAGTCGGATATTGAGGTTCCTGTTTATGGAGCCTGGTGCGATAGCTTTAGGGTCTATCAAGGTAAACAATTTGCTTTTATTGATCTCAATCCACATACCAGCATGAATGCCTCTGACCTTGCTCAATATGTGTATAATACGGGTATCAATGCTTCCCTTATAAAACCAGTTACTGCCGCTGACTTCAGCGCAGCCACAAACCTGCCGGTTTTTACCGGTCTGAGATTATCGGTAAAAGATCTTCCTGCATTTAATACAACTGCCGCAGACTATACTTTGGCAACCAGCGAAAATATGGATGAAGCAAAATCCATTTTGGCCTCAGGTAAAATAAATATATGGTCACACCGCAATGAAACATTGACTGTAAAAAATGCACCTGCTCTCCTGGATCTAGCCAGGAAAAATAATGTGGCCATTGAAATAGATAATGAAGCGATGACTCCGTCTATAGAAGTGATCAAACTGGCTAAAACAAAGGGATGTAAATTTTCATTTGCAGGATTGATCCCTGCGGAGAAACTGGATAATTCTTTGTATATACTGGAAGTTATAAAAGCGGCAGGCCTGGATTATAGGGACTTGTATGTGCCAAAGTGGTAGATGGTTTATAGCTTTAATGCACAGTATCTTTAACCAGTCTTACATCTTCTCTACCACTTCATCTCTCCCTACACCGATCGATATCATCGAAAACTTTTTTCCCAACTTATGCTCCAATGCATTTACGTACTCTTTGGTCTCTGAAGGTAATTGATCAAATGATTTGGCGGCACTAAGATCCTGATTCCAGCCTTTATAAGAAGTCCACACCTGAGATAGGTTAGCTTGATCCAGATCAAAGGGGATTGCATTCAGCGCATGTCCATGTCCATCAATGTATTCATTACAAACTTTAACTTCATCAAAATCATTCATCACATCTATCTTGGTCATGATGAGCTCGTCTACACCATTGATCATAATTGAATATCGAAGCTGTACCAGGTCTATCCAACCGCAGCGACGCGGACGCCCGGTAGTAGAGCCAAATTCATTGCCTGCTTTGCGAAGTTTATCACCTGTTTCATCTACTAATTCAGTTGGAAATGGGCCTGAACCCACCCGAGTACAATATGCTTTAGTGACGCCTAAAATTTTACCAATTTTATTAGGAGCGACTCCAATGCCGGTACATACGCCTGCTGAAATGGTGTTGGATGAGGTTACAAATGGATATGTGCCGAAATCTACATCGAGCATGGAGCCCTGTGCACCCTCAGCGAGCACCCGATGACCTTGAGATAATATTTCATCTATATAATATTCTGAATCTACTTTTTTAAATGATTTCAAAGTGTCCAGACTGGCAAACCATTTTTCTTCGGCAGCTTCCAGGCCATGATCAAAATCAGGATATAGCTTCGCTAAAGCAAGGTGTTTTTCCTTTAAAATATTGTATTTCTTGTCAAAATCAGCTGCTTCCAGATCACCGACACGCAGACCGTTACGACCGGTCTTATCCATATATGTAGGCCCAATTCCTTTTAAAGTAGAACCAATCTTGTCTTTGCCTTTGGCAAGTTCGGATGCCTTGTCCAGCAACTGGTGGGTAGGTAATATCAAATGTGCTTTGCGGGCTATCAATAATGATTTGCTAATGTCAAATCCCAGGGCTTGCAGCTTGGAAACCTCCATTTGAAATACTACAGGATCTATCACCACTCCATTACCTATGAGGTTTATCAGACCTTCATGTAATATTGCAGATGGAATGGTATGTAATACAATTTTTTTACCATCCAGGTACAAAGTATGGCCTGCATTTGGCCCACCTTGAAATCTGCATACTACTTTATAATCGTGACAAAGACGATCTATGATTTTGCCTTTTCCCTCATCTCCCCACTGCAATCCTAAAAGTACATCTACACGCATGTATTATTTTACTAATGTGAGGAGCAAATATAGGGAGATTATTATTAGAATTGGGTTGAAGTAAAATTTGATTTGTGCAGATCAATCTTATTTCTTGAGCGATTTCATTATTTCCTCCACAGCTCTTTCTATTTGCGGATCGCGTCCATTCATTTTATCTTCGAAAGTATTGATAATCTTAATATCGGGTTTTACCCCACTCATTTCGAGATCACGCCCATCTAAGCCATAGCAGCCCCAGGAGGGCAATCGCATGTTCGAACCATCAACCAACCCGGTTCCGGATGTAAATATGATCCAACGATAGGTTTCATTGCCAACGATTTTGCCAAGTTTTAAGGCTTTGAAACCTTCTGCCGTCATTTCTGCATCACTCAGCGATTGTTCATTAGTGAGCAGAATAATGGGTTTATCATTAGGCGTAAAATTGGATTGTGGAGTAAGTCGGCCTTCACGATGTTTCCATTTGAGATATGCCCGCTGACTGAGAAATTTTAATACATCATCATGCACATTGCCGCCGGTATTGTAACGAAGATCAAAAATCAAAGCCTCTTTTTTATTGAGTTCACGCGTCATGTCTATAATAAAAGACTCTAATTCATCCCGTCCCATATTTTTCATATATCCATAAGCGATGCGATGATTGCTCAGTTCATCCACTCTTTTTTGGTTTTGGTCTATCCAGGTATCATAGTATTCTTCAAAAAGATTATTTGCAGGATGTATTTTAATGTCGATGACGCTATCTGCCCTCTGAAAACTCAATCTCAATTCCCGATCTAATGATGGCAAAGTAAAATACATGTATCTGTCTTTCGTAGGATCAATGGCCTCCCCATTTACTTTAATAAGTCTGTCACCGGCAAATAGCCGAATGGATTTGCGATCAGCAGGTGATCTTTTGAGTATTGACTTTACTTTGTAAGGGTCATTTGGATCAAAAAGAATACCGGTCTCCATCGTTTGATTAGTAAGCCGAATCTGTTCATCTTCTCCAAATGTGCCAAATCCCTGGTGGGATGAATTTAATTCACCCAACATATCATTTAATAATGTCCTGAAGTCTGCCCGGTTATTGATAAATGGCAAAAACTGTTGATAGTGGACTTTGGTTTTATTCCAGTCCAGACCATGAAATTTTTCATCGTAATAGTTTTGTTCCATTTGGGCCCAGGCTTCGTAAAACATCTGGTTGAATTCCTCCGATAAATTTCTTCGGAATTTATATGTCATGTTTATTGGTTCGATTTTATTTCCGTCCAGATTGAGTTTGTGTACTGCACCATTAGCCAATAGATAAAACTTATCCGCTACCTCTCTGATCCTGGAAATATTCAGACCTTCTGTTCCGGCAATTTTTTCCGTTTTCTTTTCTTCAAATGGCTCGATCACTGACTTCCAGAGGGCATTTTTACCTTCATCGTGATTGCTTATATACATCACGGTAGTTTTTTCGTTTTTTTGAGAAACAGCGAGCAAAAATTGAGCTCCCAAATCCGGGCTTATCTGATTTAATCTCTCCATAAGCAAATCCATTTCGATAGCGATGGGAATGATCGAATCTTTATTATTTACTTTTTTGGCCGTGTCTTTTTTCTCATCTTTAAATAATTCATTGAATTTATCTATCCTGTAAGGTTCGTCTGCTTTGTCCAAAACGAGTTGATATACTTTTGCATCAGGTAAACCAAATGGATAAAGTGGCTTTAACCGCTGTGAACTGAAAAAAATGGATTTGCCATCAGGAGCCCAGATGGGCGAAATTTCTGAAATACTGGTCTCAGTGATGTTTGTGGATTTGTTTTCCCTGATATTGTAAATAAAAATATCGTGTTCAAAATCTCTGCGGGCAGTGTACAACACGTATTCGTCATTTGGTGAAAATCCAGGGTCTGAACCCTGATACCCCCAAAACTCATCTTTAGCTATGGTCTTTATGGAATAGGTACTGTCCAGATCGATTAACTTTAATTCATCTCTGCCACTCACATAGACAGCCTTGGATCTTTTTTTATTTAACACCAGCTGACGGTTGTTCTTTTTATCTGCGGTCAGCATTTTTGTGGTTCCCATACCATTTGCCGGTATAACATACCAGTTGGTGTATCCTTCAGCAGTCTGACTATAGATTAAGGTTTTGTTGTCCGCTTGCCAATATACTTCAGTGACGCGCTCGTTGGATTTACGATCAATTTGTTGGATGAATTTTCCCTCTACATCACTCACAAATAATTCACCACGAGATACACAGGCCATTTTCTTACCATCTGGTGAAATGTCAAATGCGGAAATTGTCCCTTTGATATCGTAATCCTTTTCTTTGGGCAATACATTATTACGAATGATATCGATTTCAATTTTTTTAGATGTGGAAGATGAAATATCGTATATCCAAAGCTGATACTCTTTTTCAAATACTACTTTTGTACCGCCTGCATTTACCTGGGGTGTTTTTATCGATGATGTAAATCTCGTGAGTGCTTTTTTTCTACCTTGATTGAGTTCATATAAATTGTATTCGCCATTTAACTCATCTGAGATGAAAAAAATAGTTCCTTGCTTGTCTATAGTAGCTCCGAAGTCTTTTCCTTCCCAGGTGGTATATTGTTTATGTTTGCCCGTTTTAAGATTATAAGATTGTATGTCGGGGTTAAATGGGCCTTTATATCTTTTGCGTGCTGCCTGATTGGAGCTTTCCCAGGTATTGTTAAAAAAAATTTCACCGGAAGTGGGATGTTCCACCAAATTATGATCATATTGAAAAAAGTAATCTCCTAATACCCTCTTGGCTGTCTCCGCCTGCAGGGATACTTTGTATCCTGCTACCTGTCCTTCCCGGCTGCTATTAAAATATATGTATTTTGAGTCCCATGACCAGCTGGTGACCTCATCGTTGCCGCTGTGAAAACTGATTTGGCGTATCTCACCACCCTGACTTGGGATGATATAAATATCACCATTGCCAAACTGCCTGCCGGTAAAAGCAATCCATTTGCCATCCGGAGAGACACGAGGGGAGGTCTCATAGCCTTGCATAGCAGTCAATCGCAACGCGCGACCACCATCACTACTTACTCTCCAAAGATCGCCTTCAAAGGCAAAAATGATGAATTGGCCATCCGGTGTAAGGGTAGGATTGGAAAGGAAGTGTGCAGGTTGAGATTGAACTATGTCGATACAGAACAGACAAAGTATACAAGATAATATTGATTTCATATGCTTACTGTTAAATAATGATTGGCTAAATTAACTAAAAGGAAATAAATTTTATGCAATTCATAATATGGCTTCAAGGTCAACACTTGAATTGGTAGTAACCTCTCTGAGTTGTAAAAAAAAATAACCCCAATATTTCACTTTTGAAATATTGGGGACTATGAAAAGACTCACTCTAAATGCTTTTGGTCAGGTGTTATGCAATTTGTTTTCTCCAAAGACAATCTACATTTCAAAAGATTGCATCATATTGATTCGAGTGCAAAAATATTTTTCAAATATCAAAGCTTTTCACCCGTAATGGGTGAGTGCAATGCTAAATAACATTAATAAAAGGTTAATTACGATTAAAGTAGATTAATAGCAATCGGATTTAGCTGTCTTTATAACTTAATAAACTCTTATTTATTTGATTGGTTACACTTAATGTTCCCAATCCCCGCAGTTGTAATCAAATTTATACCTGAAAATGGTCAGCTTATATGGGCAATCCAGGAATTGAAAATTTAATTTGATTTGCGCATATAAACGTTGCCGTATTTTGATTCAAAGCTAAACTTTGGACCATTGCCTGGCTTGGAAGAAATTTCTTTATGAAAATCTCCTTGTTTTAAACCGTCTCCGGAGAATTTGAGCCCAAGATTGCTGTAAATTTCACCAAAGTCTGAGCTGGCCCATAATTCTCCTACAGAGTTGGTGTTTATAGCAGCATCCACTCCACCATAAGTGGATTTTGCAACCAGGGGCTTGGTTTGGGAAATATTTTTGAGTTCCACCATACCGTAGATTGATTTAATATTTACCTGCAGATGGACTGGTATTTTAATTTCAAGTACAATATCCATATCATTACCCCAATTGGTAATATTAAAACTTTCGCCGGTTTCTTTTTTGTACTTTTCAAAGTCTGCTTTGGATTTAAAGGTCAACTTCCCTCCTTCCTTGCCATTTTTATATGCTGTGATTCTGTGGGGAAGATCTTTGGCATTGGGTACCGTACCTTTAATAAAGAGGGTATTGCCGGTGGTGGAGTTTTCCAGTTTAAAAGCTTCATCGTTTTCCCCTCCATTAATCTCTACAGTGCCGCTAATGGAGATTTCGTTTTTATCCCAGCTGCTTATTTTTATCAATTCAGGATAATCAAAATGAAGATCAACTGAATTTAAACCTGAAGCAGGGTATGATTTATTGATTGGTGTCTGACTTATAGCTTCCAGTGCTAAAAAAGCGGAAGCAATGAGTATTATTATTTTCATATGTTGATTAATTTAAGTTTGAATGATTAAAAGCTAAACCAGACATTATCTTGATTTAGCTTTGCATTTTTTAGTGACTGATTATTTTTTTCGTAAGTATATTTTACTGTAATCAGATCGGAGATCCATCTTGATGCCACCGCCGTTTATTTTGCCCAATACTTTGTTTGCGCTCATATTTACCATTTCACCGTCTTTACCTACTTGCCTGTCGAGTTCGATCTTTAATTCCGGTGCCGCAAACATTTCGCCATAGGATGTTTTCATGCTAAGATCGGCTTTTATTGTCTGAGGTACAGTAACATCCACTGTACTATACACGGAGATGAGTGAGATAGGGCCTTTTACATTGGCGCTGAAAGTAGCATCAATAGAGCTATAGATGGTCTTTACAGTAGCAGGCCCGGATACATTTTCCAATTCAACTTTATTGTATTGAGCACTGATTTCCAGTTCATTTTCGAGGTTTTTGAATTCTGCTTCTCCTCCGTATTGAGAGGTATAATCATATGCCACAATTACTCCTTTTGGTACCATTATTTTAATCTGGGGACTTTTGGTTTTACTAAGTTGGTTTACAGTGATTATGTCTCCTTTGTTTGCTACATTAATACCGAGGCCGGTATTGTCTTCAAGACCCAGCCCACTTATGGCCACCAGGCCTGCTGCTCTTTCATCTTTTTCTGAATGATTCTCTTTATTTGAAAAAATAATTTCATTGCCGGTAGTTGGCTCTACTGTCACTCTTCCTAAGTGTATTTCCAATCTTCCGGATGCTTTTTGGATTTTATAATCCTGGGCAGAAAGGGATTGGAAGCCCGATACAAAAAGGAATACAAAAAATATAGTTTTTAAATTTTTCATGTTTACTGAATTTTAGATAATTAAAGTGTTTTAAAAAAAAAGTTTTGAATATATATTAAGTTAACTTGAATATGCCTTGATATGCTTCATCTTTTACTGCCTTCATAGTACCGGGTTGGTCAATGAGTTTTTGCAGGTCAGATAAAATGTTTTTTTCTTTCATTTGTACCAGAAGCTGTATGAGTGCTATTTGAACCACCGGATCCTTCTGAAATTTCATAGATTCCAACAACGCTTTTTTTACATTGGGTTGTGCATAAAATTTACTCAGTGCGTCGAGGGAAGCCATTCGTACATTGGAGTTGGGGTCTTCATTTAATGTCTTTACCAATACCTCAATAACTTCTTCATCCGGATCCATCATTTCCTCAGAAGCATGCACGGCTGTGATTCGTGAGCTGGCAGATAATGGGTTCTGCAATTGAAGTAATACCATTTGCCGTGTTTGTTCTAATTGGGCTTTTACGATGGCCAATTCTTCTTTTTGTTTATTATTTGTGTATACAGACCAGGATATCACACCGGATATCACCAATACCAGTATGGCCGCTGCTATACTCCACAGTCTTTTTGTAAAAGAAATTACTTTAGTATTCTTTTGTGCATCCAACCAATTTTCAAATCTACCGGTCATTCTTTCAGAAGGGACCTGGTGTTGATAAGATGCATCCAGGATGGTTTGCAACGACTTTAATTGTTCGTATTGCAGTGCTACCTCTGCATCTGAGTCAATCCATTCCATTATGGATTTAGCTTCATTTGGAGGTAATGTGCCATCCAGATATTGTATTAATTTTTCTGTGATTTGTTCTTGTTCCATTTTTATTGTCAGGTAGTCGATAGTTTAAAATATTGATTTCTAAGTTTTTCTATGGCTCTGAATACTTTTACTTTTATATTCGCTTCCGTGGTGCCTAGTAAATTAGCCACTTCAGCATATTTTAGTTTTTCAAACCGTGTAAGCACCAATAGCTCTCTGTCTTCGGGTTGCAATGCATTCAGTGCTTTGTTAAGTAAGGCATCCTGATCTGCTGTAGATTCCTGCTCTTCCTTTAAATTATGGAGGTCCACCATGTCTACGTTATGTGCTTTGGGCATTTTGCCATTAAGTTTTACCTGGTCTACAAAAGCATTTCGTGCGATTCTAAATACCCAGTTTTCGAATTTTTGATCCGAGTTAAAACTTTGACGGTAATGGATGAGTTTTTCAAATACAGTCTGGGTTAAGTCTTCAGCTGCATTATAATCGCCACCCATTTTCCCCAGATATAGATATATCCTTTGATGATATCGACGGTAAAGTACAGCCGCCTGAGAGAGATCTCCCTCTTTCACCCGTTGCATTAAAAGTTCGTCTGTCATTCGTCGCTGTACTTTATGTGGCGGCTTTTATATTAGTAATACAGTAAGTTAGGACAAAGGTTACATCCGGCATATTTTTTTTATTTTTTTATTTTGGTTTTTGGCAGGCCATATCCCAAAATCATTTTTTATAATGATATACCCAAATCAATTTTTTGCGAGCTGAAATACCTTAAAACCGTTAGTCAGAGGCTTCAGACAGGATTCCGGTTTATCTTTATTTTGATCAACGAAGTTGTTTACTGTGCTTTTTAACAATATTAAAACAAATCGGTTTGTAACAAATGTCGGAAAGAAGAGTATGTATTGGTATATGAGGCGATTAAAAGTAATAGTCTGACTGATATTGAAATAAAGGCGATGTATGGAATCATTATTAATGTAAATTTAATACTTGTTAATTCTTTTGGGATTCACTACGGTATTAAATCGTATAACTGTACTGATAGTCAGTGTAATTATCGATGGATAGTATATCTTAATAAAAGTAAAAAAAGTGATCAGCCGAAAAATATTCATCGATGAATTCATTCCATATGTCCGATAGTCCTTGACTTCATGCAACCTTTAGATGTACATTGCCTCATTATTTTGAATTAACTCATTTAATCATTTAACAGGATCCATTAAAATAAATCATCGGATTCAGAGTTAATAGAAAGACTCCACTAATTAAGACGGGTACACAAAGATGGAACTGAGACTGGTATGGTCCTGGCCCTATAAAGTATTGACTAACATTTAAATCCTATAATTATGATCAAAGTATTTTTGTTATTTGTTTTCACCGCGGCAACTGCCGGGTTGTTTGCTGACAATGCTCCTATTTCTATTTCTCCCTCTAATAAATGGATTATAATAGATAAGGATAAAACCAAGTTTCCTTCACTGAAAGTAACGATTTGGGACCACCAGGGGAATGCTATTGTCAAGGAAAATATCCGAAAAACCACCAAGTATAATCTTAAGTATATACCGGATGGCAAGTACAAAATAGAAACCGAAGACAATATGAAATTGAGTGTACAGGAAATCAGTATTGATAACGGGAAAATCCAGTCTACTACCAATCAGACCATATATAAACCTTACTTTAATGATAAATTAGGTGCTTTCGATATGAATCTGATGGCACAGGGTAAACCCGTTAAACTAATTTTACGCAATTCTGCTGGTAATATTCTGCTGGAAGATTCCATCAAAGATCAGGTCAGTATAACGAAGAGATTCAATTTGGATAAATTGGATGAAGGGGAGTATTCACTTGAAGTGGACATAGAAGGCCATCTGTTTAGTAAAACATTTAAGAAATAAGCAAAATCAGACCTTCATATTTTTTGAAGCCCGTGTGCGATTGGCATACGGGCTTTTTTTATGTGCATACCTGGTTTTTATTTTCAGATTCATTTTCTTAAATTTGAATGCATTCCTCCTGAATTTTCCTAAAATGGAGTGATGAAAAATGAAATGAAAAATAAAAGGCGTGAATTTTTAAAACAAGCAGGGAGTCTTTCTTCCATAAGTTTGCTTGGGTTGAATGAAATTAATATTTATGAAGCAACAGCTCATTCCCCGGAATACACTTTTAATGCTGATCCCGGAGAAAGTATCATTGGCCAATATGGGCCTTGGTCATCTGCCTGGATGGATCAAAAGATACCCTCACTTTCCTTTAGGTCAAAATCTTTTGCAAACCTTGAATCCTGGAAAAAATTAGCTAAAAATAAACTTCTGGACAGGTTAGCCATACCTAAAATTGGACCTATGCCTGCTGTAACTATCGTAAAAGAACTGGAATACGATGGATTGCATATACAGGAAATCACCTGGCAATTGCCATACGGTAGGCCTACAGAGGCTATCGTATTAAAACCATCCAATGCAAGTGGTAAACTCCCGGGTATACTTGCTTTCCATGATCATGGTGGTAATAAATATTTTGGCACACGTAAAATAACAAAGACTTCCGATGTACAACATCCAATGATGGTGGCGCATCAAAGAGATTACTACGAAGGCAGAGCCTGGGCAAATGAATTGGCAAGACGCGGCTATATCGTAATGGTGTCGGATGCATTTCCTTTTGCCAGCAGGAGAGTGATGATGCAGGATATACCAGAAAGAATGAGAGATGGATTGAGCGATGATAATCCTGAATTACAATCCAATATCGATGCATACAATAAATGGGCTGGTCAGCATGAACATATCATGGCAAAATCTTTGTTCAGCTCAGGCACTACCTGGCCGGGTGTATTTTTTGCAGAAGACCAGAAAGCACTGGATATACTTTGCTCCCGACCGGATGTGGATGCTGCTAAAATAGGTTGTTGCGGATTGTCAGGAGGAGGTATGCGTACTGTGTTTATGGGGGGCATAGATCCAAGAATAAAATGTGCTGTACCGGTAGGTTTTATGACAACCTGGAAAGATTTTGTACTGCACAAATCTTTTACCCATACCTGGATGACCTATGTGCCCATTTTGCCTAATGAAATGGATTTTCCTGAAATTTTAGGATTGCGTACTCCATTGCCTACCTTGGTATTAAATGATAGTGATGATCAATTATACACCTTGCCTGAAATGCAAAGAGCGGATGATATACTGAAGGCGGTGTACAAAAAGGCAGGTGCCGAAAAAAAATATAAGTGTTCATTTTATCCAGGTCCTCACAAATTTGATAAACCTATGCAAGAGGAAGCATTTGATTGGTTTGATCAATGGCTAAAAGGAAAATGATCGCAATTAAAAACAATTACCATGAGGGCTTGATAAAACAGCATTAGCCTCATTTCAATTTGAATGCTCGAGTGTATCAAAACCGTACATAATCATACTGGTGATAAGAAGATAATCGATTATTATTCAAAGGATTGTAACTTTGGTATGATTGGTGAAATTAATGGATGACTATCAAAACTGTAATTCATTATGATCAGAAACTATTTGCTGTTAGGTTTCAGGAATTTACTTAAAAATAAACTAGCTTCCATCATCAACATTTCCGGTCTTGGAATGGCCATTGGGTGTTGCCTGGTGGTATTTGTATTCCTTAGTTGGTTTTACGACCAGGATAATTTCCATACCAAACGAGATTCCATTTATGTCGTCGAAGAAATAAAAGAAAAAAACAATATTGAAGAATTTATTCAGGAATCGCCTGGCCCTATCGGATTGTTCCTGAAAAAAGACTATCCCAAAATTAAGGATATAGCCAGGCTCGATTATATGCCGGCATTGATTAAAAATGGAGATAATATATTCAGGGAGAATATTGCATTTGCAGACAATAGTTTTCATAGTATGTTTGATTTTCCGGTTAAATGGGGATCGAAGTCGGAATTTAATAATGCCTCCGGCATTGTATTGACGGAAGATCTATCACTCAAACTTTTTGGCCACGAAAATCCGGTAGGTAAGTCCATCCAACTGATTATCTCGACTGATAGTATTAAAAGGGTTGAAAACTTTGCAGTACAGGGCGTCTATGCCAAGCGACCTCAGGCTGCTTCCTTTTTCTTTTCGTGCATTGTACCTTTTACCAAATACCAATCACTAAACCTCAATAAAAATGATGACTGGTCGAAAGAAGTGAGTATTACTTTTTTAGAAATGAATGATACATACTCACCACCACCTGCAAAGGATTTGTACAAGCCTTATATTGAACTATATAACTCTTCCAATATTAATTCCAAAATAGTGGATTATCATTTTCAACCGTTGAAAGATATGTCGAAACACTCGTATAAATTGGCCTATTCTTATTTTGCCAATACCCATCCGGTAGGCATCATCATGCTAACTGCAGTAGCTATAGGTATTTTACTTCTGGTTTGTTTTAATTATATGAATATTGCCATTGCATCTGCTTCAGGGAGATTAAAGGAAATAGGAGTACGGAAAGTACTGGGAAGTGAACGAAGGCAAATCATTTACCAATTTTTAATAGAAAATACAGTGACCTGTATCCTGGGCGTGGCATTTGGATTACTATTAGCTAAAGTTATCTTCATTCCGTGGTTCAGTAAACTGGCCTACCTGGATTTAAATCAAGGCCTCTTGACCAACAAGACCGTATGGTTTGCATTGATTCTATTAACCTTGATGTCAATACTGGGTGGTGCTGCGTATCCTGCATTTTATGTTTCTGGCTTGCGACCCATTTCCATTGTCCGTGGAAAACTAAACCTTGGTAATAAAAATTTATTTAGAAAGGTATTACTGGGGTTTCAATATTGTATCACTTTTCTTGGCATATCTATGGCTTTGGCTTTTATCAGAGAAAATAAGATTTCCAGATCCAAACCCTGGGGCTACGAACCCATGAATACCGTTACCGTAAAATTAGATCAAAATAAAAACTATGATTTGCTTAAATCATCTGTTCTGAGTAACGATACTGAAAATAAAATTACCGGATCGGTTCAGTCGCTTGGTAATTTCAATGAGGAATTACTAATTCGACAAAATGGAAAGGAAGAAAAAGTAAACAGCTTAAAGGTGATGGGTGGATTTGTCAGCCAATTTAATATCGAAATCATTAATGGTAGGGATCTGCAGGAAGACAATGAAAATGATCAGGCGTCTTCTATTTTGGTAAACCAGGCATATCTCCGCGACTTTCACCTCAATGAACCTATCGGAAAATCAATAGAGTACGATAACAGAAAGTATACCATCGTGGGTATTGTCAATGATTTCAGATATGAAGCCTTCGATCGCAAAATAGAACCTTTAGTGATGATGGCATGTAAACCCGAAGAAGTGAAATATGCTTATATCAAAACCAGGCCGCAGCTGACTACTGCTGCTCATAGCAGGGTAGAATCCATCTGGAAAAAGTCATTCCCGGATTTACCTTTTGATTATACTTACCAGGATAAAGTATTTGAAAATTATTTTATTGGTTTTTCCCAGGTAATCCAGGTGTTGTCGGCAGCATCTTTGATCATGATTTTAGCATCCATATTTGGTATTTTTGGATTAGCCCTTTTGATTTTATCCAAAAAAATGAAGGATATTTCGGTGAGGAAAGTACTTGGTGCAAATTCTTTTGCTATTAGTTACCAAATTATCAAAGAGTTTATTTTTGCATTAGTGATTGCGTGTGCAATTGGTGTACCCATCTCCTGGCTTTTGACTAAAAGTATATTTAATCAATTTTCACCTGAATCCATATTATCATCACAACCATTGATTTATGGATTTATGGCTTTATTGTTAATGACTATTTCAAGTATGCTATGGCACCTGTATAAAGCACTTACTGCCAATCCGGTGAAAGCTCTTAGAAGTGAATAATAAATAAAGTTATTTTTTTACTCCGACAGCAATATTGGATAATCCAATTTTATTGAATACCAGCTTGTCCATAATTTTAAATATGGGCACCATCTTATTGTACAAACCCATTTGACCTTCCGGAATCGTTTCATTTTTTTGGAGTTTACCGGAGATAAACCAAGCCAGTATACCCATAGCGTTAAAATATTGTTCGTGGATAATTTCAAATTGTGCCTGTATCAGTGTTGCATTAGTCATTTTTTGAGTGTATCTCCTGTAATGTTCGAGGCCTTTATCGATTCCATTATATAAAGATTGGTAAGCAGGCACAAGAATGATCACTATGCCGCCATGAGTCAATAGCTTATAAATATTTTGTAAAGCCAAATGGTCGTTTTCAATATGCTCGACTACATTCAATGCAAACACGGTATCAAAAGACCCGATCATGTCTTTGTACTTATTGTCGAAATCAGGATCGACAAGATCAATATTATGCACAGGGGTGCCTTTGTTCCCGAATTTTTGTTTTAGCCTTTCACAATAGCTATCACGAATATCAGATAAAGTGATATCATATTTATCTTTCAGAAAAAACTGAGAAATATTTCCTATCCCGGAACCGATTTCTAATATTGTTCCTTTTACAAAGGGTTTGATCGTATGATACATCCATTCATTAAATTTATCGGCTTTTTCTATTACCGATAAGATTTCCATTCCTTCCTGGTCAATGGGTTTATACTCAAATTTCTGTGCATTCATCTTGAAAAAATATTATATTTTAAAATGCAATAGATAGCCCGGAATCCATCTTTCCAACCGATTTTTTTACCCTCTGCAAATGTCCTTCCATAATAGGAAATACCTACTTCATAAACCCGCACATCCGGTACCCTTGACATTTTTGCAGTCACCTCCGGTTCAAAACCGAATCTTTTTTCCTTTAATTGTAATCCTTGTAAAATCTCCCTGCGGAACATTTTATAACAAGTTTCCATATCGGATAAGTTTAGATTGGTAAAAAGATTGGATAAAAAGGTAAGGAAATTATTGCCAATGGTATGCCAGAAAAAAAGTATACGGTGTGCATTCCCTCCGCTAAATCGGGAGCCATATACTACATCAGCAAAACCGTCCAAAATCGGCTTTAACAACAAATTGTATTCCTGAGGATCGTACTCCAGGTCGGCATCCTGAATCACAATCAAATCACCCGAAGCTTTTTTTATCCCGGTATGTAAAGCAGCTCCCTTGCCTTGATTCACATCGTGTTTATGATATTGAATATTGTAGCCGGGGTGTTCGGCGATGTATTTAAGCAACACTTCTTCGGTATTATCCCTGGAGCAATCATTTACTATTATCAACTCTTTCTTAAGATTATTTAATAATTGTACTGATTTGATTTTATCCAGTATCAGATGCAGTGTTTTTTCTTCATTGTATACCGGAATGACAATTGAAAGGGAATCAACCATGTTTCTATATTAGCGGTAAAAATATTAACTTTATATTAGATTTTATTTTAATTTGTTAAAAATCAATGATGAAGGCAAAAAATCCAAAACCAAGTCCCTCTTTTTTCAATTCCAATCGGTTTTATATAATTGCGGTTACGATCTTATTTTTCCTCATATATCTCAGTATATATGATAATAAAATTGACTTAAACGGTGATAATATGGGTTATTTTGCCAGTGCGCAGAATTTAAGCTCAGGTAAGGGGTTTTCGTATGCATTTGATGCTAATGGAGCTAAATTAGCCGAACCTATTGGGTATCCATTGATAGTGGCAGCGGTCATGCTTTTTACCAATAACTTTGCAGTCATCTCTTTTGTAAATGCATTGTTTATGCTGGGATCCGTCATTTTACTTTATTTTATTTGTCTTCGATTGGGCATACCCAGAATAATTTGGATTTTGACAGCCCTTTTTGTAATTCTTAATCCCACTATTATGAGGTATTCATTTATTCATATGAGTGAAGCTTCTTTTATTTTCTTCAGTATACTGGGTATATATTATTATTATCAGATTGATTTGGATTCCAGGTTGGAAAAACAAAAAGAGTTTTATTTCATGCTGGCCGCTTGTCTCATTGGCTATTTTATCCGATCGGGAGGAGTAGTATTATTATTAGCATTACTTATTGCTTTGGCTTGGAATAGAAAATTTGTTGCAGCAGGGATTGCAATTGCTTTTTTTTTACTGCCAATTATGATCTGGAATACGAGAGCACAAGGTGAAAATCGATATGTGACCGCTGTGCTCTCTGTGAATCCTTATGATTTGAGCCAGGGAAAACTTACCGTTAACACCGCTATTGATAGAGTCAAAGAAAACATTGACCGGTATACGAGAAAGGAAATCCCTTACTCCATATTTGGTTTTTTACAAAGAATAAATGATCCCACTGAGAAAAAAGATTTTTACTTATATGTTATTGGTGTCCTGGTGGTTTTAATTAGTCTGGTAGGCATTTTTTTTAAATTTACCTGGAATGACCGTCGTTTATTACTTTTTTTATACTTGGCTGGCACAATGACCATGCTACTTTGCTGGCCCACACAGTGGTATGGCCCCCGGTTTATAATACCTATTTTGCCTTTAATTGTCTTGTTTTTATTAAAAGGTTTGTATGACCTGACACATCGGATATCTGCAAAATATGCTCTAAAACCGATAAAATATGTTTTTTATTCTTTATTCTTGCTTATTCCGTTTTTTATAGGCAGGTCCCAATCTAATCCTGTCGAGAATAAAAATGACCTTGCTAATGCTCGATATATAGCCCATACACGATATACTCCCCCGTATCAAAATTATTTTAATCTTGGCAAATGGGCTAAAAGCAATCTCCCTGCTAATTCAATAGTGGCGACAAGGAAACCTACCCTTTTTTACCATACCTATGGAGGGTATACTATGTTTTATCCTACCCAGGTTAAAAATTACCAGGAGTTTTTAGATGGGCTCAAGAGTGCTAAAGCGACACATTTAGTAGTTGACGAACTCGGATATGGATCTTCACGATTTTTAAATCCTATTGTTGAAGGCAACCCCCAGATATTTACATTATTGCATTCTATAGAAAATCCATCTACCAGATTGTACAGAATCAATTACCCCCAGTAAGTTGGAAATTAATTAATTTAATCAATCCATTTTCTGTAAGTAATTTAGCACTGTATTATCCAATAATTGATATCAGGTAAAAAAGTCCTTATCATTTATATTTCATGCTTATATTAGTATGGCCATAGGTTAATCTATCGTTCAATAAAAAATTAAACTATTTAAATCACTATTTATATAAAAAAAGTAATATGAATACTAATCTTACTCCATCGCAGAAATTTCTTGCAAAATTTGGACTTGCTGACCCTGAACCAGGTATGGACATGCAGGCAGTACCACCAGCAGCGGCTGAAACGAAAGAATCAGGGCGGCGTGATTTTTTTAAAAAATCAATAGGCGGCTTATCCCTTGCCAGTATGATGATGTCCAGACCCGAGGAAATACTCGATCATACCACATCCAAAGTAAATAAATATTCTGCCCCGTCGGATTTAAAAATCACGGACATGAAGTATGCCGTAATCATGAACGGAGGTGGCAGGTGCCCGGTGATAAAATTAGAAACCAATCAGGGCTTGGTGGGGCTTGGCGAAGTTCGCGATGGTGCAGACTGGAGGTACGCATTATTCCTGAAGAGCAGGATAAAAGGCATGAACCCATGCAGTGTTGAATTGATTTTTAAAAGAATAAAACAGTTTGGATATCACGCTCGCCAGGGTGGGGGAGTATGTGCTGTAGAAATGGCTCTTTGGGATCTTGCGGGTAAAGCATATAATGTACCTGCTTATCAATTATTAGGAGGTAAATACAGGGATAAAATTAGATTGTATGCAGATACTCCACAGGTACAGGATCCGGCGGCTTTTGCTGAGAAAATGCGTATACGAATGAAAGAAAAAGGATTTACATTTTTGAAAATGGATTTTGGAATAGAGTTAGTTAGAAACATACCGGGAGCCATAGTAAATTCGAATTTCTGGGATGTAAACAGACAATGGAGTAACGAACCAATGTCGTACGGTGCTATGCTGCATCCACTTACTCAAGTCCAAATTACAGATAAAGGGCTTGAAGGCATTTGCAAATACATAGAAAGTGTACGCAATGTGGTGGGATATGACATACCCCTGGCTTCCGATCATTATGGTCATTTTGACTTAAATAATGCTATCCGATTGGGAAGAGCCGTAGAAAAGTATAGACTGGCATGGCTGGAAGATATGATTCCATGGCAGCTTACCTCCCAATTGAAAGAAATAAAAACATCTTTTGAAACGCCGCTTTGTACTGGTGAAGATATTTATCTCAAAGAGGAGTTTATGAAACTTTGTGATACCCAATCAGTAGATATCGTGCATCCCGATCTAGCCACATCAGGTGGATTGCTGGAAACCAAGAAAATTGGTGACTATGCAGAAGAAAGAGGTATAGCCATGGCAATGCACTTTGCCGGCTTGCCAATATCGTTTATGGCCAATGTACATTGTGCAGCTGCTACGATGAATATGATGGGACTTGAAAATCACTCCATTGATGTGCCCTATTGGCAAAACCTGGTAAAAACTAAAGATGGCAAACCCTTGTATGAAAATGGATTTGCTGCTGTGCCGGATACACCAGGCCTGGGAATCGAGTTGAATGAAGAAGAATGTAGAAAACATTTAGCACCGGATAATACCACATTTTTTGCCCCTACCCCAGAATGGGATAATATCAGAAGCTGGGATAGACTTTGGAGCTAAACAGAATAAAGGGTCCATTTTATAAAAGCATCGATGTCTCCAGCATCGATGCTTTTGTTTTTAAATTTGGCAGTAATTAATATATCATAATACAGGCAAATGCAATTGACTCCTGAGCAAAAAAATATCATCCATTCAAAAGGAGACCTTAAAATAAATGCAGTGGCGGGTTCAGGTAAAACTACGACTATAATCGAATATGCCAGGGCCCGGTCACTCCACAGTAAAATCCTTTACCTCGCTTTTAATAAATCGGTCCGAATGGAAGCTACTAAACGATTTGCCGGCTTGAATTTGAATAATGTTAAAATAGAGACTGCCCATTCACTTGCTTTTAAATATATAATCACTGCAAAAAAATATAAAATCAAATCAAACGGATATAAAATAAGTGAATTGGTGCAAGTGCTCGAACTGCAAAGCAGTGGCGATAAACTGGCTGCGTATATATTGGCCAACCATGTCTTGAAATTCGCAACTTATTTTTGTAATAGCCCGGTGGCCAAAGTGCAGGAACTCAATTATCTTGATGTGATATACGACCCCAAAGCACAATCTTTTGTACGGAATCAATATGCTATAATCGAAAAATATACCAGGCTATTTTTAAGTAAAATGGATAAGAATGAAATAGAACTTATCCATGATTTTTACCTTAAAAAATTCCAATTATCACAACCGGAGTTGAACTACGATTGGATTTTGTTTGATGAGGGGCAGGATGCTTCACCAGCCATGCTTGATGTGTTTTTTAGGCAATCTGCATGCAAAATCATAGTGGGTGATGTGCACCAGCAAATTTACAGCTGGAGATATGCCATCAACTCGCTGGATAAAGCAGATTTTAATACCTTGCATTTAACGAATAGCTTTCGATTTGATCAGGAGATTGCAGATTTGGCAATGGATATACTTGCCTGGAAATCCCTGCTTGCACCTTATATCCCCATTCAGATTACTGGAAGCGGCAAGTCAAAAAAACAACAGTCTAAAGCAGTACTGGCCAGGACTAATCTCGGGCTACTGATCAATGCCATTAAATATCTCAGCGATCACCCCAAAGTAAAGAGAATATATTTTGAAGGAAATATCAATTCATATACGTATGCAGAAGATGGGGCCTCCCTTTATGATGTATTGAATCTGTACAATTATGAGCATGATAAAATCAGGGACCCGCTGATAAAATCAATGAAAAATATAGAAGAACTCGAAGACTATATCGAAAAAACGGAAGATATGCAACTGAGTATGATGGTTTCATTGGTAAAAGAATATGAAAATGAGATCTATGAAATCTTACGCGGTCTGAAAGAAAAACATGTAACTAACGATGAAAGAGAAAATGCTGAAGTGATATTTTCCACGGTACATCGATGTAAAGGAATGGAATACGATATAGTATATCTTGCTGAAGATTTTATTTCTGAAAGAAAGATAAAAAGCCAGGAATCCAATATCAAAGAATCTCCATCCGTGCTTATACCTAAATACAATGAAGAAATCAACCTGCTGTATGTAGCTATAACACGCACAAAACATACTTTGTATATTCCGGAAGACCTGTTGCCTGGAAGCTTTATTCCTAAGAGCAGCGTCAGAATAATTAAAACAATTCCTGACCAGGCTGGGTATGGGAAATCATTCTATAATGAGGACGCAGAAAAAAAATCTAAACTCAAGGATGTAAAACGTATTCCTTCAGGTGATTATATACAACAAATCAAAGACTGGCAAATGGAAGATGATGATGAATTGTATGAATTACTGGAGGGTGGGTGGACTATAAGTCAGATAGCAGAACAATTATCCAGGCCAAGAAGTGAAATCAGAAACAGGATAAAGAAATTCAGGGAAGAAGGAAGGTTGTGGTTTTGAATTTGGATCAATGCAGTTTAAAGATATTTTTCCAGCAATTGTTTTGTAAGTCTTATGCCTTCTTCTTCATCGCCATTATTTCCTTCAAATTCGATACCGATGTATCCTGTAAAGCCGGCTTTTTTTACTATTGAAATAAGCCGTTCATAATCCATTTTTGGTTGCAAGCCATTGACATCAAAATCATAGGTCTTGGCGCTTACCCCTTTCGCAAAAGGAAGTAAATCCATCACCCCAGTATACCGGTCATATTCGTTTTCACAGGGATCTTGAGTCTGTCCCCAGGGGTGACTTATGCAAAAATTTCCAAAGTCAGGTAAGGTGCCGACATTGGATCTGTTTACCTTTTTCATTACCTCGGTCACCCATTTTCCATTGGAAGAATGGCTGCCATGATTTTCAATGACCACATTGATACCAGCTGTGGAGGCATACTCACCCAATCTGGATAAAGAATCAACTGATGCATTTAACTTATCTTCAGAGCTGCCCTCACCATGTAAGTTTACACGCACTGTGGCACATCCCAGATGTCTGGCAGCATCAATCCATTTTTTATGATTATCGATTGCTATAAGTCTTTCAGATTCTATAGGGGTAGCTAACGAGCCTTCGTTATCTACCATGATCAGGTGGTTGTATACTCCGACATCCTTACTTCTTGCTAACAATTCATTTAGATAAGTTGCATCTTTTGCTACTTCTTTAAAGTCTTTTGTGCTTGTTTTAAAAAAGCCATTCACGTATTCCACTGCATCGATTCCAAATTTATTTTTTGCAATACTTGGAAAGTTGAGGTTGTCGATCTTGCCCCCTTCTAAGGATCGATGTAGTGACCATTCGGCAAGAGAAATTTTTATTTTGGGCATTGTGCAGCTGCTTATTGAATTTAAAACTAGACCTCCGGAGGCTAGTAAAGTTTGATGTAGAAACGAACGACGAGTATGCATTTTTTTTTATTATTAGTAGATGACTTGAATTTACTGCTGGCTTCTCAATCTTTTTATGCAATTTTCAAGACTTCGATATTGATGATAGCCTGCCTTCCAGATATGTAGTTTGTTCCGGTTTACTGCAGTGGGGTCTTTATCAATTCCGCTATCATACCAATCGCCATTTTCATGATCGACCAGGTATTTGTCTATATAGGTCCATTCTTTTTTAAATTTTTCAAAATAATTAATTGGGTCATTGGGGTACATGTCAGCCATGATCAATAATGTATTCAATGCTTCCGACTGAGTCCACCAGTTTTTTGTATTTCGAATGACAGTAATACCGGGAGTATCTTTAAAATAATATCCTTCATCGTATATCCCACCGGTGACTGCATCCCATCCTCCATTAAAACACTGATCAGTCATTTTCTTTGCTATTTTTTTGGTAAGACTATCATCATGCCAGCCAGCTACATGGGATGCTTCCATTAATAGATATGCTGTTTCAATATCGTGCCCCCATGAAACATGATCAAGATTATGATGTCGCATGACCCCCTCACGACTGGAGTCCCGAAACTGGATTGGAGTCCAATCGGGTTTGAAGAATAATACCAGGTTGCCTTTTTCGTTGACGATTTTATCGCGGATCAGAATGATCATTTCTTCCAACCTTGCTTTTACCAATGTGTCTGGCCAGGCCTGATACAATTCAGTAAATGCCTCTAAAAGATGGATGGAACTATTTTGATCTTTATAGCCCAGGTCTGATGTAGAAGGAGTATTACTATTTCTGATCAAATGGTTGCCTTTTCTATCGAGGTGCTGAAAATACCCTTTGTATACGGGGTCATGGCTGTATTTCTCCAGCCATAAGAATGATTTTTTAGCAAGACTTAATGCTGCAGTGTCTTTTGATGCAAGATAATATGCAGCGGTGGCGTATAATCCGAATGCATTGCCGTAGGCTGTCTTATCGCTATTGTTTTTTGCATTTCCCTTTTTGTCTACCAACCAATAGAAGCCTCCATATTCTGAATCCCACATTTTATTTTTTAAAAATGCAAAACCATGCTGAGCACATTGAAGGTATATATCAGACTTGTAATAAGTAAAAGCTTTGGAATTATTCCACAGATGGCGCGCCTGGGCTACTATCATTTTATCATGGTCACCTATTGGCTTCAGACTTTTGTCAAATGTGGAAAGGTAACCTCCATCTGCTGTATCCAGAATGGCCGGGTACCATTTTGAAATCATATTTTCTGTCATCACTTTTTCTAAATTGGCAGCTATAGTTTCACGTTCATTGATTTTATAATTAGTTTCAGGAGAAGGAGCACTGTTTTTACAGGCGACACCGGTTACCAGTACCACAGCAGTCAAAAAAGTAAAGAATTTCATTCTCTGAAGATAAGTAAGATTTGGTAATCTAAAAAGCAATTACCGCATAGGCTACATGTTCTTTAAGTTTCTAAATGTAAAATAAAAGATAAGGTCTTATTTTTTTTAATGGAATATTTAATTCGCACCTAAAATACATCCGTTTGAAACACTTCATTAATAGAGATGTAGACCCTGTCAGGGTCGGGTTTATTGTGTATGTGAAATTTATAATTATTTAATCCCTTCGGAATTTATAGTCCTGAAAGAGCTATGAATCTGCAGCATAGAATGTTGCTAACTAATTCATTAATCATCATCCCGACCCTAATGGGGTCGTATGTTTTGTTATAATTATTGTTTTATAAAAAGAAAATTGTCCTGATGAAATTAAGATAAGAAGTTATAGGATTATAAAATTTTTTATTTTTGTCATTCTAATCAGATTAACCCCGCTTATTGGATACCGGTTGGTTGAATTTCATTTTCAACTTTTCAACTTTAAATATTTATCAAACCAACTTATGTATCTGTTTAATCTATCTACCTGGTATGAGGGTACGGTGATCCCATGAAACTGACCGGGATAAATGATCAATTCTGTAGGAGTTCCTATCGATTTTAGGGCCTGATACATTTGTTCACTTCCTATGGCGGGTACATTAAAATCTTTTTCACCGGTCATAAATAGGGTAGGAGTCTTTATTTTATCTGCATTCAGGAATGGATAGGATAGTTTTAAGTATTTCTGATAATTATTATCCTTCCATGGCTGACCAAGTTCGTTATCAAATTGAAGAATATACTGGTCTACACCATAGAGGGAAAGTTGCATAGCACTGCCTGCCCCACTGACGGCGGATTTAAAACGACTGTCTTTGGCAATAGTATAATCAGTAAGTATTCCTCCATAACTCCAACCTCCTATCCCCATTTTGGTACTGTCGATTATTTTTTGAGATATGAGGTGGTTGGCGGCACCTTGTATATCGAGCACTTCTTTATTTCCCCAATCAGCATATATAGATTTGCAATAGTCTAATCCTCTGCCACTGCTGCCTCTATAATTTACAGCCACTACGGCATATCCCTGGGCTGCCAATATTTGCCTGGTGATATCAAAACTAAATTCATCCTGTGCTACCGGACCGCCGTGAATAAAGAATATAGCGGGGAGATTGGATTTGGTTTTACCCGGTGGTGTGAATAATAAATTAGTCACCATATTGCCATCTTTACTTTTTGATGAGATTTTCTCTACTGTAGCAAAGTGGATTTGATTTATAAATTCATCATTGGCCTTCGTTATTTTTTTTAAGGCATTGTTTTCTAATGTGTATAATTCGGTCGGATTATTCGGATCGGTTACGGAAGCTAACCAATGGCCATCAGGATGCCTTTCTATGGATTGGAATACTTTATTTCCTGACTGGATAGAGGTAAGGGCTCCGGTCGTCAGATGGTAAGAGGATAACTTTCGGATTCCATCATCGGCCACGATCACAGCTATAGAGTTACCATCTTTTGCCCACCTGTGAAAGCTAACCGGCCTGTCTAAGGATTTACTGATCAAAGTAGAGCTGCCGTCTTTTACATTTAAGACGGAGAGTATGGATTGATCGTACATTATAAAATTGTCATCCGCAGTACTTCGGTGATATGAAATCTTTGTACCATCAGGACTCCATTGAGGATTGGCATCGTATCCTTTCCAGGTGGTCATTTGTTTTTCAGTACTACCTGGTTTTGCATCAATGATAAAGATATCGGTGTTTTCGTTTTTATCCGGGTCAGAGGTATGATTACTCACAAAAGCTATTTGAGTACCTGAAGGATTCCACCTGGCATTGGATTCATCGTAATTCCCTCTGGTCAGTGTATCCAGCTTTTTATCTTTAATTGTATATAGATATAAATGAGTCTTACGGGTATCGTAACGGTAGCCCTCCACATCCTGCTTAAAATGATACCTATTTATTACCATAGGTTTGTTTTTTTTAGAGGCGGTGTCTTCTGCATCTTTCATAGTGAGCAATAAAGTAGATGCGTCGGGACTCCAGGCATAATCGTTTAGTTCGCCTTTTACTGAAGTCAGTTTTTGAGCTTCGCCTCCCATCCGGTTCAATAAAAAAATTTGGTTAGAAGACCCTTCCCTGGATGAAGTGAAAGACAAATATTTATTATCCGGGCTCCATTTAGGATTTGATTCTACATCAGGGCTGTGAGTGAGCTGAATGGTTTCGTTTCCATCCCAACTGGTCATCCAGATATCGGTATTGCGTTTGTCTTTTGCAGAGTCGATAGTGGTGATGGTATAGGCTACCCATTTTCCGTCGGGTGAGATCTGGCCATCGCCCACAGATTTAATTTTATATATATCGGTGGGCAAGAGGTTGCGCTTGTCGGATTGGCTAAAAATGGACAAAGAAAAAAGAAGAAAAAGGAAATATAAACTGAGTTTTTTCATTTGAACTTGGATTAAAATATTCGAAGATAAGTTTAAAATAGGTTGGATTTATGCCATATAGAACATAAAATTAATTTGAAAGGAAGGCCTATCCTCAGCCAATTTGTCAGTTCACGGTCTCATGGCATAGCCTTTGCCAACTGTCTCCCGAATAAGCATTTCAATAAAATCAATACAACAAAGTCATGGCAGAAAAAGGAAATATAGCAGTACAAACCGAAAACATTTTTCCCATCATCAAAAAGTTCCTGTATTCTGATCAGGAGATTTTTCTTAGAGAGTTGGTATCCAACGCAATAGATGCCACCTCCAAATTGCAGACACTTTCATCTAAAGGAATTGCCAAAGGCGAACTCGGAGACCTTACTATAGATATACTTGTAGATGAAGACAAAAAGACAGTTACCATCCGAGATAGGGGTATTGGCCTTTCTGCAGAAGAAGCCCGTAAATATCTAAATCAGGTAGCTTTATCATCAGCCCAGGAATTTATCGAAAAATTTAAAGGGGAGGCAAACATAATAGGTCATTTTGGACTTGGATTTTACTCCGCATTTATGGTAGCTGATAAAGTAGAGGTACTCAGTAAATCATATAATGATAATGAAAAAGCTATTCTGTGGACTTGTGATGGAAGCCCTTCTTATACTTTAGAAGATGCTGAAAAAGCCGAAAGAGGCACCGACATTATATTGCATATCTCTGAGGAGAGTAAAGAATATGGTGAAAAAAATAAAATAGAAGAGCTACTCAAGAAATATTGCCGGTTTCTACCTTTTCCGATTAGATTAGGAAAACGCACTGAATACGACTGGGAGGGTGAAGGGGAGGATCGCAAAGAAATAAAAACCGAAGTAGATAATATCATCAATGACTCCCATCCGATCTGGAAAAAGAATCCTTCTGAACTCACTGAGGAAGATTATAAAAAATTCTACAATGATCTATATTTATTTGGAGGAGCGCCACTATTCTGGATACATCTCAATATAGACTATCCTTTTAATCTGACCGGTATATTGTATTTCCCTAAGATCAATGCGGGTATGGATTGGCAAAAAAATAAAATCCAACTATACAGCAACCAGGTGTATGTGACCGATGAGGTGAAAGATATCGTACCTGATTTTCTGATGATGTTGCATGGTGTGATTGATTCTCCTGATATTCCTCTAAATGTATCGCGAAGTGCCTTACAAAGTGATAAACAAGTAAAAAAGATCACTAACTACATCAGTAAAAAAGTAGCGGAAAAGCTGGAAGAATTATTTAAAAATGATCGGGCAGGCTATGAAGCAAAATGGCAGGATATAGGCCCATTTGTAAAGTATGGAATGATCACGGATGAAAAATTCTATGAAAAGGCATTGCCCATCACTTTATTAAAATCTACTGATAATACATTTAGTACTATCGAATCTTATAAAGAGAAAATAAAAGATAATCAGACCAATAAAAATGGTGAATTGATTTATCTATATACTCATGCTCCTGATTTGCATCATGCTCAGATAGATGCAGCAAAAGAAAAAGGCTACGATGTATTATTGCTTGATCAGCCTATCGACAATCATTTTATGCAACACCTGGAAACCAAGCTTGAGAAGACTCACTTTTCAAGAGTGGATGCCGATACACTCAATAAATTGGTAGAAAAAGATGAAAAGATTGAATTGGTGCTATCCAAAGATGAGGAAGAAGCTGTAAAGAAAATCTTTGAAAGCCTGGTGAAAGGACCCATGAACAAAGTAGAAATAAAACCTCTCAGCCCCTCCGATGCCCCGGTTCAAATCACTAAACCCGAATTCATTCGCAGAATGAAAGAGATGCAAATGATGCAAGGTATGGGTGCTGATCTATTTCCGGATTCATATCAGGTGATAGTAAATGGTAATCACCCTGTGATTTCCGATAAATTAATTAAGGCAAACGATGACCGAAAACAGGAAATTGCTTCCCAACTGTATAGATTAGCTATGTTACAGCAAGGATTACTTACCGGCGCCGAACTAACTGATTTTGTAAAGAAGAGCATTGAACGCGTATAGGTAAAATTTATTTTCACAAATAAGGCAAATACTTACCGGATTCTATTTAACAGCAAAGTTCTAAACTCCATTGCTTCTTCATTGGGTATGGATAATGCTTTTAGACTGAGGATTCCTTTGCCTTTTGGTAAAGCGATGTTTCCCATGGTCATCGGGATAAAGTCTTTTTCATAGGATTCCTGCCTGGGGTATCGGTCCTTATCTGCATTCAGGTAGTCGGAATCATGTGCTTTATCAATTGTTGAATTGATTATTGAATTCCTGATGCGTAATTGAATTTTAGATCCAATATTTACTTTGCTGCAGGTATAATATACTATAGCTTCGTAAATACCTGATTGTAATACTTCCACATCCCACGTAATGCTATCATGTAAAGAGGTCCAATTTTTAAAATAACTGCTATTTGGAAACCGGTTAGACCGTTGTATACCGCCATGGGATTCTGCATCGCGGGCAGGTAATTGATAATATGGAAATTTCGGATGGCCTAAAATAAATGGTCGCTGTTCTGTGGCCGGCAACTCAATCAATATTTCTTGTTCCCATTTTCTTTTTGTTGCGACCATTTCTTTGAATACATCAGGCAGGTTGCCGGCAATATCACGTGTTTGAGCAGGATCTGCAACCATGTCATATAATTTATTCTCTGCATCCAGTCGGTATTGCTGGGATCGTATACTCGTTTTGTTTTTCCAGTAACTTACTAAGAAACGGTTAGCCCAGGGGGAGGAATGGTCCTGTAATAATAATGGTTTCAGACTTTTACCATCGATTGGTTTTTCTGAAGGTATTTTGATCTGCAGCAAATCCAATAGTGTAGGGAATATATCGATAGCTGATGCGATCGGTGTTATTGAAATGCCTTTTTGGATGTGGTTCTTCCATCGGATAATTAATGGGGATCTGGTGCCTCCTTCATCTGTGCTGCCTTTAATTCCTTTCATGCCACCATTCCATCTATAACCGTTGGGCCCATTATCTGTCATATAAATCACGATGGTGTTTTCATCCAATTTATTCTTAGATAATGTGGTTAACAATCGTCCCACGTTCCAGTCAATATTTTCAGTCAGTGCATATGCGGCACGGGTGTGATCCGGAATTTCCCGTCGGGAATACGGCTGCAGGGTGTCTAATTTGCATTCTTTATATTTAGCCCACCATTCATCAGGCACTTGCATTGGACTGTGAGGTGTATTAAAAGGCAGATAAACAAAAAAAGGTTTAGCTTTATTTTGTTTTATATATTCTATTGCTTTATCCGTGAGATCATCCGGTAAAAATCCATTACCCTTTATAATTTTACCATTGTGCTCCAATACCGGATTAAAATAATTGCCCCAATGACCAGAACAAAAACCATAGAATTCCATAAATCCTCTCCCTAGTGGATGGTAGGGATACTGCATCCCATTATGCCATTTGCCAAAGGCAGCTGTATGGTACCCATTTTTTTTCAGCATATCTGCAATTGTGGTTTCATCCAGGTCCATCCTCTCTGCACCTGCAGATGTCTCCCATACACCAGATCTTGCGTGATATCTCCCTGTTAATAATTCAGCTCTGGTTGGTGAACATACCGGACTTACATAAAAGCGATCAAAATGAGCCCCATTTGCAGCTAATGAATCAATATTTGGAGTATTAACCCATGGATTACCATTAAAACCAAGATCTCCCCAGCCTTGATCATCTGCTACCAGTAAGACAATATTTGGGCTGTTTTTTATATATCCAATAGGTGTACTGGAGATGCAAAAGCATAATAGAAAACCCATTGAGATTAAAATGCACCATTTATTTTGGATCATAATAATTAATATAATAAACTCAATTTAATGCCGGAATATTTAATAGCTCAGCTTTTTATTTGCCTTGCAGAAAAGCGAGTAAATCAGCCATCTCTTGCATACTGATAGAACTTTCCAAACCCTCCATCATCAATGAGGTGCCCAGGGACTTAAATTCCTTTATATCGCTTTTGGCAATAGTTATGGCTGCACCACCCATTTTTTTAACAGTGATCTCCTGGTCGTTTTCTTTAGAGATTATGCCCAGGTGTACATCTCCATTCTTTAATTCTACTTTGTGGTTGATATACTTTGTATCGGTAGCAGCATTGGGATCTACAATATCGTGCAATAGGGTTTCTTTACTTTTTCTGCTTATTTCTGTAAGATTAGGGCCAACTTCATTTCCTAAGGAACCATAGATATGGCATGAGCCACATTGATTACTAAACACTATTTTGCCTTTTTCACCATTTCCTTCAAGATGTATTGCCGGTTTCATTTTATCCAGTGCCTCTTTCCTATTTGTTACACCAGAGTCTTTAAACAAAGCGGCAGCTCTTTTTTTGATTTCGTCGTTTCCTGACCACCACAGCAGAGTCCTTCTTCTTTCCAGATCAAAATTCATTTCTCCAATATTTATTTTTTTATTTTCTATCCCTGTGAGAAGAGCATCGTGATGAATTTTGTTGTAAAGTAAAATGTTACCGGCATGTACTCTTGCTTGAGGTCCCAGTGAAGGCCAGATATTTACCAGCTCTTTTCCTACTGCTGTTTCTTTTATTTCATTTAATTGCCTGAGAGCGGCTTCCTGTACTTTAACAGGCCTGGTATTGGCCAGTAATGTTACTAAAATTGGAATTTGTTTATTTGCAGGTTGGGAAGAAATTAATAAAATATTTTCCATGATGGCTTCATCATCAAGGCTTTTATCATTTAATTTATTAAGTGCGTCCAGGGAAAGTTTTAGATAATTGGGTGAAGAAGGCAATCCTATTTTTTTTCGCAATGCATTCAGGTAAATAAGTCTTGAAGTCTTTGCATTTTTTTCCAGTTCGTTGATTAAGGGTAACCATTTTTTATTTTCTTCTGAATATTTGAGATGAGTAGTGATAGATTGTATGACGGGATCGAAGGCGGCAGCGATGTTCTTGTCTTTTAAATGAGTAAAAATATGGGCAACCTGTTCATTTGATGAAGTGGACAAACCTGCCAAAGAAAGAAGCAATTCAGTCTGAGTGCTGTCATTTGCAATTTTAGCAAAAAGTTCGTGAGGAAAGGGTTTATTGGCTAAAGTAAGAGCTGCTATATTGTATTTGTCCCCTTTTTTCTGAGCACTTAATGAGCTGTATCTTAGAATATCCTCTTTATGTTTTAGTGCGTTGGATTCGGTTAACATGCTTAGAGTCAAAGCAGCTTGCATTCTCACTCTTGCATCATCATCATTCAGTTTTTCCAGGATTAAAGGAATTAACGAAGTAGAATCATTTATACTTTTTTCGGCAATTTGTATGGCATTTTCTCTGATGCCCGGATTGGGATCCGATATTAATTTCTTTAGGTACCCAAGAGGTAATTGGTTATAAATAGATAATATCCAGGCTGAATGCAATCTGGCATAATCATTTGCACCGGGCATTGCCAATACATTGATTAATTCTTTCAAATCTGAATAGAAATTGGGTGATTCGGTGAGTTTTCGGTGAGCTAGCATCCGTGTTTCCTGGTTTTCAGAGGATAGCATTTTTACATAATCACGACCTTCTACCTTGTTTATGAAGGATGTACCAGAGTTTGTAATTCGATAAATTCTTCCTTTGTCTTTTCCGGCATTCAAATTTTGAGTAGTTTCTATATCATCGGGTATCCATTCCGGATGCTCGATCACTTCACGATACATATCTATTACATATAAAGCACCATCGTATCCTACTTTCATGTTTACAGGCCGGTGAGCCCGGTCACTGCTTGCGAGGAAATCAGAAGTGGGAAGCACCCTCGAAGCTTTATAACCAGCTCCTTCAGCGGTCATTTTATCCACATGCAAAAGATTAAGTACTACATCGGCTATCCATAGGGTGTTATTAAATCTTTCGCCGAAAGCATTGCCTCCATAAAAGGTAATACCACAAGCCCCTGAAAAATGACCGGATTGTTCAGGATGATTTACCCGGGTTTCTTGTTCGCCGATGGGATAAATCCTGGCAAGGCCATTTTCATCATGATCTGAACTGTTTTGTAATGTATGTTCTATTGCTAGTCTTTGGTTTTTGATATATCTGTCCGGAAATACCAGGTGTTGAATATGGTCAGTATTATGAGTTTCAAAAAAATGGCCATAATGATCCATAGTTAAGCCAAAACCGCCGGACGATTCCCCAAGTCTTTCCAATTTTTTTTGATCAATATGGAATCGTATATCCTGTCCTCGTAGTGGTAATTTGTTTATTGAATCGGGCCACCAATACGGTGCACCGCTATTGCCACCGTTAGCAGCATATATCCATCCATCCAGGCCATACACTAGTCCATTGTAATTATGCTGAAGGTTACCGGTGCTAAAGCCACCCATGAGCGTATCAATTTTTTCAACTTTCATGTCTTTGTTTTGATCCCGAAGGTGTAATAAGTAGGGCGGAGAAGCAACCAAAATACCATCCTTATACAGCAATAAAGAGGAAGCCATATTCAGATTATTAGCATATTCGTTTCGTGTGTCGAATATTCCATCTTTGTTTTCATCGGACAATTGAATTATCCTGCTTTGGCTATCTTCAAATGGGTATCCCGGCATTTCCAATACAAAGGCATGGCCGTTTTCATCAAATTCCAGGTCTACCGGGTCTTTTATAAGTGGTTCGGAGGCTACTAAGTCAATAGTGAATCCTGGTTCAATTTTGAAATTGGGATTTGGTTCATTAAGTGGCCTTTTGGAACAGAATTGCATAAATCCCATGAATGATATCATCAGAAATGAAATGGTAATTTTCAACATTTCTAGTAGAATTTTATTACGTTTTAAATACCTGAAAATAGCATATTGCTAATATGAATATATAAAAAACAAAAACCTTTGATGATTAAAAAAAATTGCCTCAGTGGATATTCATTAAGCTCATTTGAATAAATTTTACATTTATTCCTGACCATGTTTTATGACCTCGCGAAAGTTAGTTATTTAAGATTTCATTAATTTTTATACACCATTAACAAAATAAATTCATTTTTTATTTAATGTTTAAAATAGGATAAAGTTAGTATGTACACCTCTTTAAAAACCTGATTAAGGTAATTATACGATATATAAAGGTGTAAATAATAATATTACAACTCTTGTGTGTTTTTAATTGGAAGTGATTTCAGAGTATGTTTTTAACAACTGTTGATTAATGCTATATCTTGCTGAGAGTTTTTATCACCAACCCAAAAACAGTTAGGATGCAAGTAGTTACCAATTTTAATAGCCTATTCATTGCATTCTATAAACTACACTTTAAGAAAATCTCAAAATCTTGTATTTACCTTTTAAGTATTTTATGTGTGTTCAATGCATATGCACAACCTAAGATTATATTTCCTTATACAGGGAAGGTTCAAAGGTGGAATGTCCCTTCTTGTGTACAAAAAATCAAAATTGAAGTTTGGGGCGCACAAGGTGGAGGATCATTGGACTGTGAAAATGCAATCATGGTATTGCAGGATGACGGTGGTCTTGGTGGTTATTCTTCGGGTGTGCTTGATGTGCAAAGTGGACAACTGTTGTATATAGTGATAGGTGGCCAGGGAAAAACAGGATTAAACAATGTTTATGATGGGGGATATAATGGTGGTGGAGATGGTGGTGTATTTGGCGCCGGAGGCGGTGGTGCTACCGATATACGCACCATATTACATGATCTTGACTCAAGATTGATAGTTGCCGGAGGAGGAGGTGGTGGAAATACAGGTTTCCCAAATGCAGGAAGCGGTGGTGCGGGAGGTGGCACCTTAGGTCAAGATGGTATTGCGCTTTATCACTTTTCGCCTGGCGGTGGTGGTGGCACACAAGTATTTGGTGGAGCTGCAGGATATGCTCCAGGTGAAGCGGGTAGTTGGGGATTTGGTGGTAATGCTGGCAATGGACCAGCCCAATTTCACATTAGCGGCGGAGGAGGAGGATGGTACGGAGGTGGGAGTGCTTATGGCGCAGGAGGCGGAGGCGGCTCATCTAATCTTTGGGGAGTGAGTGATTCTAATTCTATTGTTGGGGTGAGACAAGGCAATGGCTTAGTCGTCATTACTTTGTTGGAAAGTGATTTGTGTAGCAATTGTGATTTGACATGCAGATCCCAAATAAACATAAGCATGCCGGTTAATGAGTGTTATATAGCAATCAATGCGGATCAGGTATTATCATCTGTAACAAATGAATGCACCACTTTCGGTTATAATCTCAAAATAACTTATCCGTTTGGTACCAATGCCCTCGCAGGATTCGATCTTGACCGGTCCCATCTTGGGCAAACTTTAATATATTCAGTCTCCAATCAAAATGGAAATACCTGTTGGGGTTATCTGAAAGTAGAAGATAAATCTTCACCTGTTGCCGGTTGCAATGGTACTCGAACCATCTCTTGCTCTCAGATTGAAAAACTTCTGGAGATTAACACGCAAGTAATTGATAATTGTTCGACTCGGAATACAGCTACTATTGAAAATATGACATTTGAAGATTTTGGCTGTAATGATCCCAAGGGGCTTGGTCAGATTTCAAGGACGATTCTAGCCATCGATGCCTGGGGAAATGCTTCCCGATGTTCAGATCTGCTTATTATCGCTAAAGATTCAATCGAAGAGATCCAAGCACCTGACTTGATTTCATTAAATTGTAAAGTAGTATGCAAAACTCCAAATGTTGAAGAAACCGCAGATTTGCCGGATTATGAAGAAATTATTTTCTCCAAAGACCCGGCAAGCAAATTTTATCCTCATCCTGAATTATTAATCAGCCTGCAAAAGCAGGATTCTTTTAATGCCAATTATCCGTGTTTACCTGCTTATCTCAATACCGTACCTTATTTATATGATAGTGTGCTGGTTTGGGATGAAGGGGAATATATTTTTGAATGGCAAAAGATCAGCTTATATAGTCTGCCAAATCGATACTGTAAAATACAGGTAAGGTATAAAGATGAAATCATTCCCCTTTGCAGTGACGGCTCGGGATTCAAAATCAGAAGGGAATGGGCTGTTTATGATTGGTGCGGCGAAAAGGAAACGTTTTATATACAATATATACACGTTTTGGATAAAGAGGGGCCAAAGCTGATAATTCCTGCTACCGGTGGGATACACCTGCGAGACGATAGGTTGTATTACCGATCTTCAGTAGATCCGCATTCATGTTATGCTACCACCGAACTAAAAGAGTTAATTATATCGGATTGCAATTCTAATATTAAACAAGCGTATACAGTTACCTATTCCGATCCATCAAACAATGCAAAGGCTATAGTGCAGTCAGGTAAATTGCCAGGCCAAATTAAATTACCAGCAAATCAGGGCATCTATGGTGTACGGTGTCACACTATTAATGTTACTCTCAGTGATGCCTGTTTAAACAGAACGGATACTATGATACAAGTTTGTGTCATAGATGACCAGCCACCGGAAGTACTTGCAACAGAAAATACGGTTTCTACGGTAGATCCGGCCACTTGTTGGTCCAGGATATATGCCAAAGATCTGGATAGAGGGAGTAAGGATAATTGCTGTAATGTACTGCACTTTGCCATCGCGACTATGGATTCAATAAATGCAGCACGAAAATATGTCTACGATGCCATTATTGCCCAATGCGGTATTCGGGATTACAAAGCATCGCAAGAATACTATGATTTTTATATTGAAGATTATATCAGCAGTTATATCTTCAAAGATTACCTGGATTTAAACGCCTGTGCATCCTATCAGGTAGTGCTGCGGGTATGGGAGGCTTGTGGCATTCCTCAATATGATCCCCATATATTCCCTTATGCTGAGCATTATTGGTTTTTATATAATGCAGGGTATCCCAGAAGTCATTACAGGGCTGACCATAATCTTAATTTCGGATTTTCAAGAAATGCCAATTATTCAAAATTTAAAGCACCCAAAGATATAAATTGGAGATATCCATTAATTTTCTGTGACCCTCCATTAAAAGAATGGTTTGCGCTGGCAGGTCTCGATGACTATCGTTCTGCATACCCGGGATCCGGGGCACCCGAACTCTGTAATTTCGATTTTTATTTTCCGAGACTGGGCCTGATGGCCGGATCTTTCTACGGAGACAATATCGCTCCAGGCAATACATGCTCCAGAATGCTATGGAAGGATGTAATGGTTATGGTACGAGTGGATGATAAAACACCACCTATTGCCGAGAAGCCACGCGACCTATTCTTGTATTGTGATAATGTGTATTCTGAACATGGAAATGTATTTGAATATGCGGATTGCAATAAATTTCCGGATAATCTGGATTGGCCGGCAGACGGAACCTGTAGGGATTATAAAAATATACCTTATGCCGAGATTGAATGTGTCAAAGAGAATGATGGGATTTTGACTGATGCATTGGATGGAATCGGAAAACCTTTTGGTTGGTACGGATGTGCCTCTTCTAATACAGAACATACAGATGAACATGGCAATCCTGTACCTTGCGATGATCATCATGCAGCCTGGGCTCCGGTTTATTGTCATAGTTGGCTCTGCCTTGACCGATTTGATCAAGCAGGCAAAACAAATCCATCAGACTATTTTTATACACCAAGGTTCAGAAATTCGATACCTGCTTCGGATACTGCCGGTCAAAACAAATTCTGGATTTGGGATAACTGTGAGATTGTGGCAAGCAGTTTAAAACAAAAGGACAGTTCCATCATAAATAATTGTGGTACTGGTTGGTTATCACGAACATGGACTGCATCAGACAAATGCGGTAACCTTGTAACCACTTCTCAGAAAATTATAGTCAAACACAGATCTGATTTTGAAGTAATTTTCCCACAGGATCATATTGCATTTTGTACAGCAAAAGATGGACTTACTCCTTCCTCTACCGGCTCTCCTATTATTTCTGATGATGAATGTGAACTGGTAGGCATTACATACAAAGATGAAATATTTGATATTGTATCCGATGGATGCTATAAAATAGTCAGAACCTGGCAAATAATCGACTGGTGTGCCGATAGCTATCTTATTGATCCTGATGCTCATACCCGTAATCAGGACATCATAGTGAATGATAGTCTGGTAGCCGATACTAAATCAAGAGCATGTGTATTTCGTAATGTAAAAGATAATGGTGATGGATACATCAGTTACAAACAAATAATAAAAGTATTTGATAGCATTCCTCCTCAAATCCATATGCAGGATACCACTTTTTGTATCCTTGACACTGTATGTTCAACTTTTAAAGTTGATTTTAATCTTAATGCATTTGATGACTGTACACCGGTTGAGCTATTAAGATACCGATGGGAAATTGATAATCATCCGTCAGCTTTGGATTTGAATTCATTAAAATACAATAGACCGAGCATAGATCTTAAAAGTGCTGGTGATGTAAAAAGATTTACCGCACCCGTAATATCCGGAGTGTCTTTGATACATATCATGGTCAGTGACCGATGTGGAAATGAGGATACCACTTCATTCAGACTTACAGTGAAAGATTGTAAAAAACCAACACCTTATTGTTATAACGGTGTAGCAACGGTAATCATGCCCTCTAATGGGAGCATTATCATTTGGGCAAAAGACCTTAATGCCGGGAGTTACGATAACTGTACACCGGATGCTAACCTGGGATATAGTTTTTCCTCTAATAAGGAAAATACAAATAAAACATTGACTTGCTCAGACATCGTAGGCGGAAAAATTTCTTTATTGCCGATAGACATTTATGTTTGGGACGAGGCGGGACTCTTTGATTTTTGCAGAACATATGTCTCACTCCAGGATGGTATCGAAAATAGTTGCCCGGATTCGTTCAGGCCAGCAGGAGAGCGGCAGGTCACCCCGAATGCCAACGTGGAGGATAAAAGGAAGATTGAAATTAAATCAACTGATAAAGATAGATATTTCTCTTTGTCTCAGAATATTCCTAACCCATTCAGCTCTATTACACAAGTGCAGTTTAATTTACCTTACAAAGCCGGTTACCGACTGGAGATCTCCGATGTCACCGGTAAAATAATCAAATCCATTTACGGTGCAGGTTTGAAAGGTTTTAATCAGTTGCAGTTGGATGGCAGCAGCATGAAACACTCCGGGATATACTATTATACATTATACTTTGATGGCCTTTCATCAACAAAGAAAATGGTCATCATCAATTAGAATCCAGTATGAAAAATAAAACAGATCAAACTATAATGTTGAATTTTTGCCTCATGAGTATCTGTCTATTATCAGCTCAGATACTTTGTAGCCAACAGGACGGAAAGTCCCCATCAGTAATTAGTGTGGCCGGGACCGTTTCAAAAAGCGACCAAATTACTTTGGAATGGACATTGGGTGAAACATTTGTACAGACCCTGGCGATTGACAAAGGATATCATACTCAAGGATATCACCAACCACAGGTAAAGGTTATAGAATTTTCTAAAGCCGGAGCTTTATCATACGACATAATTATTTTCCCAAACCCGGCGAAAGAAATACTAAATGTCTCCATTAAGACTTTGCAGAAAGACAAGTTGAAAATAAAAATGACCGATGTTACAGGGCGGAATATACTCAGCCAAAATGCTCCTGGAGGATCAACAGATATCCAGTTAAAAACCAAAGAACTGCCGGAGGGAATTTATATGTTATCCGTGATAAATGAACAAGGTTTCTGGATAAGATCTTTTAAAATAATCAAACATTCATAGAATAACCATGCTATTGTCAAAAATGAAAAAGGTAAATGTTATATTATTCATATTAAGCATCCAATCGGTATATCTGAGTGCCCAGATGATGCCCAAAGGAATGAATTACCAGGCTGTAGTCAGAAAGATAGATGGGGTTTTGATGACCAATGAAAAAGTAGAATTAAGGGTTGTGCTCTTTAGCCACGCTGATGGTGACCGCATGGAATATTATACGGAAACTCATGAAACCCATACCAATGCCCTGGGCTTATTTAATCTTATAATAGGGGAAGGTAAAAATGAAAAAGGGGAGTATAGCCTGATCCCTTGGAATGATAAAAACATTTGGATGGAGGTGTCATTCAAAGATCTCCAAAAATCCAAATTTACAGTATTAAGCAGCAGTAAATTGATGTCTGTGCCTTATGCTATTCATGCCGGTACAACAGATCGTATCGCTGACCAAAATCAAATAACTACCCCTTCCAGTTTTGGTCCGCCTGAGCCGGGAGTGATTTCTACAGATTGGTCGGTACTGGGCAATGCAAAAACAGATGCCAGTGGCAATATATTTAGAATCAATTCACTGGGTACAGCAGATTTTGTAGATCTGATTATGATTACGGATAATATAGAACGATTAAGAATTTTAGCTGGCGGAGATATCCGTACCAAACTAAACTTTGAGGTCGGTAAGAATGTTACCGTCGGTCAAAAATTATTTGTATTACATAATGCCACATTTTGCGATTCTCTGATTGTCAAAAAAAATGTTGTATTAAACACCATGGGAGGGGCCACCTTCAACTTTGGGCCTTTTACCGTTGCTAATCTTAGTCCAAGTTTGCTGACCGGGAGTCTAACTGTAAATCAAATTACCACATTTAATACTTCACTTAATGTGGATGGTGTAACCTTGCTCAATAATCGTCTCACTGTAACGAAGAAGAGTCCAACAAAATTAACAGGCACATTACAAGTGGATTCTACGGTAAATCTTTTTGGTGGTCTCAATATAAATAAAATTAGCCCTACTTATCTCAGTGGCAAATTGACGGTAGATTCATGTGCTACATTCTTGCATAAATTCAAAATCCTGTCTCAGTACCAAACCGATACTTCATCCACATTGCCTTCGGGTGCTTTACAAGTAGGAGGTGGAGCATATGTTAGAGAAAATTTATGGGTAGGAGGTATTACAAAATTTGGAGGTCCAGCTGCTTTTGGCTCATCGGTAGCTATTACTGATAAAACTCAATCTTTCGATCCCAATACCGGAGCCCTGGTGGTAGTTGGTGGAACCGGAATAGGACTTAATCTTAACGTGGGAGGCATGGCCATGTTCAATGGCATGACCACAGTTTTGGATTTGACTCAATCATTCACCCCTACTACAGGCGCACTAAAAGTGTTGGGTGGATTAGGAATAAGAAAAAGACTTAATGTCGGTGGTAGTTCCATTTTTCAAAAGTCTCTTACGGTAGCAGGACCGGGTTATTTAAACAATGCTTTATCTGTAAGCAACGGTGGAGATTTTATTGCTAATTTTAAAAACTTGACCGGACCTCATGGAATCAGTATACAGGTCGCCAATCCTAGTCCCGGATGGGCAAATAATTTTGTAGAATTTCGAAACAGCAGTAACGGAGTAGTCGGGCGTATAGAAGGAGAAAATGCAAGTCAATACTTGCTGAACCAACGATATATTAATGAATTAGCCTATTACAACACAGCCGTATTACAAGCAGAGTTACTGGTTGCCAGTACTGCTGTGGATCTTGCTGCAGCTATAGCTGGTATTGTGACTGCTGCCACCTCTGTTACGTTTTGTGTGGGCTTAGGGGTATGTACTACCAGCCCAATTCCAAGTATGATTGTTAAATCGGTTGCGAAGGCGGCGCTGTATGCCGGAGCAGTCGGAATTGTATCTTATTTGCTGGTAAGTGCAAATGACAGTAGAGATGCTTTTGTTACTTACAGGAACAATCGCATTGGCGTCACTTATGAATCCGGATCTGGTGACTATGCAGAATGGTTGCCTAAAATTCAAAAAGATGAAATGTTTTTACCCGGATATGTAGTTGCAGTAAAAAACGGTAAGATTACTAAAATGACAGATGGGGCTAATAAATTTTTGGTAATCTCGACCAAGCCCATCGTACTTGGAAATGCCCCGGATGAATCTATTAAAAAAGAGTATGAACAGGTAGCATTTATGGGCCAGGTACCGGTATATGTCACCGGCAAAGTCAATGCAGGAGATTATATTGTTCCTTCCGGATTAAATAATGGATTTGGAAAGGCAATTGCACCAGCCGATATGAAAGTCGATGACTTTAGTAAAATAATTGGAGTAGCCTGGTCTGCTACAACTGACAATACTTCTATGGTGAATGTGGGTATCGGTCTTAATACTATGGACTTAAGTAAACTGATTGCCATGCAGAATACTAAAATTAAAGAATTAGAATCAGAGTTTTACGAGACCAATTTGTTATTGGAAGACAAAGTTCCGGGATATAAACAAGCAGCAAAAGCAGCAGGAATAGATAGCGAATCTGGAATCAATCACGGAGCCACCGATAAAACAAAACCAGCTTTTTTAGCCACTCAACATTTTCTTGGCAGGCCATTGAATCTATTTAACCCATATGAAATTTCAAGTGAACAGGTGTTGTCTATGTTGGATATGGCTGTAAATTTTATGTCAAAAGACAATACAAACATGGAAGCAAATGAATTTATAAAAAGAATTAAAAATGATTCCGAGTATAAAAATGAATTCATATTGGATATCCAGAATACATATAAAAAAGAAGTTCAGATTCAGATTGAAAAATGGAGACCGCATTGATTTTTTGTGTGCTTCTGATTCAATGATTCAATAAAAGTGATAGTACAATGAAAAAAATATATTTTTTAGTCTGTGTTCAAATCTTCCTGGTGGTCAATAGTATGGCACAAGCTCAGCCAAAAGGGATGAATTACCAGGCAGTGGCTTTGAACAAAGACGGTAAATTAATTTCAGAACAACCAATAAGCCTTATGGTTAATTTATTTACCATGCAGGATACCACTATGTTTTCTTATTTCAGTGAGACTCATGAGGTAAATACATCTGCTTCTGGATTATTTAATGTAATCATAGGTGAAGGCAAAAAAGAGCAAGGCAATTTCAATATGATCCCCTGGAATTCTGAAAACATATGGCTGGAGATTAAGTACAAAGAAAAAGGACAATCTGGTTTTACCTCTGTAAGCCAAGGGAAGTTAATGGCTGTGCCTTACGCAATGCACACTGAAACTGCAACTAAATTATCCAACAATTCATCTTCATCTAACAGTGGCTTTTCACCTGCTGAGCCGGGAATCGTTTCTACTACCTGGTCGGTATTTGGAAACGCAAAAACCGACAATGCAGGTAATCCATTTAGAGTAAACTCTCTTGGAACCACAGACCGGGTGGACCTTATTATGATTACTGATAATATAGAACGATTAAGAATGTTAGCAACAGGGGATATCATCACCAAACTAAATTTTAATATTGGTAAAAACCTGAACGTAAATCAGAATCTATACGTTGTACTGAGTTCGTATTTGGAAGATTCCCTGATAGCGTTTAAAAATGTGTTTTTTAATACCTCTGGCGGCTCGACCACTAACCTTGGCCCTTTTACTGTCGCAAATCAAAATCCAACTTTACTTACAGGAAGCCTTACGGTAGACAAAGCTACTGATTTGGATTCTTCTCTTAATGTTGACGGTCCCTCAGATTTAAACTCGAGATTATTTGTAAATAATCAGAGTCCAACTTTATTCACGGGCACGTTACAAGTGGATTCCGTTACCAACTTGAATGATTCGTTGAACGTGTTAAACATGAGCCCTGCTAATTTGTCCGGAAAATTGAAAGTAGACTCTTGTGCCACATTCAATGATAAAGTAAAAATTGTTTCACAATTTTCAACAGATACAGCAGGCACACAACCATCAGGATCTTTGCAAGTAGGAGGTGGTGCTTACATTAAAGGGAATTTGGTCATAGGTGGGGTAGCTAAATTTGGTGGCCCGGTTGTGTTTGGCGGCCCGGTTAGGATAAAGGATATAACAGAATCTACTTCTACTTCTACAGGGGCCTTGGTGGTCGCAGGCGGTGTAGGTATAGGCCTTAATCTAAATGTTGGAGGCGCCTCGATGTTTGGTAAGATGACTACCATAAAAAGTATGGCAGAATCACTGGATTCTACTACTGGAGCACTGAAAGTATTGGGTGGGGTCGGAATCAGAAAAAACCTCCATGTCGGTGGTGATGTTGGTTTTGGCAGATCCTTGACGGTGACGGGTGCCACTACCTTAGATAGTATAATAAATGTAAATTCCAAAGGTAATTACATCGCTCACTTTATTAATACATCAAACAACCATGGTCTGAGCATACAGATTCAGAACCCTACTCCAGGGTGGTCAAACCATTTTGTTGAATTCAGAAATAGCGGAGGAGGTGTGGTAGGTCGCATTGAAGGTGAAAACGCAAGTGAATATAAAAACAACCCGGCATATGTAAACGAGTTGGCAATTCGGGATTTTAATGTATTGTATGGCGAGTTGCTGGTAACCGCCTCTGTAATTCGTGAGGTTTCTGCCATTGCCTATGTGGTAGCTGCCGCTGCCTCATTTACTACCTGTGTCGGTTTGGGAGCATGTGTGGCAGCACCTGTAATTTCATTTATTGTGCAGGCAGCTCTGGAATTGGCCAGTGCCTCTATCACGTTAGCTAGTAATGTGGTGGGACTTGTAGCTGCTAAAGATCGCAGAACAGAATATATTACTTATAAAGATGCCAGAATAGGTGTGACCTATGAATCAGGTTCAGCAGATTATGCAGAGTGGTTACCCAAAGCAGAGCAGGAGGAAGATTTTTTGCCTGGTCAGATAGTTGGAATGAACCAAGGTCGAATTACCAAAAAGCTGGAAGGATGTACAAAACTATTTGTTATTAGTACCAACCCAATTGTGTTAGGAAATATGCAGGATAAAATCAATGAAAAGGAATTTGTAAAAGTTGCATTTCTGGGTCAGGTTCCGGTTCAGGTAACAGGTTTGGTAAACGAAGGGGATTATATTATTCCTTCCGGTAAGAATGATGGAGTAGGAATAGCCATATCCCCATCCAATATGGAGATGGATCAGTATACTCAAATCGTGGGAGTATCTTGGAGTAGCTCATCGATGGAGGAAGCTAAACTTGTAAATGTCGCTGTGGGATTAAATGACAATGACATTCAAACGATGGTCAGCGAAAATGAGAAGATGTTGGTGGAATTGCGAAAACAATTTGATGAAACGTATAGCGCACTTCAGGGTTTGATTCCGGAAAAAAATACAAAACCAAATTCCAGGGCCGCTTACAACTCGTCGTTATCGGTGTCAACCGCCGGCAATAATAGCAATCCAATTATTAAAACTAACCAATTTGATTTCCGATCAATTTCAAGGGAGACAGTGCTTGAATTGATCTCTAATGCAGAAAATTCCATTAAAAAGACAGGTGCAAAATTAGATGGAAACCCATTCTGGGATCGGATGCGTCAAGATAAAGCATACAAAGAAGAATTCATAAAAAACATTCAGCAAGTGTATAAAAATGAAGTGGATAACCAAATTGAAAAATGGAGACCCAAAAATTAAATATCTATTACAAACATTTTATGATTAATAATAACGTACATGAAATTTTTACAGCATACTTCTAAACTGATTTTTATAACATGTTTGCAGGTCATTTTCTTTGTGACCGGATATGCCCAGGTGATTCCAAAAGGTATGAATTATCAGGCCGTCGCACGTAATCACAGAGGAGATATATTCCCCAATCAGAAAATAAATCTAAAAATATACCTTTTTAGCCAACAAGGTAATAACCGAACTAATCACTACAGTGAGTTGCATGAATCGACAACAAATGATTTAGGTTACTTTAATTTAATAATTGGAGAAGGGGTAAAATCGCAAGGTGAGTATGGTATGATTCCTTGGAATACTGAAAATATCTGGTTGGAAGTAGCTATGAGGGACAAATCAAACCAAAAATTCAGCACGGTGAGCAGCAGTAAATTATTGGCGGTACCCTATAGTTTTCATGCGGGCACAGCAGATAAACTAAGCAATACAGTGAATAAACAAGTGATCAACGCAGTATTGGAAGGTCCTGGCGTGATATCCAATTTTTGGTCGGTCTTTGGAAATGCAATGACTGATGCGAGTGGAAATTTATATCATACAAATTCACTGGGTACTACTGATAAAGTGGATTTGATTATGATTACGGACAATGTAGAAAGATTGCGAATACTAAAAGGGGGCGATATTTTTACAAAGCTCAATTTCGAAGTTGGAAGAGATCTGAAAGTAGGACAAAACCTTTATGTAGTATCAAGTGCCACGATAGGGGATACCCTTACCGTTAAAAAAAATGTATTGCTAAATGCAAGCTCTGGATCTACCATCAATTATGGCCCTTTCACTGTAACACAGCAAAGTCCAAGCTTACTTTCTGGTTTGTTAACCGTAAACGGTCCAACGGATCTTAACTCGGCTATGAATGTACACGGGCCTACAGACCTTAATGATTCATTGACGGTTACAGGAAAAAATCCGGTCAAACTTACAGGAAGCTTGCAGGTAGATTCTACCTCCAACTTACTGGATTCATTGAATGTATTAAAACAATCGCAAACCATGTTGTCTGGCACCTTGACAGTAGATTCATGTGCTGTATTTAAAGATAAAGTAAAAATTGTTTCCAGCTTTTCTACAGATACTTCCGGCATCTCTCCATCTGGATCTTTGCAAGTGAATGGTGGCACCTTTGTTAAAGAAAACCTTTATATAGGTGGAATTGCCAAATTTGGCGGCCCGGTTGGATTTGAAAGAAACGTACTCATTTCAGGCACTACGCAGTCGAATGATCCTAAATCGGGTGTTTTGAAAGTATCAGGCGGGGTAGGTATTGGAAAAAATCTTAATGTAGGTGGTTTTGTAATGATAGATAGTATGACCACCGTGAAAGACCTTACCGAATCAATTGACTCTACCACAGGTGCTCTAAAAGTGTTAGGTGGGGTAGGAGTAAAATTAAACTTAAATACAGGGGGTAGTGCTTCAATTGGCAATACCTTGCGTGTAAAAGGAATCACCGAAATTAATGATTCTCTTACCGTGATAAACGCACAGCCCTACATTGCTAACTTCAGAAATAAAACCAATAGAAATGGTATAAGTATACAGGTAAATAATGGAGTTCCGGGATGGGAGAATAATTTTATGGAATTTAGAGGCAATGGAATACCGCAAGTCGTGGGTCGAATCGAAGGGGAAAATGAAAACCAGTATCAATTAAATGAAACCTGGAAAAGACAGGACTCAAAGTTGTTTATAGGCATTCTTGCAACAGGAATTGGGGACGCGTTGGCTATTATTAAAACTGTAGTAGCCGGTATAGAATTGACAGCTGCAATCACATCAGCCACTTTTTGCGCAGGTTTTGGGATTATGGTTTGTGCCCCTATTCCTTCACTTATTATCAAAGCCGGACTTGATGTAGTAGCAGGGGCAGTACTGATTGTTGCTAACACAGCTGCAGTAATAGTAGCAGCAGACCGATATCAGGATTTTAAAGACTATACTAAAGCTCACGTTGGTGTTACTTATGAATCAGGAGCAGGAGATTATGCGGAATGGTTGCCTAAATCTGATGTCAATGAAACATTTTTTCCTGCCCAAATAGTAGGATTAAAAAATGGTGCCATCTCAAAAAACCTTGATGGAGCGAATAAATTAATGGTAATATCTACTCAACCGGCTGTGTTGGGGAATATGCCATCGAACAAAGAGATGCCTTATGAAAAAGTAGCTTTTTTGGGTCAGGTTCCGGTACATGTAATGGGGAAAGTGAATGTGGGTGATTTCATAGTTCCTTCCGGAAAAGATGATGGCTTAGGGAAAGCCATCTCTCCGGATAAAATGATGGTTGAAGATTATCAATCCATTGTAGGTGTAGCGTGGTCAGCATCAGACGACAAACGGTATAGCCCCGTGAATGTGGCTATAGGCCTTAATGGCAATGAGGTCAATAAGGTTGTCATTGAGCAGAAAAAAAGAATTCTGGAATTAAAGTCCAATTATGAAAAAAGAAATGAGATACTTTCAGGTTTGGTACCTGGGTTTAAAGATAAATTACAAATCACATCCACTCAAAACAGCGCTATGGAAAACAGGCAAAGCTTGTTTGATACAAATAAAAAGGGTGCTGAAAAAAATCCATCCACCGCAAATAGAGTTGATTTGAGCCAGTTTAAAATATCGCAAGATCAAATTTCCTCTTTATTGTCTAATGCCGAGAAAAAAGTAATAGAGAGCGGTGTAAATGTGGAGACCCATGAGTTTTGGAAACGAATCAGAACAGAACCAGGTTTTAAAAATTCCCTGGTACTCGAATTGCAGAACAGAGTCAACTCAGAAATTGATAAATACAATAAAGAAAATGGAACATTACCCAATAAAAATTAAGAAGATCTGATTATGATTTATTTCAACACTCATTTAATTCTTAACGATACTGTGCTAATCCAAATGACTCATTTATTGACCCAAAGCCATTATGATAAAAAATAAAATTCTTACCAATAAATTATTCAGCATCGATTTTATATTAAATTACTTTGGCTTGGATAAGCATATGGGAATTAAACGCATTGCTTTCTTTCTACCATGTATGTTAACTTTCTGGTGCTCTAATCTATTTTCGCAAACCCCTACGGTAGTGCTACCGGGCGATGGTGGCAGTACCCAGACTTCAGCACCTCAGGGTGCATTCAGGTATCAAAGAGGATTTTATCTGATGACTCCAAAAGAACTTATGGGCAAGGGACTGATGGTAAATGATACAATAAATTGTATAGGATTTACTATCGGAGAAGCACAAAGCGATACTACAAAAGGAAAATTCAAAGTGTATCTGCAAAATACCAGTGATACTACCAGCAGATACGATACCACCTGGATCGTTCAGTCTGGGTTAACTACCAATTCATTTTATTCGAATGGTATTTTTCCGGGTGATTATGAATGGCAGGTAAAAACCAATTGTTCTCCTTATTCGCAATTACAAAATTTTACATCTTTTAATTCCAACTCATGCCAGCCTCCAACCAGTCTTAAAACTAGTTCCATCACCTCTACCGGTGCGTTGTTAAATTGGGTAGCACCGATCATGGGTGTTGTAAAATATGAAATAGAACACAGAAGGTCAGATTCAATAAATTGGATAAAAGATAGTTCTATGACGACCTCTTTTATGTTAAGCGGATTACAGGCCAATAAACAATATTTTTGGCGAGTACGTACCCGATGTACAGGCGAGTCTTCAGACTTTACTTACCTCAATTTTTATACACTCAATCAAGATGATTGTAATGAGCCTACCGGCTTGACGGTGGCATTTACTACAGATTCATCAGCCAGATTAAGATGGACAGCAGCAGCAGAATCAGATTATTATACAGTCCAATGGAGACAAAAAGGTAGTGTTAACTGGCTGACTACTGCCGGCAGTGCAGATTCCATCATCATTAATATCAATATAGATTCAGGTACCACCTATCAATGGCGAGTAAGATCACATTGCGGAGTGGATAGCGTGGGTTCATTTGTAAACGGTCCTGATTTTATCACTTTAGGAACAACGATTTGTTATACTCCGGGTTATTTTTCAGTAGATAGTATTTCGTTATCTACTGCTAAATTTGTTTGGGATGCTGTGCCTGGAGCTACTTCGTATGAGCTTAGATATCGGGCGAAAAATTTTATAAACTGGGAAAATGCGATTCATCTTGAGCTTGATTCTATGCAACTTGTTCATGATGACAGTATTTGCATCCCGGACCAGTTGGGCCCTTACCTGGTACCATTTAAAGGAACTACGATAGATACTTTTGTTTACACAGGAGGCGGAATTTATGTGGCATGGGAATATAAGGATTCCCTAGGTGTACTTTCGACTTTTAATTCGACTCTAAGCACAAAAGCAAATACGGTGCTCAAAGGTTCTATGGGGCAGGATTCTATTGTTTACCTGATGTCTTTTGTGACCCCTGGAGATAGCAGTGCTGCGGGATTGGATACTATCTTAAATGCTATACCATTTCGACCAGAGACCAGGCTTTGTGCATCTTCTCTGCGAGATAGTGTGGAAATTTTATCCGTTTATGCGTTGGGGAAATTTGCACCTTCTTATACGAGCTATCCAATCTCAGCTGTGATCAGAAACTATTTGCCGGTCGATCAATCTTATCCTGTTTCCCTCACAGTCAAGGATGTGGCGACTAATGTCATACGATATACCGAAACAAAAGATGCAGTAATCTTAGCGGATAGTTTCGGAATAGTTGAATT
>JBGAVW010000039.1:0-46628 GCA_044227925.1 Saprospiraceae bacterium | reverse complement strand
ACCTGGAGTTCGAATGGATCGACCTATACTACAAGCGGCACTTATTTCAATTCTATTTCAACTTGTGGTAAAGACACGTTGGTATTGACCATCACTCCCATCACGGGTACTAAGACAGTAGCTTCAGCTTGTGGCACGTATACCTGGAGTTCGAATGGATCTATCTATACTACAAGCGGCACTTATTTCAACACTATTTCTACCTGCGGTAAAGACACGTTGGTATTGACCATCACTCCCATCACCGGTACTAAGACAGTAGCTTCTGCTTGTGGCACGTATACCTGGAGTTCGAATGGATCGACCTATACTACAAGCGGCACTTATTTCAATACTATTTCAACTTGTGGTAAAGACACATTAGTATTGACCATCACTCCCAACACGGGTACTAAGACAGTAGCTTCAGCTTGCGGTACGTATACCTGGAGCTCAAATGGATCGACCTATACGGCAAGCGGCACTTATTTCAACACTATATCTACTTGCGGTAAAGACACGTTGGTATTGACCATTACTCCCTTCACCGGTACTAAGACGATAGCTTCTGCTTGTGGTACTTATACCTGGAGTTCGAATGGATCGACCTATACTACAAGCGGCACTTATTTCAATACTATTTCAACTTGTGGTAAAGACACGTTGGTATTGACCATCACTCCGATCACCGGTACTAAGACGATAGCTTCTGCTTGTGGTACTTATACCTGGAGTTCGAATGGATCGACCTATACGGCAAGTGGTACTTATTTCAATGAGATTTCTCCTTGTGGAAAAGACACGTTGGTATTGACCATCACTCCGATCACCGGTACTAAGACAGTAGCTTCTGCTTGTGGTTCTTATACCTGGAGCTCGAACGGATCGACCTATACGGCAAGCGGTACTTATTTCAATTCTATTTCTACCTGCGGTAAAGACACGTTGGTATTGACCATATCAACCGTGGTTAAATATTATCGTGATCAGGATTTGGATGGTTTTGGAAAAAATAAAGATACTTTAAAATCTTGTACAAATCCTGGCGCAGGTTGGTCAATTATCGGTGGCGATTGTAATGATTCAAAATCAACAGTAAATCCGAATGCATTAGAAATATGTGATAATATAGACAATAATTGTAATGGTAAAATAGATGATGGTTTGACTACTATTAAATATTACAAGGATGATGATAATGATGGTTATGGTAAAAATGACGATGACGACGACGATGATGACGATGATGATGACAACGATGATGACAACGATAATGACGATGATGATGACAACGATAATGACGATGATGATGATGACGATGATAATAGTAGATTTTTTTGTTCAAACCCTGGACCCGGATGGTCCACTCTATCTGGGGATTGCAATGACAAAAAGGCATCAGTACATCCTGGAGCGCCAGAAGTATATAATGGTTTTGACGACAACTGTAATGGTCAAATAGATGAAGGATTAGGAATATTTAAATGGTTTAAAGATTTAGATAAGGATAACTATGGAAATAGACTGATATTTAAATTTAGTAGAACCAAACCTAAAGGCTATGTAACTGACAGCTCTGATTGTAATGATTTGAATGCCGCCATACATCCAGGCGCTATTGAGATTCGCAATGGTAAAGACGATGACTGCGATGGTCTTATCGATGAAATCAGTTTCTCTGATTTAGAGTCAAGGTCCGAAGTATATAACTTAACTATGCCACGCCCTTCAATTAGTATTTTCCCCAATCCTGCTAATTCATTTGTACAAATCAAAGTAGAAGGTATCGATGATCGTAGAAACACCGAAATCATGTTAGTGGATGCTTTTGGAAGAGTTGTTTTTAAAACATCTCAAAGACTGCATAATGCAAGTATTCATCATCTGCTTCTTTCAAATTACTATATCCAGGATGGCATCTATGTATTAAGATTAAGAAACAACAATTCTATAATAGACCATAAAATTTTAATTCAGAAACATTAACAACCATATCTAAGTATTACGAAAAAACCAGAACACCTTTTTAACCTTTGCAGGGATCTCTGCAAAGGTTTTTTATTTATGTTATCTTTCTTTCAAGCCCGAGTCATTTATAAATGTATAATTGAGAAATCGGAAAATCATATTTATAAGATCTACTGGCCCTATGCAGCAACAGCCAGGGTGTGTGAGAAATACACATTCTCCTCTGTCTATTCCACATGATGTTTCACTCTTTAATTATTTCTGGTTGATGCTTTTGTTCACATAGCCAGTATAAACAAAACCTTATAATTTCTCCATGGTCTCAAAAACCAGCAAATCATTCTTATACCTAACGTTGACCATTTACCAATACAATGTTTCCTATTTTTTTGAAATAATTTTTCCAATGGTGTTCGAATGAGTGGAAGCTACATGGTAGTTTGGAGGTAGTTAAATAAATTTCAAAAAAAATGGAGAACAGCCCTTTGCCTATCTTACCACCGAAGTATGCCCCGACAATAACTTCCATCCTGTATTTCTTTTTACCATTGTACCCGACTCCAATAAATGTGTCGTGCTGGTAATCCCTGCAGTATCCACACCAATAGATTTTACGTGGGCCGTATATCCCGCATAGGTTGCAGAGTATGGCCATATTTGAATAGAATGATATGTATTATCCATTGATTTTATGCCGGGGGCTATGCCTGAGATAATGGTTCGGACAGAATCGTAGTTTAATGCAGAAGTATATCCGGGTGGTATCCAGTAAAAATCATTTGAACTATCGAGATAAGCAAACTCAGCCATTAATCCATCTTTTTTTATAGCTTGGGTGTATTTATTCAATACTATCTGGATTTCATTTGATATGGTTTCTTTTTCTGCAATGGTTAATTCATTACTCTTACAACCGATAAACAGTAATAGTGGAATGAATAATCTATACATGTTGACTTTATTTTCGCAAATAACCAACTATGTCTGCCACATCTCGATCTGAAAGATTGAGCTGATGAGCTGGAGGCATCAGACTTACAGCACTAACTTTTTTTTCAAGCAATTTTGATTTTTCAATACTGTGCAAGACACCGGATATATCTTTAATAGAAATCGTAGATCCATCGCCTACGAGAAATCCAAAATAATTTTTATCCTTAGTCTTAAAAGTAGTCAGTTCATATCCAAAAGCAATATTGGCCGCTGGATTGATGATGGCATCGATCATCGTGCGTGCATCCAGTTTTTGTCCAATAGTTGAAAGATCCGGACCGATATCTTTACCAATCGTATTTTTCCTATGGCAAGTAGCGCAGGCCGATTCGAATTTTATTTTACCGTTATCCATATGGGGCTGCATTTTACTGATCAGCTCTATTGAATATTGATGTGATTTTTTTTCGGTTCGGCGCCAATACAAATCGCTGGCCATGGCCCGTACACTGGCATCGGGATTGTTTATAATTATCTTGGAGATAGTATCTCTGAGTTTACCTGAAATTTTATCGTTGGATGCCAGTGAAAGTAATATTTTTCCTCCTTCTGCACTGGTAGCCAAGGCTACACCTGCATTTATTTTTTCCGTTTCAGAACCTTTGCCTAGCACAATATCCTGATTCTTTATCAAGGTCTTTTGATCTTCTGTCAGATCCGTATTTATTTTAGTCCAATCAAATAAAGATGCCCAATCATTAGTGCGTCTGAAATTGATCCACCAAAAAGCATGGGATCGTATCATGGAATCTTTGCTTTGACTCAGGCTGATCATTGATTTCACTGCATTGGTATCATTGATAAACGCAATTGCAGTGATGAGCTTTTCCTTTTGCCTGGCGTTAAAAGGCTGATGTTGAAGTTGGGTATGCAAAGCGGATATACTTGAGGGAGTGTGTAGGGTAAATAGTTGACTACACAAGGTATCTGACCAATGCTTAGCTTTCGTTTTCTCAACTAAGAAATCATGGTACACTTTTTCTTCTTTTCCATCACAGGCTATTGCAAAAGCTGCATCGTACCATATGTCGTTACCAGGATAATTTTTTATCAGATATTCCAATATGGGTTTACTTTTTTCATATGGAATATCCCGGATAGAAATAGCGATTTCCCGTAAAATGGCGGGGCGTGGACTTTTTAATAAAGTATCTATTGCCTGCATCAGATATTCTGATTTGTTTTTTAATGCTCTGAAGGCAGCTATCCTGATATTTTCATTCTTATCACTAAGGAATTGTAAGCATTGATCCGGTTCCATAGCGGATAAAATATAAACCGCTCTTGATTTTACATATGCATCGGTTTCATTCAATAATGTATGGATTAGGTCTTTCGCATTGGAGCTGCCTTTGATGGCTTCATACCCAAGATTGCGCACATTGATAGCAGGACTTTTTATCGCCATCAGTTTTCCGGCATCTGAGTTAATATCGATTTTAGGTGCCTTCACTTGTTTATTTTTTGGACTGATCCGGATGATCCTTCCATAGCCTATCGTATCGTGCATAGCATGACCACCCACTATAGGATCGTACCAATCTGCGATATACATAGCACCATCAGTACCTATACATACATCACTTGGTCTAAACCACATTCTTCTATCACTGATATCATTATTCCATTGATAGTTTACATTGTCGACAGAAAGTGTGGATACCAGATTATGTCTTTTCATAGTATATCCTGAGCCATTGGCCTGTGGCCAATAGGCATATATTACGTTGCGCCCTGCTTCTGCACTCAATACCATGCCATTATACCGATCACCCAATGCATTTCCTTCATTGATGGTCATTCCTGTGGGCGATCCGGCACCCGCATTATCACTTACCGGCATTACACCGGGATCTGACTGATGCCAATGTGCAGTAAAGATGTCTTGCCATGGCCGCCGGTCACCTTGCCAGCTACGGGTTCCGTCTTTACTGAAAAAACCAGCATTGCCTCCTTCCATCAGATACGAAGTACGGCACGCCATCACCTGATCGTCATTATCATTTTGCCAAAGATTGCCATAGGAATCAACTGTGATTTCATAGCTATTTCTAAAATTATGAGCCATTACCTTGAGATCCTTTATCTCTTTATTCATACGTAGTGAAAGTCCACCTACCCATACACGGCCGTCATCGGATTTTTGATTTCCTTCATTCTTTTTATTATATGGTGTGCCGCCGGTGTACATACTGCCACTGCGAAGTGTCCATCCGGACTTATCGGTTACATTATGAGGACCTGCATTGCCGGTATTAAAATACCATTGACCGTCTGGTCCTGCTACTAAGCTATGTAAGCTATGGTCGTGATCCAGCCCCCCGAATCCGGATAAGACAATTTCTTTATGGTCAGGAATATCATCTTCATTTTCATCAGTATAAATAATCAAATTAGGTGCACAGGAAACAATAATTTTTTTTCCAATCACCGCAATCCCTAATGGAGCCACGAGGTCAGTATCCTGTACAAATAGCCTGGAAGTATCGGCTATACCATCCTGGTTGACATCTTCCAGTATCATTACCCGGTCACCCTGCTGGTGATGTAATCTATTGGGAGAATGGGGATTAAAATCGCGGTAGTTTACAGCTTCCGTGATCCAAATCCTGCCTTTGTAATCCACATCCATATTGGTAGGATTAAAAAGCATCGGGCTTTCTGCCCAGAGTTGTGCATCAAGGTCATCCGGTAAGTACAACGCAGTAGAGTCTTTACCAATCATTACTTTGTGCATAACCAATGTATCCGGAGGTGCGTGCAGGCCTGCCTCATGATTTGGATAAGATTCTTTACATTGAATCCAGATCAACAGGATCGCTGCGCTAAATAAAATTCTCATGATAATAAAGATCTTACAAACTGATTATTTAATTTATAACTTGGCAACATCGTGCTTCCTTCAGGCACGGCACCTTCTATTTGAATATTTCCACGATAGTCAATGTCCTCCATGCATTTTTTCACTTGTTTAAAATCAATACGACCTTTACCGAGCAGAAAACCATTTTCTTTAAAATGAAATTCACATATACTCTTTGTACTCCCCAGCCACCGGATCTCATTGTAAATATCGTAGCCCATTTTCTCGCTATTTGCCACATCGTAGTAGACCTTTAGGTTTGGCGATTGTACTTTATCTATAATATACATGTGTTCCTCTGCACTGAGCCAGCTTTCTATTCCAAGAGTAATTCCCATTTTCTCAGCATGTGGACAAACTTGTTTTAGCTTATCGATCACCGTTTGAGTACCCGCTGGATCATTTTTTAAATCATTTTTACCAAAGAATGCGAGTAATACTACCTGCACACCGATTTTTTTAGCAACATCTATACTGTCCTGCACCCACTGATCTGTCCGGGGGTCTGATTTGTAAGGTATATTATTTAATTCTCCGATGGCAAGTCCCGTAAATTGAACTTTAAAAATTTTGGCTAATTCTTTGTATGCTTTTTGTACCTCTGGTTTTCTCAAGTGCATATCATTTTCTGCCAATCCAAGGCTTACCTGCACCCCATCCAGTCCAATCATCCTGGCCATTTCCATAGAGCCAAGATTGGAGGAATTATTTATCGACCAATCGCAAGCACCAATCCGGTACCTGTCAGAGGAATCCTTGAACAATCCAAACAGTGATGTGTCGGGTATAAAGCTTGCCCCAAAAGCTAATGATGAATTTCTTACGAAACCTCTCCTGGTAGAATAAAGATTTAGCATGGATAAATATAGGAAATGTGGAGGGGATTTCTTTAATGGTTTGCCGGAATGAGTTCGTTCTTATTTTGAAGTTCTGAACCTTTCTTATAACTCCTTTTAATTTGCTTGTAAAACCATGCCCTTTCAGTGCAAAAATCCAAAGGGATTAAATATTTTTAATATATCAAGGATGCGCTATGTTCCGACCCAAACAGGTTCGTACAACTTATTCATAATGGCTTCAAAACAGATGTTTCTTTGGAGTCTAAAGAATGTGAATATTACTTGTCTCACCATTTGATTTCTAAATTTTATCAGAATCAAAGAATTGAACATACGACCTCTTTATCCTTTCCAGGCAATGTTTAGCTAATTCGCAGTATGCATCAAAAAATTAAGTCCTGATCTTTACTATTCATTCTACACATCAATATAAGATTTAGTCTGCCGGAATAGCAAATGATCAAACTGAGCAAAAATTTAATATCTCCAGTGAAAAAATGTGAGAAATATCAATTGACACTATTTTCTCTTTGCCTGATTTCAAAATTACATTATAAAAGGATTACATTATCTTTAAGTGTATAGGTGTGCGATTTGATATTTGTATATATTTACTTTTAACATTTAAAAATCGCTCCCAACGATTGAAAAATATATTTCGAATTCAATGCTTTAAACGTGGCCATTAACCTTTCAATTGTTAATTTCCTGATTATCCGGCCAAATTATGCAATACTTATTTAGTAAATTTGCGTTCTGATACTCAATCGATTAAAACTTTGTTTGGAATGTTGACTAAAGCCTGGCAAAAACTATTGTCTATCACCAATCCTGGCGGTAAACCTTTGGGTCCCGGCAGGCACAAACTGGCTAAAACCATGTGGGCAGTTACCATTGGTAGTGTACTTTTTATCATTGCTTTTTTCATTTATCTCTCTTTTCAGGATTTGCCCACTTTCGATGAACTCGAAAACCCTAAGTATGATTTTGCTACTGCTGTTTATTTTAAGGACAATACTGAAATGGGCAGACTATTCAGAAAAAACCGGGTAGGTGTTAATTATTCAGACCTATCCCCTCATCTCGTCAATGCACTGTTGTCAACAGAAGATGCCCGGTTTAGAAGTCATGCCGGTGTTGATGTAGAGGCCATATTCAGGGTGATGATAAAAACAGTAATGCTTGCCCAGTCCAAAAGTGGTGGAGGAAGCACCATTACCCAACAATTGGCCAAGCTATTGTATTCCAATCGTGACTTCAGAGGGATGAATGAATTGGAGAAAAAAATAGCATTAGTTCTGATCAAGTTTAAAGAATGGATCACTGCAATCAAGCTCGAACGTAACTATACCAAAGAAGAGATTATAGCGATGTATCTCAATCAAGTGGACTTTGTGTACGATGCCTATGGTATTAAAGCAGCTGCTGAAACGTATTTTAATGCAAAGCAAGATTCGCTCAAAATAGAAGAAGCAGCCACCCTCATAGGAATGTTGGTAAATCCCTATCTGTACAATCCTAAGCGGTTTCCTAAAAACTCCATGAACAGGCGCAACCTGGTACTGGAACGAATGGCAAGTAAAGGCCATATCAGCCAGGCCGTAAAAGATTCATTGAAACAAATACCACTTGACGGCACCAGTTTTAAAAGAAGATCATTGTCAGAAGGGAATGCTCCCTATTTTGTAGTAGAATTAAACAAATGGCTTACCGAATTATTTGAGCAACCGGAAATGAAAAAACCGGATGGAAGCACCTATGATGTATATAAGGATGGGCTGAAAATATTTACCACTATAGATCCTGTATTGCAGGAATTGGCTGAAAAAGCGGTGTGGACCCATATGCCTAAAGTACAAAAACAATTATTTGCTGCCTGGAAAGGTATGGATCCGTGGACCTATGAAGCAGATGACAAGCAGAAAGAACAAAGAAGATATAAGCTGCAAAGTTTGATCAGGGAGAGTGAGCGATTCCAGTTATTAAGAGATAAACACCTGGGCGGCTTACTGGATAGCATCAATAAAAAATACGACATACTCCTTACCGATAATGATATTCTTAGAATGACAGAAGAAGATTTGAAAAAAGGTAAGATAAATGATTATATAAAACAAAAAATACTCAGCCAGGAGCGTGCATCTAAATACAGAAAACTGATGGATGACCATCTGTGGTTACTTACCAGCAAAGCGTGGTCTACGCTGTTAAAAGAATCAGAAAAACAATTTAATGCACGGGTAAAAATGAGCGTGTTTGATTATAACGCCAAACATGAAAAAGACACCGCCATGACCCCACTCGACAGTGTGAAATATATGGCCATGATATTGCAAACCGGTAATATGTCCATAGAGCCCGGCACAGGCAAAATTAGAACCTGGGTAGGAGGTATAGATCATCGGTATTTTAAATTTGATCACATCACTACCGACAGACAAGTGGGATCTACCTTTAAGCCTTTTGTGTACGCCACAGCTATTGGATTTAAAGCCATGTCGCCATGTCTGCAGGTCATCGACAGGCCATATACCATATCTCCGGGCGAAGGCAATTTCAGACTTATATCTACCTGGGCTCCTCATAATGCGGAGGGTTATTTTTCTAATAGACCTTTAAATCTATATCAGGCGCTATCGAATTCGGTAAATTCTGTTTCGGTATACCTGATGAAAGAGCTTGGAAATGCAGACATCGTGTGTGGATTAGTGAATGCAATGGGTATAGATAGCTCCAAGCGGAGAAGTGATGGAGAATACCGGGTACCCCGTCAGCCTTCTATATGCCTGGGATCATCTGACCTTACCGTATTGGAAATGACCGGGGCTTATTCCACATTTGCAAATGACGGTAAATTTGTAAAACCATATTTTGTAGATCGCATCGAAGACCAAAACGGCAGGGTAATTTACCAGGCCAAAGTTGAAGAATCAAAAGCACTGCCTTCGGGAGTAAACTATGTGATGGTAGACCTATTGAAAAGAGGATCCATAGTACGTGACGGTTCTGTAAAATCAATACATGGAGGGAAGACGGGTACTACTAATAGTTATAAGGATGGATGGTATATGGGCATTACACCCGGTCTGGTAGTAGGTACCTGGGTAGGTGGCGATTTGCCTTGGATTCGATTCAGGTCATTAGCTCAGGGTCAAGGCTCCGCCATGGCCAGGCCCATATTTGCTGATTTTATCAGACGCATCGAAGCCGATCCAAGGTTATCCTGGGATCCCAAAAGGGATTTTTTCAAACCGGCTTCCATCGGTATCGAAATGAATTGTGCTGCTTACGATTCGGTAAACGTTCATGATCAAAACCTGATAAAACAATCCAGGAAACTTGAAGATGAGTTTGATAATTTTGAGCAACGTAAATAAAGATCTTTTGCATTTTTTAGAGCCTTAAGCTGAAATTGAAATTATTTTTCTCATTAATCTTATTTAGTGCATTCTTATCCTGTAAGAATGAAAATTCTTTTTTTACTTCTTTCAAATCAACCACAAAGAATCCGCCAAGAGATACACTGATTGAAAAAGTAGATCGGTATATTCAAGATAGACTGGATTCGTGCCACTGTCCCGGTGCTGCCATTACCATCATTACAGATACTACTACCCGGTTATTAAAAGGGTATGGAAAGCGATCGCTTTTACATGGTGAAAAAGTGGATTCTTTCACTGTATTCAGATTGGCCAGTGTATCAAAAAATTTTGGTGGCCTGCTCATGACCCTTATGATGCAGCGGGGCGTAATCCACGCAGACGATCCGGTACAAAAGTATATACCCGGATTTGGAGTAAAGCAGGAAGAATATTCATCACAGATTACCATCCGTCATATACTCTCTCATTCAGCGAGCTTGCCCTATCATTCGTATACCAACCTGGTTGAAAGCGGTATGCCTCTGGATAAAATCATTCCTTTTTTTAAAAATATAAGTCTCCAGTCGCCGCCCGGCACAGAATATGCATATCAAAATGCTTCATTTTCTTTACTTGAAAAAATATTAATCAAAGCAACCGGTATTTCCTTTGATACTTTACTGAGGCAGACATTTTGTAATCCTTTAGGTATGAATGAGCTCAGTTGCACCTATGATTCATTGATACAAAATACCGATCATGCCAGCCCACACAACTATCAGCAAATCTGTAGTTGTTATGTTGCAGATGAGATTACAAATAAATATTATAATGCCATTTCAGCGGGAGGCATCAATGCATCTATATCCGATATGAATAAATGGCTTCATTTGCTCATGGGAAACAGGCCCGATATATTGCCCCGTGCGGTATTGGATACCTTTTTTACTCCCAGAATACTCACATCACAGGATAGAAGATACTATAATTATTGGCCAAATGTCAAGGATACTTATTATGCCTACGGAATGCGTATACTGGATTGTGGAGATCATTCAATTTATTATCACGGTGGCTTTGCTAATAATTACAGATCCGAAATAGCAGTGGATATGAGCCATAGAATAGGCATTGTGGCATTATTCAATTCTACATGTTGCCTGGCTGATGAGATCGTGCCTACAATAATTGAAATGATGAAAAAGTGAACTTAAATACTATTTAGGTTAACCAGTTTTAAATGGATAGAAATGGGATCAGTGATAAAAATCTCCTAACTGATAAAATAATTCATTACGATCAGGATCAGGGTAACCAAGCTAAGTAAGAAGGCCGATATGGATTTGGTGATATCATCAAACTTACCCCTGGCTATGACGGAATTAATAAAAATCTGATTACACAATTCACGCTGCATATTTTCTAAGCTCCCGACTACTAATCTTGATTTTTCAAAATATTCCTCCGGCGAATTGTATACTCTTGCTACAGATCCAAAGAAGATCACCGAACTAGGGAATTTGAGCCGCAAAGAAGGTTGTATACACCTGAATCCAAAAAAAATAGCTACCAATGAGGCAACCAGGTATATAAGGGCAAGTATAAATACGATGGTGTTGGATGCCAGCAGGTTTTTGATCGTTTCTACATTGGTAAATACCACCGAGATGGATATACCATAGATGGTAAATACGGTATATGCTTTTGTATCTGATTGGCGAATCCACGCCAGATTTACATCAAATATTCTCCAATAATTATCTAACGTTGGATCCATTGAACTTTCGTAATTTATAAACTGTTCTTTTTGCGAAATTACATGCCCCATACAATTCTATACTGTGATTTTGGTTCGCTTTAACTCTTTTAGATACCTGGTTTTAGACGGGGCCCGGTGTTTTTTAGAGAATTTAGTAAAATAATTATGAGCCTCCAAAAAACTGATCTGCAATTCATTCCAGTCATTTTCCTTAAGCTTTCCAATTTTATTTTTTATTTCCTGGTAAAGTGTGTCTGCAATTTCGTACACATCATCGCGTCCCAGGTAATCTAGATCCGCATCACAGATGATTCGTTCCAGTAATGTATCCGGTGTCTGTGGTATTTTAGTCGCTCTGATCAGGCCACATATTACCTCAATATCTTCCATTGAAATGCGGTAAGCGGGTAACATTTCTTTGGCAATATCACAGCCTGCCTCTTCGTGACCTTTATAGGTACGTGTAAAGCCACTATCGTGAAGCCAGATAGCAAGTCGCAAAATATGGACATCTTTTTTGGATACTTTTTCAGTCTCTGCTATAAGCAAACCCGCTTGCAATACATCAAAAGTATGGTGAATACCGTGATAGGTCAGGCCCGAAGGGAGCTCTCTTTCTAGTTTTGCTTTTACTGCTTTTTCTGCGGCCTGAAAATCCGGAATTGGCAATTTCATATTTTTAAAAACGATAGAAAGATAGGAGAAAATTCCTATCCTTTATATTTTATTTAGTCTGAGTTTATATTCAAAAATGAGTCCAATTTTTTCAATATTTCATTTATTAGAAGAATTTGGCCATAACTTTTAGTATAAATTATTGATAATCATAAATTTATATTTTAAAAAAAAGATTCAAATAAATAATTATTTGCCCCATTTATAAAATACTTCTGCATCTTTGCCAAACTATTAAAAAGTAAGAACTTATATGAAAATTGGCATTGTCTGCTATCCCACTTTTGGAGGCTCGGGTGTGGTGGCCACTGAGCTTGGTATGGGATTGGCCAACCGAGGGCATGAGGTACATTTTATTACCTACAAGCGCCCCGTGCGACTGGGGCACTTTCAGTCCAATATCTATTTCCATGAAGTGAATGCACTCGATTATCCATTGTTTGAGTATGCTCCGTATGATACTACCTTGGCGAGCAAATTGGTAGATGTGATAAAATTTGAAAATCTTGATCTACTGCATGTGCACTATGCCATTCCACATGCTACCATAGCCTTTGTAGTTAAAAGTATCTTGAAGACCATGGGTATTAAAATTCCGGTAATAACCACATTACACGGGACGGATATCACCCTGGTGGGGGCAGATGCTTCATTTGCCTCGGTGGTGGAATTTAGCATAAATCAGTCCGATGGTGTGACTGCCGTATCCGAAAACCTCAAAAATGATACTTTCAAATCTTTCCATATCAATAAAGACATCAGGGTAATTTACAATTTCATAGACTTTACCCGATTTCGCAAAATTGATAAAGAACACTTCAAAAAAGCCATTGCCCCTCACAATGAAAAAATACTGATTCATACTTCCAATTTTAGAAAAGTAAAAAGAGTAGACGATGTGATCACGGTATTTAAAAAAGTACATGATCAGGTGCCTTGCAAGCTGATGCTTATCGGCGATGGACCAGAAAGACAGCGATTGGAGGAGCAGTGCCGCAAGACCAAGGAGATATGTGATGATGTCCGGTTTTTAGGAAAACAAGATGCCATCGAAGAATTATTGGCTATCTCCGACTTATTCATCATTCCGAGTGAAAATGAAAGTTTCGGACTCGCTGCATTGGAAGCCATGGCCTGTGAGGTACCGGTAATCTCATCGGATGCCGGAGGACTACCCGAATTAAATATCCACGGTCGCAGTGGATGCGTACTGCCTGTGGGCGATACAGATGGCATGGCTGCACATTCCATTAAATTATTACAGGATCCTGATCTGCTCGGCCAATATAAAAAACAGGCTTATGAAAGAGCAAAAGAATTTGATATAGAAATCATCCTGCCTCAATACGAACAGTATTACGAAGAGATCAGGGCAAAAGTTTTAGCAGAGGCATAAATAAAGAGGGAGATCATAGGCGAGCCGACAATGCGATATGAGCAATAAAATGAACTCCATCTCCCGGTTAATCTGGTGATTTCACTTCGTTTCTAATCCGGGCACCACTATATTATCTGCTTCCGTCTTACGCATTTTTATTTTTTTAAATGACTGATCGGCTTCAAAGAAAAAGCCGGTACCCACTTCTTTACCGCGTGTATATTTTACAAATTTATTGCTATAGATTATTTGTTTGGTTTCATCCCATATCAGTTCTTCGGTCTCCAATATGGTGCCATCTACTTTTACCAGCTTTACCTGGTCCCGTGCTGTCATCGTTCTCTTATATTCCTCTCTGAAGGCATAGTTGGAGGTGAGTGTAGCAACCAGATTGGATGTATCATCATAAAATTCGCAATAAATGCCTTTTGTAAATTCCTGTATCAAAGAATTGGTTGAGCCTGATCTTTTTACTATGGGTGCTTTTAATAATACTTTTAGTTTACCGGAATCGGTATAGTGCAATTCAATATTTTCTATTATTTCTTCATTGCCTTTTTGCCTGGTCACTTCGCCCATGAGATCAGCTGTATTATTGCATGCGGCAATGATGGCTGTGAGAATAACAAGACTACCTAAGTAACGTAACATCGCCTTTTATGATTCTTTCTACCTGGTCTACAAATAATACGGACGCCACATACACATAAACACCTGACGGCTGTGGTTTGCCATTAGAGGTGCCATCCCAGCCTTCATTATCATTATTTAAATTGAGATTTTTTCCTTCGTATACCAGGCCTCCCCACCTGTTGAATACTCTAAGATAGGTGATTCCGGATATAGCCCTGTTTCCATAAAATTTAAATATTTTATTCCTGCCATCCCTGTTGGGTGTAAATACATTGGGCACATACAACGACCGGTCTATAGAAACGTTTGCAAACATAGAGTCCACGGCGATACATCCATTCACCGTGGTGACTACCAGCTTATAACTGGTACTGCCAGGGGGTATCGCCTCGGTCATCAGACATGAATCACATACCACACCACTGGGCGGTACCCACCTGATAGATCGAATGGCCTGGTTGGAAATATATGAACCATTTAAAGTGATTTCATATCCCAGGCGGGATTCCTGGTCTGGACCGGCATTGGCAGATATTGGTGGCGGATCTACTAAAGTAATGGTAGTGGAGTCGCGGCAACCTTTAGCATCAATTACTTTTAAAAGGTAATTACCTTTAGCAAGATTGTTGTAATCAGCCTGCCTTTTAAAACTGGAATTATTAAAGCTAAATGAATAATCCGGTGTACCGCCATTACCACCAAATCGAATAGATCCGGTGGGCAATCCATTGCATACAGGATCGGTTTTAGAAGCATTTATTTTCAATGTTGGGAGGTCTTCACAGCATGGCAATACATCTATGGTCTTTACTACACTGGCACTACAACCTTTGTCAGTCTCTACTGTAAGCACTATATCTTTTTTGCCAAACGATCTGTAATTGACCTGGTTTGGGCCTTTGCCCACTCTTACTTCAGCGGGCAATGCACCATCCCCAAAATTCCATATATAGTTCGTGATTTGCACTACTGCATTGCTTTTAGAGCTATCTGTAATCGTAAATGGCTGACCACATTTTAGTCCCGATAAAGGATTGACAGTAAAATTGGGTTCGGGACCTAAAAATTCGCCGGTACCGCCAAACTCTATAAAGAATCCCTTGTTAGCAGCGCTAAAATTATTTATAATCAGTGCATAACTTTTACCACGTTGCATATCGAGGCTTCGGATATAACTATCCTGCCCTTCCTGGCAACCCCCATTTTCATTAATATCCGTGGCATTGTCCCGCATACCGGTGGGACCGATTATATTTCCCGGGCTACAGTTTCTACCATTGCAACACTGGGATGCCCCGCATCTCACGAGGACTTTACCGGTACAATTATTTAGACCATTCGGTAATTCGTATATGGCAAAATCCATATCATCTCTCAGGTCATCAGGTGTTATCAGCATAGTGAGGGTACCAGTATTAGCTGCGGTAAATTTGTACCAAGTCGAATTTGTTTCTGATTCAGTAGCTCCAGGTACCGAATTCATATTATCAAGGCACGTATTATTAGCCTCATCTGTTACACGACCAGGACCGGACACAGTTTGGACATGAAATGGTGCTTTGCTACAAAGAATGGAACCCGAAATGCAATCGCCATTGGCGGTAGACGCAGGCTTAAAATTATCTATACAGAGTTGGAAAGAACCTACATTTGTGCCTGAGCCATCGATTCGTATGAAATAGGTAGTTCCAATGGTAAGTCCACCTTTATATAAAGTTGCTGTACTAATTCCGGCATTTGGATTATCAACACAGGGAAATAATGGCGTCAAATTGGAGCAAGAACCTGAATACAATTCTATCTCAGGTTGTCGTAAAGTCGTGCCATTTACACTAATCTGTACATCTGATGCTACTGCCACAAATCGAAACCATATATCATGAGAAGTATTATTCCAGCAGTCAGGAGCAGCCACATCATTGGCACTATTGTAAGTAGCCCCTGCATTAGTAAATTCACCTACTCTTGAACAATACCTGGTTACATCACTGATACGAATGGCATCGAGGCAAAAGTCATTATCAGGCTGGCTTGCAGCTATAAATGGAAAAAATAAAAATCCGACAAAAATGTTGAAAACTATCCTCATCTAAAATATATCCTGTCCCTCTTTAACGTTTGCGATGATAAAAATGATTTCGAACATATCGTTTTGAAAATCATAAAATTTTGCTTGTACGGACTAAAATTAGGCGAAGAGTCCGAGATAACTAAAGGCCGTAACAAATATTTTAATTTTGAATGTATAATATAGTGTGGATTCTCATTATTCAGACGCAAATAAAGGTTGGACCACGTACCATGTACCATGTACCACGTACCATGTACCATGTACCACGTACCATGTACTACGTACCACGTACCATGTACATTGTACATACTAGGTTGTATCTTTACTGCGATGATGAAAAAACAGATACCCAATATCCTTACCCTGTTTAATCTTTTGATGGGTTGTTGTGCCTTGTATTTCATTTTCGTACAGGCCTATCAAATTGTTTTTTACCTGATCCTGATGGCGGCAATAGCCGATGTATTCGATGGCTTGGCAGCACGGTGGCTAAAGGTAGATGGGGGACTGGGAAAGCAATTGGATTCATTGGCAGATGTAGTATCCTTTGGCGTGGTACCCGGAGCTATTTTATTTCAACTCATTCGCTATGCACATGATGCCTCCGGTGGTATGAATGGATCGAATGGCGGAGTATGGCTCGGTTTCCTGGGTTTTATATTTACCTTAGGTGCTGCGCTACGACTGGCGCGCTTTAATATTGATGAAAGACAAACTACGGAGTTTATCGGGTTGGCTACGCCTGGTGCTACAGTGGCGGTATTGGGATTGATGATGATCCAAAACAAAGGCCTGGGCTGGTTTCAGGAAAACCTGATCAATGAATATGTATTGATATTTGTCGCCATTGCTTTGTTTTTACTGATGAATTCGCCTATCCGGATGTTTAGTATAAAATCGATCAAAGGTGGCTTAAAAGGCAATGAAATACCGGTTGGCTTTATAGTACTTGCTCTCTGCTCAATACTTCTATTTGGCGGACCGGCCATGTTTTTGGTACCTTTTATATATGTAGTGGTTTCGATGGTTTGGGGCAGAAAAAATCTTAACTGAGATGGGTTTATCCAAATTTTTAAAAAACCGGTGAAATTCAGGTCATCATTAATTCACTTTTATCTGCTCATTTTTTCCTATCCCTTGTTCAACACAAACCCCAGGATAAACAACAAACTGGATAGCGTAATACCGATGAGAAAGAAGGAATAGCATTTTCTCAGCAGGTTGAATTTTCTTCCCAATGATTTGCCCATAAAATACAGGTCCATGATGGCTGCTTCGTCCAGGTTGTGATCCTGAACAAGAGTAAGTTTCATGCCTTCTATGTATTCATTGAGGGAAGTATCATAAAAATTTCCAAAAAAGAATAAACTTCCTTTGCCTGCTTTGATATCGGCCAGGTTAAATCTGCCCTTAAATTTTCCGGGCTGTGTAGATAATGCCGCATATATAATGGAGATTACACAAGTGACTCCAATCATGCCCGCGGGAAGTATAAAAAACCAATCTTTGTCAAAATCTTTTCTAAGTAAGGTAGGTAATGCAAATGTGAGTATCAGGGCATTGATACTGAGCATGATATTGGCTTTGTTGTCGGCTATCTGGGTTAAATTGATATGATTGCGCAACGCAGTCTTGAATAACATTTCTGCAGTACGATTGCTATTGATAAGCGAAGCGCTCTTTTTCTTTTCCTTTTTTAATTTCTCCTTTAATTCTTCCCTGTTTTTCTTTTTGCCTTCGTCGTATTTTAATTTGCCTTCGCGGGTTTGAAAAATGGTATCTTTTAAAATACTATTATTTTGGTTTTCCCATTCTTCATCCGAGATTTGCTGACCGCTAAGGCTGGCTCTTTCTTTCCGTATTAATTCGGAATATTTTTCCCAATCGTCCATGCCCAAATTAGAAAGATCTGCATCCTGCAAAAGAGCTCCAATTTTATCTGTAGACAAATGAGGCATTTTAGTAGCGTCTATAGCATTGATCACATGGTTGGTTTTTTCAGGAGGATAATTTATTCCTGAGAGATAAGCAGCTGCTATTTTCTTACTTGCTTCTTCGTGATTTTGATACGTGTGTACAAATCCGGTATCGTGAAAAAGGGCGGCAAGGCTCAATATTTCCCTATCCTCGTCGTTCAGAGCTGCAGCATCTGCGAGGCTCATGGCTTCATCATAAACTAAGCTTGTGTGATCCCAATTATGATAAATGTGCTCTTTACTGAGTTCGTTGGTCAACAGATTTTGCACATATGCCCTTGCTGTTTTTACTATCTCCGACATATTTTAAAAATCTAAAAATACAAAGAAATTGATCATTTAATAAAATCCGGTTTTGTATGTCATTTACAAAATGTATCGACTAACTTTTACTGTTTGCATGACTTTATAAATTCCACCAATAATTCATTTTAAACACGAACGCCCGGTTTTTTACATTCCACGGTGATGGCAGGTAATTATCGGTGTAAACCAGGTAGATATCCGATGCAGGAGCAAACCGCCACTGAAGCCGGGTATTCAGGTTTACGTTTTTTATTTGCTCATTGTATTGCACAAAGGAGGTAAGGAATAGTTTATTGGTAAAAGTGATATCCGCACGGGGCCCTATCAACCAGAATGTGGTCTGGTTCCATGGCGCAGGCATGTCTATTTTATTAAAACTACCTGAGATCAAGAGATTTACATAGGGCTGAAACCGATAGCCGAGGTCAGCTGTAAAATTGGTTCGGTTTCCGTTTTGAAAATAACCACCTAACCGGTAAGAAAAATTATAAGTAAATAATTTTTGGGGAGCAGACATATAATCGGCCCCGGTTGAATTCCAATGGTGCGTACTTCCGACCGGTAATAAGGGTTTGGTGGTATTAGTAGGATCAAACGCCTGCAGGAGTTGTACCCAATCGTCGGCTACCCATAATCCCAGCCTGGCCTGAGAGCGTAAATTGAATGAATATTGAAAAAATACCGTACGGTCTGTAGCTGAAAAATCCGGTTTAAAATAGGAGAATAAGCCCAGGGTGGGTCCATGGGTAAGTAATTTACTCCTGGATGTAGTATAAAATAAATAGGAAGCCATGGGGCTCAGTTTCCAGTAATTTTTTCTGGGTACATAACCCACTTCTGCAGTAAAATCCTGGGATACATACTCCTGGGACCACTGGAGAGATACTCGCCTGTTATTAAATCCAATATTTCCGACATGAGCCCAGGCATTGCTTGATTTGTTCGTATCAAATGACCTCACCAAATTGAATTTGCCAGACCAAGCATTATTGGCTGAAGCCAGGTTGTATTCGACTCCCAGGTTGCGGGCAAATTGATTATTCGTTTTCTTTAGATCAGAGGAAAGATCATGATAACGTATGGCTTGCTTATTGATTCCAAATATGGTCAGATTCGATCTGCTAAACAATTTTCGCTGGAGTGCGAGCATACCAAAATTGTAACCGGGCTGGACCTCGTTTTTTCTGGTCTGCATATCCAGTATACCTATTCGCCAGTTTTGATCCAGTTTGCCACTGATGCGTGCACCAAAATCTATGGGTATGCCCAGGCCAATCCTTCTCGAAAAAAATGGTCTCATGGTGGATGTGCCGATGCCTGCAAATAAATCACCATTCTCAAGAAAAAATTGTCGCCGCTCAGGGAAAAACAACTCAAAACGATCCAGGTTGGTAACTTGTCTGTCTACTTCTACCTGTGAAAAGTCGGGATTGATGGTAAGATCGAGATTGATAGAACTGGTGAGTGCCACTTTTGCATCAGCCCCGATTTCTTTTCGTACAATGGATTTGGTATTGGCACTGAAATCTTTACTTACACCGGTGAGTGCGTACGGTATGATGGAAATATTTTGCCCTACATCCGGCGGTGCTTTATCCCAAACTAAAGTACCGGTATACGCAAGTGCTGCAGTCGGAAATATCCTGGGTATGGGGGTCCATGAAGATTTTTCAGTAGTGCGAATATCCAGTCTTGAAAAATTAATACCCCATTCGGTAATACCTCTTTTATACCGGATACTTTTAAATGGTATTGAAGCTTCGAAAACCCATTTATCGTCATAGTTTTTTGTGACCCCGGTCCATCGATTTTCCCAGCTCAGGTCCACTTTGCTGCCATCGTACATAGTTCCGTCCCACTGAGCCCCTGCAGCATTGCAACCAAAAGAAAATCCATTAGTACGATCATCAAAAGGATCCATAAACAACAAAAAGTTATCATTACGCAGAAAGGAAAAATCCCGCTTTAGTGATTCCACTCTCAGTTTTTTATCAATAGCATGATAGGCTTCTACCAGCAAGTAGATGTTTTTCTGGTCGTAGGCCATATGTACATCCGTACGGGCTTTTGCCCTGCTGGTATCCATAGGAAGGACCATGTAAAAATCAGAAGCATTTTGAGTATTTCTCCATCCCTCATCATTTCCATTGCCATCAATTTTAAAACTGTGATTGGTTTCTTTAATAAAATATTTATATCCGGCATTCTTTTTTTGCGCAAATGATATGGTATTGAAACAGATACATACTAACGCAATCGATTTCCACATAGCGGGCAAAGGTATTTGAAATGTATGGGATGAGCAAGGAAAGCAATGCTATTGTAATTCTCAGCCGGTTAATGCCTATTTTAAAGGACTCTAAAGTCAAATTAAAGCTTTCATACTTAAAACCAGTCTGCAAAAGATGAATTCAATACTCCAAATTTCAGTAAGAAAATTGATTTCATCTTTTCAAGTGAGTAGCATTACTATAGTCTTACTGTAATACAGAAAGTCAACCTGGCAAATACAGTACAATTAAATATTAATGTCAACCATTTCGGATCAATACGGGTATGTTTGATAAGAATATGGCATTGAATAAAACAATTAATACGAATTTTGCAACCTGTATACCGGAAAAAATATCGATGTTTAGCCGATGGCTTTCGAAAATGAATAAAAGGCAATAATTGGGAAATATGGAAAAGAAAGTGAAAAAGAAACGCATAGTCATAAAACTTGGAAGCACTACGTTAACTCAGGGTACTGCGAAAATCTCCAGAGGAAAACTGGAAGACCTGGCAAGGCAGTTGAATATCCTGATGCAGGACCATGAAATTGTGATCGTGACATCCGGGGCCATAGCAGCAGCAAAACATTATATAGAATTACATCAAGGCAATGCTATTGCAGTAAAACAGGCCCTTGCTGCAATTGGCCAACCCGTGCTCATGCGATTTTATCAGGAAGTATTTAATGATTATTCCCTCAAGATCGGACAGTGTTTACTTACCTATCGCGATTTTGAAAATGAATTGTCCAGATCAAACACCCTGGATACGATAAATACACTGATAGAGAATAGTTATATACCCGTAATCAATGAAAATGATACCATAGCTACAGATGAAATCAAATTCGGGGACAATGATAAACTGGCCGCATTGGTCGCCGGATTATTAAAAGCAGATCTTCTTATACTGGCTTCGGATATTGATGGCATATACGACGGTGACCCCAGAACAAATGCTGATGCCAAACTAATCAAAGTAGTGACCGATCTGGAAGCATTGCATTATCTTCAAGATGGCAGTAGTGTATCTTCACTCGGTACAGGAGGCATTAAATCCAAACTGGAAGCAGCGCGAATATGCAAATCAAATGGTATAGAAATGTGGATCGTAAATGGAGGTAAAGATGAATTTGCGGTAAAAGCACTACGTGGAGAAGTCGAATTCAGCAAGGTGATTTAATTTTTATCCAAATCAATACACCGCTATTTTTCCAATATTTTCCCTGCCATACAGATCGGTAATTTCTATTTCAATTTTATCTGCTGTAACGGAAGGCAAGGTCAGAATTCTTTTATGACCAACCGTACTGCCCTCCAACGTTTCAACCAATTGATGATTTGAATACAACTTTATCACAAAGGCTGAGATGCTTTGTCCGTTTATGATATTTTCAGTTAAGGAGACCGCTTTTATCAATTGAGGCGTTGACCAGGCCAGCGTGTATTTGTTTTTACCTGCTTTTACCAGTTTCCGGTTTTTAGCAAGGTCGGTTTTAAAATAGTTCTTTTTTAAATTATTAAAACCTACCAGGGAAGCTGAGTCATGCCCATGAATCAATCCCCTTCCATCCGGCGGGACATTCAATAAAAAGTTAGCTCCGCGCCCTACTGATTTAAGATACAGGTCAAATACCATTTCGGGTGATTTTACTTTGTCATCTTCTGCCTTGTGATAAAACCAACCTGGTCTGATGCTTACATCGCATTCGGCAGGTATCCAATGTTTTCCATGTACATTTCCGGTACCCAGTGTATCCTGGGATGGTGCTCCATGCCCCGGAGTAAATCCGTCTACATTCAATGTATTCCAGTTGGTAGTGGAAGCAATGCCTTTTTCATTTCCTACCCATCTTATCTGAGGCCCTACATCACTGAAGACTACTGTATTTGGCGATAGTTCTTTTACTGTTTTTTTAAACAAATCCCAATTATATACCTGCTTTTTACCATTAGGTCCTTCCCCATTGGCGCCATCCCACCACAATTCCCAGATTGGACCATAGTTAGTAAATAATTCTTTCATCATATTTACAAACACGGTGTTGTATTCATCGGTACCGTATTGTGGGTGATTTCTATCCCAGGGTGATATATAAACGCCAAATTTTAATCCATATTCTTTACAAGCCTGGGATAACTCTCGTACTACATCCCCTTTACCATTTTTCCATTTGCTTTCCCGTACTGTATGCGTGGAGTATTTGCTAGGCCACAAACAAAAGCCATCATGATGTTTGGCAGTAATAATGATTCCTTTAGCACCGGCGGCTTTGGCTATGCGTGCCCACTGTCTGCAATCCAATTGCTCAGGATTAAATATTTCTGCTTTTTCATCTCCATGGCCCCATTCCAGATCTGTAAATGTATTAGGTCCAAAATGGGTAAATAAATAAAATTCCTGGTCGTGCCATGCTAATTGCGCTTTAGTAGGCTTTGGAATAGACTGTCCATAAGATAAAAAATGAATAGGTAAGAAAAAGTATATTATGTATCGCATACTGAAGCAAAATAAAGCAAGTTTTATTAATTTTTTTTGATTAAACCTAATCCATACTACCTGTATTTGGGTTATACTCCCTTCCTGATGGAGTTATAGAAGAATGCGCTGAAGTTCTTTAATCAGCACTGCTGTCCAGCAATTCCTTTTCCTCTTTAGTGAGGCTGTGGATACCCTTTGCTCTGATCTTATCGAGGATCAGATCGATTTTTTCCTGTTTTGATAGCGTCGAACTTTTATTTTGGGATCCTTTCTCATCTTTAGAGCTATTTTGTTTTTGGCTGGTAGCCGGGATTGTTCTTCGGATAGGGATCACTTTAGTTTCGGTAGGTTTTTCTTTGCTTTCCGGTATAATACTGATTCCATTTCTTAATAGCCATATAAATAAAGCCCCACCGATAGCTCCACCCAAATGACCAATGTGGCCACCTGTATTGGCTCCATCTGCTATCCCGGCCAGGTCTATTAAAATCACTACTAAAGCAACATATTTAAGACGGACACTGCCGATAATCAAAAGATGCAATACATAATCCGGAGCTATCACAGCTGCTGCCAAAACAAATCCCATCACTGCTGCAGAAGCACCGTGAGCTATCACAATATCGGATGGGAAATGAAACAACTTTGAAAAAAGAATAATTACCAATGCGCCTGTAAATCCTGAAAACAGATATACCCGCCATATGTATTTATCTCCCAATAAATCACCGACTATATTGCCAAACCAATACAGTGACACCATATTCCAGATCAAATGCCAAATGCCGACATGGGTAAACATATGACTAACTAAAATCCATGGATGCCTTAGCAAATAACCAAGATCTGTATTAAGTGATACTAATTGAATGAGATTGGAAAAAGCAGATTGATTACCTCCGTCAGCAATATTGAGAATAATACGTGCCAATAATAATATGATAAATACAGCAGCATTAATCAGTATTACCTGATTGAGTCGAGTACTCTTGCTGATATTGTATTTAAAATCTTCCCACAGTGAATCCATCATGTTATTTTCCTGTTTTTCGCCAATAGGTTACCAGTAAAAATCCAAACAATGCTCCTCCAAGGTGGGCAAAATGCGCGATATTGGTATCCGAGCCCCTGGCTTGTAAATACACTTCCAATCCTATGCATAATGCAACCATCCACTTTGCTTTCATGGGAATGGGAGGAAATAATAACATCAATTGCTGATCGGGAAAATACATGCCAAAGGCAATCAGGACCCCAAATAATGCACCGGATGCACCGACTACACTACCTGGATGTTGCAAATAATAAGCCATTTGCTCAGGGATCAATTGGCTCATCTCGTATTTCCAGAAAAAAGTATGAATCATTATTGCTCCAAGTCCGCATGCCAAATAGAAAAATAAAAAACGTTTGCTCCCCATAAAGGATTCCAGCGGCGGGCCAAAAGTGGCCAGCATGAGCATATTAAAAAAGAAATGACTCAGATTGCCATGCATAAACATATGAGTAACAACCTGATAAGGCTTAAACTTGACAGATCCCGGAAAATACATGGCCAGATCAGGCATCATATTATATAGGGGGAGATTGCTCAGGATAAAAAGGATGGCATTGATGATCAACAATTGTTTGACCACATCTGTCAGTCGTAACATATGGGCAAAAATATTTGAATTTTAGCAATTATCTTAGAATATAAGACGAGTGTAAAAATTACCTGGAATAATGCACAGTTGGTCTGATACATTGCTTTGCTCCCGTAAAACAAAATCCTACTCTTCTTTGCTCCTACTTCATAAAGTCTACTACCCTATCTCCTTTCATCAGCATACCATTAGTTTTGGATATTTTTTTATTACCGGTAATATACACCAACAAGCGGACAGCATCTTCCGGAATTTGCACAGAAATTTTCCCTTTTCTATGTTTAAATAAAAAGGAATGACTGATCCTGTCATACACATCAGTAAACTGATCGCCCAGGTCTATTTCAATTGATTTTACTTCGGAATATGGGTTATAAAATAAATAAGTAGGAAAAGCTTTATGCGATATATACATATCCGTCTTATTGCAATCGATTTGCAGTATCTGGTCGACCGTTGTTTTTTGAATCGTGCCTCCAAACAAGCCTACGTGACTACTGCCGTATACCGAAAACATGGTAACCGGTGGCATACCGGTTGCCCACTGGGGGCCATCGCCCTGAGCCACAGGGCTTTTTCCTTTTAAATCCGGATAACCTGATTCTTTGATAAGACCTTCATAGGCAATCAGGTTTTTAGTGATGGATTTGTGTTGCGGAATAGCTTGCAGAGAATCAGGAATGTCGTACGGGTAACAAAATCGAGCCGCGTTGGATGCATTCAAGGCCCATTTACCTACTGCCCGGGCATATCGGGGATCGTATTTTACTAATGCAGACATAGGCAGCATCAGATCAAATGTATTCATCAAAAAACCATAACCACCATGGTCAATGGTACTACCGGCTAATCCACTAACATCGTAGTCGCCCCATTTATCTGCTATTACACCCCATCCTTCCCGTCCGACTGCATCTCCATTAAATGTCCAATCGATGAATCGCTGTATATCATAGTCAGTACCAGCTTCTACATTCATACGGGCACCGATATAAGCAGCCAATGGCAACATGGCTTCGTAAAACCGGTTTTCTTTTTGATTGTATAATATATCCATGGCATGTTTTGCCGCCTTGAGGTATTTGGGGTCTTTATATTTTATCCATGCAGAATATAAAATGAATGCATATCCGCCGGCCACATCTTCCTGGGTGGGGATGTGATTTTTTCCCGGGACCATGTTTTTAAAATCAAAATAAGAATAACTATAACTATCACCCATGATCGAATCCGATTTATAAAATTGATCTGCTATGGTTTTCAATATGTAATCAAAATCTTTTTCTCCCGGGTAATAATTGGCAACTGCATAAAACAGCATATTATTATGTATCTCATACCAAAAATCATTTCCATACCCGCCTCCGATATGAGCCCCTTTATTGGTAAAATCCATTACCACATTCCATCCATTGTCTTTATTAAAATAGTTGCGAAGCATGCGCACATAATTACGACCATCCTGGTTGGATTTGTCTATACCTACCAAGGTAGCCCCTAATACAGACCCTAGTGCACCCAGGGCTTCGTGATTTTCTCCATTATTGACATTGGGACCCATGCGGATATCGCCGATGGCGGTATAAAATCCAAATGTAGTATCAGGGAAATTCCGTTTGGCACCATCTAACCAAATCAACGGCAGGTATTGGCCTTTTTGATTAAAATCAAATACATACCTATCAAATTCTATAGCTGTCTGTCGCCAATCTTTATATGCATACGGCCTGGGATGATTGGGCATTTTTTCTATACGGGATATGGTCTTTTGAATTACGGGTTGGGTACCGGAAATAAACCTGGCCTCGGAACAGGAATATAGAATCGAAATCAGGAGAAGGAATACAAGTAATTTATACATCAATCAAAAATTTAATCAATTAGGCTTTTTTAAAACAGAGTCGATTATCATTTCACTTTTCTATATGTTTTACTATGGATTTAGCCATAAAATAACCCATAAAATGTACTATAGCAATCACCAATAAAGCAAATCTCAAAGCTACCATTTCACTCACATACCTGGCTAGTATAATAAAAAGACCACAACCAAACAGCCTTCCCAGTGGGGATGGGGAATATAAAGCCGCAGCAGTGAGACGAAATTGGTAACTGTGTGAGTAGAATTATTGAGTCAGCAACAATCTTGATTTCAACCTTTCAGAAAAATAGAATTGTTGTCAACTATTATACCATCATCTTTTTCCTTGCCTCTATCAAACCATCGACCACAGTGAGTAAAGTCACAAACATCGGTATCTGTCCTATTTTAGTGACCGGGTGCTCCGGATCTTCTTCGTCCAGCATCAGAGCATCTTCGAGATGATAGAGTAGTTCCGGCTCTTCATATTCCGGTATCCATCGGTCGATAATATTTTTTAGGCTATTGGGTCTTAGTGATTCTATCCTGTTCCAGTTTTGCTCTTCTTTTTGTGATAAAAAATCTTCATCTACTTCTTCTAATTCTTCATATGTATGATCAAAACACATCCAGCACAGCACGGCCAGGTAATACATGTATTGTACTTCTTCCTGAGTAAATGCTTCAATTTCTTCCGATGCCAGGTAGCCTGCCAGCACAGGCTGGTCATCGGCCATGGCTTGTACAAAATCGGTATCTTCATTAGCCAGTATTTCGATACACTCATCAATTGTTTTTTCTGTGATCATCGTGGAGATAAAGGTAGGTAACTCTCTCAATTTCAAAAGAGGTAAATTTTCAGCCTGTTTTTAGTTAATCTTCTCTAAAATTATGACTTACAAAGGAATACATGCAACTTTGTATGCCAATCTAACATTAATTTTGCAGACAGAAATTGATCATATGAAATCTAAATTATTAACTACTTCATTATTTATCGCATTTTTTAGCCTGTTTTCATTCGCGTCGTTCGCTGAAACCATAACTTCTACATTTAAAGTATCCGGAGAATGCGGAATGTGCAAGAAAAAAATAGAAACCTCTTTACGTGTAAAAGGGGTGAGTAAAGTAAATTGGGATCTGGATACCAAAATGATTACGGTCACTTATAATACCGATAAAATCACTATCGACGAAATACATGAGAGAATAGCGGCAGTAGGATACGATACAGAAAAAGTGAAAGCCAAAGACGAAGCCTACGCTAAACTGGATGCTTGCTGCAAGTACGAGCGAACAAATTAAAATTATATTTCGTAACTAATGTTTTTGGATTAACAGAAATCAGAGTTAATAATGATCAGCAAAAATCTGCTGTTTTTATTATTTTAAAACAAGCTGATAATCCCATAGATAGCCACAAATACTATCGATGCCAGGCTAAGCCAAAATAATATATTAAACGAAGTACTGACTTTGATCTCCAAATTTCGTTTGTATTTAAAATAGTAAGCTGCATACGCTACTAATAATAACATGATGGATCCTACTACTCCACCGGATAAAATCATAAGTACCGGGAGATTTATGGTAAAATACATGATAACCCACAGTGTAGGAAATACGAATGCGAGTATTGAAATTATTCTTTTGCGATGAATAAAATTGGTAAAATCATAGATGCCTATCACCGCCATACCATCGCTAAATACTCTGGTCATAGCGGCCAGCGTAGCAAATACACTGGAGTATAAAACAAAAAAGGCCCCAATGAGATAGGCTGATTTAATTCCCGGGCCAAGGGATTCGGTATAGATCAATGCAATTTTTTCTATCAGCACATTGCCTTCAGGTATCTCTCCCCTGGTATGGAGTATGGCTGCACCCAACAAATAAAATGCAGCGGTAACCAATGTATAGATTATCATTGCCACTACAGCATCAAGATACATTACTTTGATCCAGCCTTGTGCACGGGATTCACGCTCTTTACTATGATCCTGGGGGCCGGTGTAAGCAGCGTATCCTTTTTCAATACACCAATAATTATAAGCTATGGTTTCATCCGCAGCGACTCCGGTAATTCCAAATGCCCCGATAGCAACCAGGATCAGATCCGGAGGTAAATTAAATTTCATTCCCTGCATGATATCAGCCAGCGTAAATGCATATTCGGTTTTGTTTAATGCCATGAGGGACCAGATGGTCATGATGGTAAAAAATCCAATCATGATCAGGGAGCCTTTTTCCACTATCGGATAATAGTTTTTATAAATCAGGATGCCGGCAGATAATCCCGTCAGTATGGCCCAAATGGGTATAGAGAAAAAAGGAAATAATAATTTAAGTACCAGGGCTGTACTGCCTACCATACCCCCCAGCTGTATAATTTTTAATAACTGTAATCCCAGTACAGACCAAACCATCCACGATTTTCCCTTTAAGCGTGGTCCTTTAATCTTATCAAATGCTCGTATAGATGACTCGCCGCTCAGTATGGCATGTTTGCCAAATTGCAATTGCACTGCTACTTTGATCAAACAACTCAATATAATAATCCAAAATGCAGTGAATCCGGCCTTTGCACCTAAGATGGTGGTGGCTATTAATTCACCGGAACCCACTATCGATGCAGACAGTATAAATCCGGGACCGAGAAACTTGAAACTTTCTAAAATTCCCTCGGGTGGATTTTTAATGGTATCTGCAGATATCCTATATGGATCGAATGACATAGGTTAAATGTAAGATTCTCTGTATGAATAATTTTATCAATTATTAATATTTTTCGAAAACCATAATCTATGCCGCATTGAATTTAATTCTCACTATATTTAATCAAGCTACTGACTTGCCTGTAACCAAATCAAATTTTCAATGACTATCCTTGTACTCCTGTTTAATTTTTAATTCCAATCATCAGGCCTGAGACCGGGTGAAATATCTCAAAATCGTATATAATCTTCCGGGTTTACTGCTTTACCACGATACCAAAGTTCAAAGTGCAGATGCGGTCCATTGGTCAGTTCACCGCTGTTTCCTGCAATGGCGACTACTTCTCCTGCTTTTACATAATCACCTGTTTTTTTAAACAATTTGGAATTGTGTCTGTATACGCTGATCAATTCATTTGAATGTAAAATCGTCATGGAATTGCCGGTCTCCGAATTCCAATCGGCTGATAAAATGGTACCATCCATAACTGCTTTTACATCGGTATTTTTAGGAACTATAATATCAATGCCCAGATGATTTTTGTCGGCATTCATTCTCTCACTGATCTCTCCCTGGACCGGAGAAATAAAATAGAGTTGTTCAATCGTAAATGGCTTTACCACATTGGATAATCGTTGGCTCGCCACATTGGATATTTGTTTTTCTATTAATTGTTCATCTTCCAGTGCTATTTCGGCATCACTTTTAGGTACCGGTTCAGAGTTGACTGGTTTTGAGGCAACATCTTTTTTGAGATTGGCCACATCAGGCATTTCGACTTCACCATTTATTAATTTTTGTACCCGTGAGATGTAGAGGGCCTGAGCTCCCATTTCTTTCTCCATGGTTTCCACTTTTTTATATAGAGTGATGTAATCCTTAGTATTGGTCTGACCATATCCGGGGATAAGTCTTTTTAATGGGGTAAAAAACAATAATAAGGTGACCAAAAGAGCTCCTATTACCATCAGCATACTTAGCAAAGTATATACATTCAGCAGGTTGAGCTGGTAAGATCCTATTTCTTTATAAGTCTCATGGTTAAGAATAACCAATCTATAAGGAGTTTTGATTCTATGTAAAATCCTTTTAATCAGTGAGTTTTGCATTTAATATTTGATTTCGAACAAAAAATAAAATAAATTTGCGTTTTATTGGTTAATAGAAAGCCAACTAATACTCAAATCCAATGAATTTAAACGCAAAAGCCCTCAAATTCATTATTTTATCTCTGCTTCTCGTGCAGTCTTGCTCTGTACAGAAAAGTAGAAATGATGTATCGAAGACCGGGTTGTTTTTCCACAATCTCACGGCCAAATATAATGGCTATTTTAATGCTAAAACCCTTTTAGATGAAGCTGAGCTCATCCTCTCTGAATCCTACAAAGACGATTACAATAAAATCCTTGAACTCTACGAATACAATGGGGTTGCCGATGCCAGCTCACAGTCAGCCAATCTCGACCTTGCAATAAAAAAAGGATCTACCCTGGTAAATCTGCACCGTCCCAGTCATTGGGTACCGGATACCTATTTACTCATAGGACAGGCCCAATATTTCAAACAAACCTATGAAACGGCAGAGGAGACTTTTAAATACATGGTAAATAACTACGATAAATTACATATCAGTACCAAGAAAAAAACGAAAGAACAGGCCAATAAAGAAAGAGCCATCAGAGTAAGAGAGCAACAAGAGAAAAGAGAAGAAGAAAAAGCGGCCAAGGAAAAAGAAAAGAAAAAAGCAGATAAAACTAAAGAACAACAACAAAAAGACAGAAAAAAAGCCAATAAACAAAAACAGAAAGAAAGGGAGCAATACCTGAAAGACCGTAAAAAAGCGGCCAAGGCTGGCAAACCTTTACCTCCCCGGCCGTCAACAACCAGCAAGCCGGCAGCGAAAGACTCTGTAAAAACAAGCCCCATCGTCAATAAAAAAACAGATAAAGCTAAACCCGAACAAAAAGAAAAGGAAGAAGAAGGAGAATCTTTAGCACAAACTGCTCAAAAAAAAGGCAAACCAAGTAAAAATCACCGACCTGTATTACAGGATGCCCAGCTTTGGCTTGCAAAAACATATATCATGCGTAAAAACGGAATTGCAGCAAGCATTGTCCTTTCCCAGTTAAAATCAGATCCTGGCTTGTACGAAGAGATCAGGCCTGAAATACCGGTTTTACAAGCATACAACCACATCAAACAGGAAGAATATGCTGATGCCATCCCCTTTTTAAAAGAGGCATTAGAAACTAAAGGGATATCTAATAAGAAAAAGGCCCGTGTAGCTTTTGTATTAGGGCAGCTGACAGCCTTGAAAAAAGATGCGGTGTCTTCATACGAAGCATTTAATAAAGTATCGGATTTTCATCCATCGTATGATTTGCAGTTCTTTGCCAAACTCTATGCCGCACAGCAAGGGGTAGTGTCAGGTAAAGCTAAAAAAGAAGATCTGCTCAATGACCTGAAAAAACTCACCCGTGATGAGAAAAATATTGAGTTTGGTACAGCTATTTATCATTCCATGGCTTTGGTGCATTTGGCAGATGGCAATAGGGAAGAAGCAAAAGCAACTTTAATTAAAGGGCTTTCAGAAAAAGGCGACAATACTCAAAAAACCGAAAGTTTCTACCTCATGGCCAATATGTACTATGAAGATGAAGATTATCTGAAAGCAAAAAACTATTTTGATAGTACATTGGCCGTAATCGGTGATAAGGATATACGTAAAGAGGAAGTAAGCAGATACAGTCAATCGCTGGCTGAAATAGCCCGCAACTTATCGATCATACAAGTACAGGATAGCATGTTGATAGTTAGCGCATGGCCGGAAAAAGAACAAAAACAATGGGCTAGAAAAATAGTTAAAAACAGAACAGCCGGGTTGGTAATGCCCAAAGCGGGATTATTAGATCAGGCAAACGCGATTCAATCTGGCAGAAATATACCGACCAGCCTACCCACATCCGGATCAAAAAGCACTTTTTTTGCCTATGATGATAAAGTCCTGAAAAAAGGCATCAAAGATTTTGAAAAACTTTGGGGTACCATAAAATTGCAAGACAATTGGCGTCTGAGTCAAAAGCATTCTAACTCCTTAGTATCGAATGTAAATCCTGGTGATCCCACCGCCGCAGCAAGTAAAGAAGAGGAAGTAGCCGATGCCGGTGAAGAGGTGGATCGTATCCTTGCTGAATTGCCTAAGACCGCAGAGCAAAAAGCTATGGCAAATGAGAAAATCAGAAACAGCATGTACACCCTGGGTATACTCTATCGTGAAAAACTTGAAAATTATACCAAATCCATATCCATATTAGAATCGACGCTGACCAAATATCCGGCTTCTGAAATAGAACAAGATATACTCTATCAATTGTATCTGGCAAGTATGCAAAACAAAGATGCCCAGCGGGCAGATAAATATAAAAATCGACTGATCAATGAATATCCGGGTAGTAAATACACCCAGGCTATATTGCATCCCGGAGAGTTTGCAGCACTGGAAGATCGTGATGCAAAAATCAATAAATACTACGACGAAACGTATTCGATGTTTAATAATGGTCAGTGCGAAACAGCAATGAACAGAGTACAGCAGGTAGATAGCCTGTTTAAAGAAAATCCTTTGAAAGCAAAATTTGCGATGCTTGGCGTTTTATGTACTGGTAAAAGCCAGGGCAAAGAAGCTTATTTAAACGCATTAAAGGATTTCATAGCCCGATATCCCCAATCCGATGAGCGCGATAAAGCCAAGGATATGCTCAGGTATCTGATGGGCGATGAGAAAGCTTTCGAGACCGCTGATATTATAAAAACTAAAGAAAACCCCAATGCATATGATTACGTAGCTGATGAACTGCACTATGTGATTGCGATTATTTATGACAAAAAAGAAAACACCCTGTCAGACCTGAAAATCTCTATTTCCGATTTCAATCAAAAGTTTTTTCAAAATGACGATCTTAAAATCTCCAATATCTTTCTGGATCAGGATGCTACTATACCCATCATCATGGTTAGGAAATTTGATAATGCAGCTGCCGGATTGCGGTATTTTCAGACTATAAAAAACAACCGTAATCAGTTTATCAAACCGGAGATCAATCACGAATTATTTGCCATTTCTCAGAGTAATTATCGCAAACTGCATGCATCAAAGAATGTAGTGGGATACAAAGATTTTTTTGAAGCCAACTACAAAGAATAAAGGCTAATTACTCGGTTTCTTTTTGCAGCAGTGAAGTGGTTTTATTGTACAATTCTTCAGCCCGTTGATGGCTTGCCCCTATTGACAATATCCCGAGTTTACCGTGTTGCGCTATTGCGCCAATCAGGTGAAACATAATACCTTCCTGTGTGCTGGCATCAAAATGAAGTCCATTACAAATTGCTACATCGATCAGATCGGTAGGGGTGAGTTTTTTAAAATTATCAAATACCAATGCATCTGTAGCCCGGTAGTATCGTGTCTGACCATTTGGCATTTGATACACACCGGTTTTATAATCGTATTTGCCGTTTGTGAGCAATTGGAGCATGAGATAAGGATGTGTAGTGCCTCCTTTACGCAGGTTGATTTCTATGGCATAGTGGTTCCACGTATCATTTTCTTTTACTGATACAAAATCTATGGCAAACCTGCCGATCACACCTTTGGTAGATAAATATTGAGCTACTTTATATCCAAGTGCACCAATGTCTTTTTTATATTCGTCATCTGCAGGAAAGCTCGCTCCCACATATACCTGACCCGATTCACCTCCAAGTATCTGATCGTGTGTAGAAACGATTTCAATTTCATTTAATGGGTTGATCAAGATTTGCACCGAAGGGGATCTTTTGATTTCCCCTTCTACAAATGCCTCCACTATACCACCCATCTCATTGAGTTTACCCATAAACGAATCATAATCTAAATCCCCGGCTACTATATTTAAATTAGATTTGAAATTATCGGCAGTAATCTCTCCCACCGGATATTTAAATACTGCATTGCCATCTCCTGAAAATCCTTCATTGAGTTTTAATACTGCTTTTCTAATCTTTGGATTTATCTTCCTGAGTGCGCCGAGGGCTTCTATGACATCATGTTCACTGTAGAGATTTTCAAAACCATCCGGTAATAATAAGCCTGAATTCCTGAATACCTCCCTGCTACCGGTCTTCGAACCAAAATAATTAAGACTTGCCGGACAACCATAAAGAGGGATTCCAAGTTCCAAAGCCAATCTTTCTTCTAAGGGAGTGACATTAAATGTGGTCAGGTGCGCTACTTCATTGGATGGTATTAATTCTTTAATATGTTTTACCAATCGGGGTTTGGCCAATAATTTGGAAGTAAGGGCAATATTGGATGAATCATGACAAGCTAATAAAGTCAATCGGGACTTAGCATGCATAGAAGTCATACCGGGTATCAAATGCAAATAATAATCCACTATTACTTCCTCTATCGGGGTACTGGTCACATAGATTACCTTAGTGCGCGGCATTCTCAGTAATAACAACAGGCAGAGCATACGCTCTTCGTAGTGTATATGCCCCGATATTTTTGATAAAATCTCAGGGTCTAATGAAAGACTGGGTACCACCACCACTGTTTTAGGAGCCATGGGATCGGGAAACTGGTATTTAAATTGATCACTCAGGCTTTTTTGCATTTCATTGAAATGCATCAGTTCTTGCTCAGACAGCTTATATTTCTGCATGCTTATTTTTATTGGATACTAAGATAAGGCGAATTTTTAACCCACAGAATGCAATGAATTCTCGGTCGTACGCCAAATTGACCATCAGTAATTATTTTCTCCTTTTAGGGTAAAAGGTAGTACCAAAATTTTATGCAATTTATCGTACACCTGCATTTTCACAAACAAACCAACATCCGGTTTTACATTTTTTATTTAATTCCCGATCACCATTCCTTTTTATAGGTTCTTCTTCGTTTATGCATTCTGTATTCATAGCCTTTCCACAGCAATTGTACATTGGTATTGGTTTCCAGTTCCGGGTTGGACTCTACATATTTGATTCCAAAATCCAGTGCTTGTTTGGTGATTTCGTAAAATATGAGTGCGTGGACCCCTTTATTGCGCCAGGCAGGATCGGTACCTATTAAATACAAATCAAGGTGTTCATTTTTTCGAATGGCATTCCATAGGTGATACCAGCCAAACGGGAAAAGCCTTCCTTTTGACTTTTGCAGGGCCTTACTTACAGATGGCAGTGAAATGCCGAATGCAATGAGTTGGTCATTTTCATCTGCTACTAATGAGATAAACTCCGGCTTGAGTATGCGTGAATATTTTCGCACATATAATTTTACCTGCTCGGGCTCAAATGCCACAAATCCGTGCAGCTCACTATGGGTTTTATTAACCAACTCAAATACTTTGTGTGCATAGGTGGTGATATCTTCTTTAGTTTTGATTTTTATGGTATGTACCTTGTATTTTTCTTTAAGTATGTCATTAAACTTTATAAATCGTTCACTCAGCGGTTGATTCAGGATTTCGTGCTCTATCCAGTCGGCTGCTTTGACATATCCCAGGTTTTCAAGATGGCTGGCATAGTATGGATAATTATACAATGTGGCTATGGTAGGCAGTTGATCGAATCCCTCGATCAATAAGCCGGCTTTATCCAGATTAGTAAAACTCATGGGGCCTTCTAATTCGTTCATGCCCTTCTTTTTTGCCCAGTGTTCTATTTCTTCGATCAATGCTTTACTCACCTCTGGCCGGTCCGCAATATCAAACCAACCAAACCTTGCCTTTGATTTGCTATACAGTTTATTTTCCCTATGGTTGATGATCCCGGCAATCCTGCCAGCTACTTTATTGTTTTCAATGGCCAGTAATAATTTTAATTCACAATGTTTTAATACCGGGTTATGCTCATTGGAAAATATTTCGTATTCATCCACCCACAAAGGCGGCACCCAAAATGCATTCCCTTTATATAAATCAAAAGGATACTGAATAAATTTTTTTAATTCACTTTTTCTGAATGGATTTATCTCCTGTAATTCGATCGGCATCAGTAGTAATTAACTATTTCTGTTTAATAAGGTTTGAAATAAAGATCTAAGGTTTGATTTATTTTTTTCGGGCACGGCTATTTTATCCAATGCTTCGAATGCCTGTACTCCATATTGGACAGCCATTGATTTTACATATTCATCGGATTTGGATTTTTTAAAAAGATCTGTAACTTCCTGTACTTTGTCCATATTGTTTTGTGAATAATAGGAAAGCAACAATGTTTTATCCGTAATTCCCAGCTGTTGCAGGCAATGAATAAATAACAGTGTCTTTTTGTTCTGATGTATATCGCCACCTTTGATTTTCCCGCTTTCCGGGCTAAAAACATCCAGGTAATCATCCCTAAGTTGGAAAGAAAGACCCAGGTACAATCCAGCATCGTACAGATGCCTAAGATCCTCATCGCTTGCATTACAGATCATACCGCCGATTTGCATTGCTGCTCCGAGCAAGACAGCCGTCTTGTTTTTGATCATTTCTACATATTCAGATTCACTTACATCCAGCCTGGATTCAAAATTGATATCCAATTGCTGACCCTCACATACCTCAGTTGCTGTTTTATTCATCAGCGTTATTAATTCCCTGTTCAGCGGACCAGGGTATTTATTAAGCAATTCATAGGTATGTATCAGCATCCAGTCACCGGATAGTATAGCAGCATTGGTATTGTATTTTTTATGTACTGTGGGTTGGCCCCGGCGCAGCGGCGATGCGTCCATGATATCGTCGTGCATAAGTGAAAAATTATGGAACACTTCTATAGCAAGGGCAGCGGTGAGTGAAGGTGTGGTGTCAACCTGCCATAATTGATGCGAAAGTAAAGTCAGCAAAGGGCGCATTCTCTTACCCCCTAAGTCCATGAGGTAATTGGCAGGACTGTATAGCTCGGCAACTTTTCCCCCGAATGAACTGCTTTTCCTGAAATCTTCAAACAGGAGATAGAGCTCCTCTATTGATTGCATGGCCGAAAAATAGGCAGATTTGGTGATTTATTTGGTATAAGGAAAGGATCTATAATTTTCCCGGTATTGCTTATTTTTATGTATTGTTCGATTTACAATATTCGATTTATTGCGTCACCGATTATTCTTATATTTCATTCAACAGCTCATTTGGATTAATACCATTCTCTGGTTCTAAGAAATTTCTTAGTTAAGGCAATAAGATATTGTTTTCATCAATTGCTTATTCAACTCTTCAAGCCAAACTTTGACTTACTTCTTGCATGCAAAAGGATGTGAGGGTATTCGTTGCATATTTTGCGTCAAATGTAGGGGTTTTTCGTGGCATTGGTAAAGTGGTAGAATTATCTTGAATTAAAAAAACTTTGTTAACTGTTAAATTAAATATATCAATCAAGTATATTTTAAAACAAGCTTTCAGATATTAACTTAATTTGCCGCTCATTTCCTATCTTCCCTTTCTAAATAAATATAAAAAATGAAAAGACTCTCCATCTTCCTTCTATCCTTATGCCTCTTTGTCATCACTTATTCCCAACCCAAACCCGAGCAATTAAAAAACATCAAATTCCGACCCATCGGCCCGGCCAATATGGGCGGTCGAGTCACCGATATAGTGGGTATACCTGGTGATCCGTCTACATTTTATTTTGCAGCTGCCGATGGTGGACTTTTTAAGACTACTAATGGCGGGACTACATCCGAAGCTTTATTTACCGATCAGCGAGTGTACTCGGTAGGTGCTATTGGTATGTCACCGAATGATCCTAACCTGATCTACCTCGGTACCGGTGAAGGCGATCCACGCAACAGTACCAGCTATGGCAATGGGGTATACAGATCATTCGATGGAGGTAATACCTGGAAACATATGGGGCTGACCAAAACCGAGAGAATCAAAAGAGTAATCGTAAACCCAAACAATACAAATGAAGTATGTGTATGCGCCCTGGGCAGAGAATGGGGGCCCAATTCTGAGCGTGGTGTATTCCAAACTAAAGACGGAGGTAAATCATGGAACCGGATATTATACATAGATGAAGATACCGGATGCAGCGACCTCACATTTGAATGGTCTAATCCCAGGGTGATGTATGCAGGCATGTGGACATTCCGTCGCAAACCATGGCGCTTTGATGATGGGGGTAAATCTACCGCCGTGTATCGCACCACCGATGGTGGTGAGTCCTGGGAAAAAATCATGAAAGGATTGCCCTCCGGCCCTATGGCCAGAATAGGTTTATCCATTGCTCAAAGTGAACCAAATATAGTCTATCTCATTACTGAATTTCCCAATCAATCCGGCTCATTATTCCGATCGGATAATCGGGGTGATAATTGGACTATGGTAAACAAAGATCCGATGATCAATTTCAGACCATTCTATTACAGCGATATCAGGGTAGATCCCAATTTTCCAAATACGATTTATTCTCTTTCAGGTCCATTACTCAAATCAGAAGATGGAGGAAAAAATTTCAGGTCTATAGCAAGTAATGTACACGGCGATCACCAGGCTCTCTGGATAGATCCCAAAAACAGCAAACGGATACTTAGTGGTAGTGATGGAGGTTATCAGGTATCCCATGATGGTGGTAAGACCTGGGACATCATCAATAATGTAGAACTTTCACAATATTATCAGGTGAATATTGACAATCTTGATCCATACAATATCTATGGCGGATTACAAGATAACGGTACGTGGGTAGGCCCGAGCAATTCATTATTGAGTGATGGTATCATGAAACGACATTGGAAAGGACTTGCCGGTGGTGATGGGTATTATGCTGTTCCTGTGCCCGGTGCTGAGCACGAAGTATTTGCCAATCTTCAGGGCGGTGTGATATTTCATGTAGATACCCGTACAGGCAATATTCGCACCATACATCCCTATCCAAAAATCATCGGATCAGCAGGTGATGCCATCAAAGATCATAAGTATAGATTTAATTGGGATTCACCGATTCATATTTCTCCGCATGATCCCAATACCGTTTATTTTGGCGGTAATGTATTATTTGCCAGCAGTGACAAAGGATATAACTGGAAAGAATTAAGTGGTGATCTCACTACCAATGATAAAAGCAAACAAACCTCGTCCGGTGGAGAGATCTACCAGGACAATACTGCTGCAGAGTTTCATTGTACCATAATTACCATCGCCGAATCGCCAAAAGAAAAAGGAGTGATCTGGTGCGGTACCGATGATGGCAATGTGCAAATCACCCGTGATGGTGGCAAGACCTGGACCAATGTAAATAAAAATATCACCGGCTTACCGGCATTTTCATGGATAGGAAAAATACATGCCTCCGAACATAATGGTGGTACAGCTTTGGTGATAGCTGATAATCATCGCAGTGATGATTTTAAGCCTTATGTTTTTCTGACTACCGATTATGGAAAGACCTGGTCAAAGATTACTACCGGATTACAACAAGATGACTATGTAAAAGTAGCCCGTCAGGATCCTCACAACCCCAATATAATCTATGTGGGTATGGAATGTGGCCTGTATGCCAGCTGGGATATGGGTAAAAATTTTGTGCGAATCAATAATAATTTACCTCCGGTATCGGTTACCGACCTTCGTATACATCCCCGGGAGCATGATCTTATAGTAGCTACTCATGGTCGTGGCATCTGGATTGCTGACGATATCAGATCATTACAGGATTGGAATACTACCGCTGGCAAAGAGGTACATGTATTCGATGTGCGTCCGGTAACTCAATGGAAAATGTATAGTCAATTGGAAGATTTAGGTGATAAAGTGTATGCCGCTAAAAACCCGGTACCGGGTGCCTATATCAATTATTACCTGCAATCCGATTCCACTAAAGTGGTAAAAGTCGATATCTCAAATAGTAAAAATGAAAAGATACGGTCTATTACGGACAGTGCTGCCAAAGCCGGTGTGAATAGATTGATTTGGGATCTACGGCACGAAGCAGCAACCAGATTAGACAGGCCTATGCCCGGCGGGTTCGGTGGAGGTGGAAATGCCGGTCCATCCGTTTCGCCTGGTATTTATACGGCTACTGTAATGGCCAATGGTAAAAAACTATCAGTACCAATAGAAGTAAAAGCCGATCCCAGGATAAAAGCAGTGGCCGATGCTGATCTAAAAGCAAAAGAAGAGGCGGCACTTGCTGCCCGCGAACAACTCTCTGCGGTGAATAATATGATCAATGAAGCTGAGGCACTTACCGATCAGCTCAATGCCCTCAAGAGAAGAAGAAAAGAAGACGGTGCCGCCGCCGACGATGAAACCGGTAAAAAAGTGGATGCCGCATTAAAAGAATTAGGAGCGGTATTGGACGCATTGCGACGACCCCCTCCACGAATGAATTATCGTCAGCGACCTGAATTGAGAGAGGAAATCACTTCACTCATGTTTTCAATAGATGGTGCTACTGCGAGACCCACCACTGCACAAACTGCCCGGATAGAACAAATACAACAGGAGAAACAAGCAGTACAAAACAGTTTGAAGAAAGTGATTGATACTCATATAGTACCACTCAATGCGGTATTGAATGCCTTGCCTGCAGTAGTACCACGGAAAGCAAAACCATAAAGTGGGTTTCCGTGGTGAAGCCATTGAGTTAAATGTAATCAATCAGCTTTTTGTATGTTGTTCATGATCCAATATCCTGAATACCTGCTGTGATATAGGTATCATTAATGCACCGCTTAATATAAATAATACAAAAGAAAATTTCAGGCCAAGCCAATGTGAAACATAGCCTATGATGGAAGGACCAATCAACATACCAACAATACTGTACGTGGCGATCAATGAGATTGCCACACCCGGAGAATATTTTTTTGATCTTCCTGTTAAAGAATAAGTCATAGGAATTATCGATGCCACTCCAACTCCTGTAATCGAAAAGCCAATCAACACTGGCCAGAAATAAGGCAGTACTATCACTATGCTGATGCCCAGCATGATGCACATAGCGCTTAATAAATAAGTCTTTTTCATTCCAATTCTATCTATCAATTGATCAGAATAAAATCTGGATAAGGCCATAAAAGCCATAAAAATCAAATATCCCAGGGTAAATACATCCTGTCTGACTACTTCCCTGAAATATACTCCACTCCAATCAAATATACCCCCTTCACACAATGAGGATAAAAACACGATTAAGCCCAATGATAAAATAAATGTGTCCGGTTTACCTATTATGATTTTGTTTCCGGTGCTTACTTTATCATTTTTTAATAAGTAAGGAAAAAAAAGAATAGCCGATATCAAGGTAAACACAGCCACCATAGCCAGGTGCCATTCGATCTTAATATTTAGCTTAATCATAAATGTGGTGAATACAATGCCTACCAGGCCTCCTGAACTCCATAAAGCATGAAATGCCCCATTTATTTTTTTTTCAAATTGTTTCTGTAAGATGATGCTTTGAGTATTAATTGCAATATTAAAAATGCGCATGGTAAATGCAAATCCAAATATGGAAATGATGAGCATGGTCATACTGCCCGAAAATCCAATTCCTGCCATGGCAATACAATAAAACCCAAAAGATATACCCAGGGGTATCCTGCTTTCATACCTGGATACCAACCATCCGGATAATGGCAAGCCAATTAATGAGCTGGCAGGCAATACCATCAACAAATTGCCCAATTGGGCATCATTCAGATTAAAAACTGATTTGATAGTCGGAATACGAGAGGTCCAGCTGGAAAAACAAAACCCCGACAGGAAAAAATATATTGATAAGGATACTCTATGCCTGGTACGAGTATCAAAGGAAGCTAAGATGGGTAACAATGAAAAAATCGAATTGGTAAAATCAGGTGCAAAGATCAAAAAATCCAGGTTATAATCAACTCAAAATTGCCTTACTGATTATACTATTGACACTATTTTCAAAACTACCTGGTGGCTGCTTGGCTCTTATTCAATTCAAAAATTTTGATGCTATCATCCCCGAGCGTAGTTACGGCGAGATAATTACCATCAGGGCTCAGGTCTATCCCATGTGGAAATGGAATAGAATCATCATATGAACTAGTAAGCCCAATTGCCTTATTTTCTGAGTCAAAAATAAATTCATATACCTTATCTTCCTGATCTGTAATATAAAGTGAATATTGATCCAGTTTGGGTTCCTTTCTAAAAGTTCCTATTTCAAATGCACTATTTGATTCGCTTTGATGTATATATTGGGCAACAGGATGTATTTCAATATTTCCGGATTGTGGAGAATACCGATGAATACAAATACTGCTTTTATTATTCTGTTTGTTAGATTTCGGACCAGCAGCATAAGAATATAAAACGGCTATAAATTCAGAATCGGGTGTAAAGCAAACTGATTTGGGTCTTTGTTGAGGGTCGGGGTTTTCCAAAGTAAAAATTGGAACAATAGACAAATCAGACAGGGCATAAACTTCAACTGAACCTGGTGGATCAATTACAGTAAAAACCAAATGGTTAGAATCTGGAGAAAATCGTATTCCATGACAGGTACGCTCCAGGCATATCCGATTTATCAATTTTTTAAAATGAAAAGAAACCGGATCCATTTCAAAAACGGAAACTCCCTTTTTACCGGACAAGGTATTGGTAATGGCTACATATTTATGAGTGCTCGCTACTGAAATATCTTCCGGAAAATTAATATCTTCATTAAATTGGTATATTAATTTCAACTGCCATTGCTGGAGGGATTTAGCTGATTCTGGGATTAGTTTATATATTCTGGCATGTTGGCCATATAGGTTTACCACTGCAATATGATTATTATCGAACCATGACACTCCGGAGCAGGTAGCGTATCTTTTTCGATTGCCTACTTCATATGGTATTAAATTTCCCGGGTTATCCAAAATACTGTCTTCCATTCGGTGAGATATCAGCAAATTAAATAAACTGCTTTTTCGCCCCGCCTGATTTTCAGGCTCATTGTACGACCGGTTCCCATTTATAGATTCATTCAATTCCTTTTGTTTTTGAAAAAAACGTTTTAGGAAAGCCTCAAAAAAGGACAATTTCAATCTACTAAGCAATCTGACTATTTTCAAAACAATTCATTTACTAATTTTAAAAATAATAAAACATGATGAATTCAGGATAGTAAAATAAAATGGGTGTACAACAAATTGCACCTCAGTAATTATTTTCTCCCTTCAGGGTAAGGGGTAGTTCCACAAATTGTACCTCAGCAATTATTTTCTCCCTTTAGGGTAAGGCGTAGTACCGCGAATCTTGAGCAATTCATGAAACGCCCATAAAATTACACTCGCCTATCCTGAAAATACCCAATTGAGGTATTGTTTTGGCCTTTATTCCAATCCAAATTTGTAACATTAAATAATATGATCGATATGACCAATATCAAACCAAACGATCTTCCTTCACATATCTCCATCAATCCTATGCAGCAGGCCGTATTGGAAAAATTAATAAATGGATATAGCTATAAGGCCATTGCCTACGACCTCAATATTTCCATGGCTTCCGTACGGCAATATGCTCACCGGTTATATAAAAAATTAAATGTGACTAATAAAATGGAGATAGTATTGAAGTATGTATATCCGCGAACAAATTAATAATCCAAAAAAAAAATATACCAGGCGAGAAAAGTGTGATAACAAAAGTTATCACATTTATATTCAGACATTATCAAAGTTTATAACACTACTATTTATACACAGATCGTAAATACTAAAATCTACTATAATAATATGAAAAACATTTCCTTATTTATCGCGATGGGATTATTGATCTTTATCTCCTGTACCAAAAATGAATTGAGCAATACAGATCAGCTCGAACAACGAAATGACAATCACAGAAACTGGAAACTCGCAGCAGTGCAGGGTGCCTGGAACTATACTACGACCGATGGTGATAGCGGATCCGGCTGGGATTCACTTAATTACTTCTATAGATGCACCGTCCCTCTTCACCGGGTAAAATCAATGACCGACATTGCAATGGAAGATGGCAATCCATTTTACAATTATGCCAGGTCTATGACCTTTAACGCAAACTGGATGATCGAGACTGAGCAAGGCATAGAAAATGGCGATGAAGTAATCCGCACTTTCAATTACGATGCCAATGGAAAATGGATAGGTATTACAACCACTGTAAATGGAGTAGCATTAGATGATCAATTGACTATAGATGATCAGGGCCAGGTCACCAGCTATACCCACGATGGAATAAGGTTGGAATTTGTATGGCGAGCCAATAATCCCAGATTGATTAAAACTTATGTACAACCCGGCATGGCTATGAGCAAAGCACAGAAATCAAAGGCATTCGATAAAATCGGACATACTAAAATGGCTAGAGACCTGGCTAGAATCAAAATTTTAGAATCATTAAGTGAATTACAAAAAACGACTAAATCATCCTATAGAAGTAAAACTACTGAAGACTGGGTATTGGTTCAAATTGAAGAGTTAGAAGTTGATCACAGAATAGTTCAGCCATTTTTATCCCCAGCCAATGGTTATCCTGGGACTACAGGTGATGGGGGCTGGCTCTATAGGTCCAAAAATTTCATTACCAAATTTACCGACTATGTAATAAATCCTGATGGTAGCATTGGTGAAGAAGTATTTATGGCGCACAATCATACGGTGCAGGTAAGGGACAACCTTCCAAAACAGGTATTGTATAGCTCTAAAATACTACTGGGAGCTGATGATGAAGACAACCCGATTTACTGGAACGAGACAGGTACTATACAATATGATTATATATCAGGTTGTAATGAAGGAGGAAACTAAAAACCAGGTCTTATCTCTGAATAATTAATCTACCCTGAAATCAGGAAACGGTCTTTCCAATATTTCATCATAGGGCAGAACAGACTTAAGCCTGTTAAAAACAAATCCCTCTTAAAGTAACAGCCTAAAGGCTATTCTACGGGATTAGTTTCAAAGTCCAAAGTGTAGACATTGGGCTTTTTTATTTATCGATAAAATGGTCTTTTCGATATCTTATTATCCACTCATTTCCCGCATGTCCACGAATTAAAATGTGGCAATTCTAATTCTTGTAAATCCGTATAATCCGTGACAATTCGTGTTTTACCAGGCCAAAGGATATAGTGTTATTATTTCTCCACGAATTTTCGCGAATGTCCACGAATTAAAAAGTGGTAATACTAATTCGTGTAAATCCGTGTAATCCGTGGCAATTCGTGTTCTATAGGCCGAAGGCCATCCCGTTTATTCATTATCCACGAATTTTCGCGAATGGCCATGAATTAAAATGTGGCAATTCTAATTCGTGTAAATCCGTGTAATCCGTGGCAATTCGTGTCAATTCGTGTTCTATAGGCCGAAGGCCATCCCGGTTATCTATTATCCACGAATTTTCGCGAATGGCCACGCATTAAAATGTGGCAATTCTAATTCGTGAAAATCCGTGCAATCCGTGGCAATTCGTGTCTCTACTTTGGCCGAAGGCCATCCTGATTCCCTATTATCGACAAATTAAAATGCGGCAATTCTAATTCGTGTAAATCCGTGTAATCCGTGTCAATTCGTGTTCCAAAATGGCCGAAGGCCATCCTGATTCCCTATTATTCACAAATTAAAATGCGGCAATTCTAATTCCTGTAAATCCGTGTAATCCGTGCAATTCGTGTTCTTTACCTTGGCCAAAGGACAGCCTGATTCCTTATCATCCACTATCCTATACTTTAAATTTATTAATGCTGAAGATATACTCTTTACTCAGGTTAATTGATTATTTTTGGAATGATAAATATTTACTGAAGTTTTAAAGACCGTCACAGCATAAACCATAAGTACTAATAAAATGCACTTCCAGCTCTTTAAAGCAGG
>JBGAVW010000038.1:0-48527 GCA_044227925.1 Saprospiraceae bacterium | reverse complement strand
TTTTGATCAGCTTTTACCTCCATTTCTGTTTTTACACTGGTCTCCAGGTCTGTGGCAGAAATGGTGAGTAATTTTCCTTTTACATGAAATAAAAAATCTTCTAGTATGGGGAGTACCGGATTTGATCCAATAGCACCAGAAGCTACATTGAGTTGTTTTAATAATTCGGCCGAGGACACACTAAATTTCATATATAATTTCTCTTGATGGATTAAAAGTTTGTACTTGAAGCGCAAAAATAGCAAGAAAAGCACGAAAAGGGAAAAAAGGAATCAAATCAAACTAATGACTCCAAAGGCCTTGAACAGTTTTCCTACCTTTATCCGATGAAAGTAAAGAAGGCGCCAATATTACAAGTAGAAGAATCAATGCCTGTCACGCTTGCAAATGGGGCAAAATTTTACCCTATATGCAGGGGAAATATACCTGCATTAAAGCTGGAGCTCACTTTTCCTGCAGGAAGGCCTTTTGAGCTTAAACCCGGAGTCTCTACTGCAACTTTACAGTTAATAAAAGGGGGTACTACTTTAAAATCGGCAACCAAATTAGCCGAGGGATTTGACTACTGGGGCAGCTCGGTCAATTTTGATTTTTATATAGATACGGTAGGGATAAAATTATTTGCACTAGAAAAATATTTACCCAATGCTCTGCCATTATTGGTAGAATTACTCTCTGAACCCTCCTTTCCATCCAGTGAAATAAAATTGTACAAACGCCAGCAAAAAGAAAAGCTAAAATCAGACGAATCAAGAGGAGATGTGATGGCCTATAGGTCTTTCACAGAGAATATCTTTGGATCAAATCACCCCTATGGTTATAACAGCACGATTGATTCCATTGAAACCATTTCCCGGGATGATTTAAAAGCCCATTATGCAAGAGGATACAATATGAATGAGTGCAAAATCTTTCTGGCAGGCAGTTTCTCTGATCAGACGGCTTTATTGGTGATGGAAGCCTTGGGGAGTATTTCCAATTCAAGTGCTAATACAGAAATATTGGAGCTTCCTCTGCTCCCTACTCCGAAGCGGTATTGGCATATCCCAAAGGCAGATTCTATACAGACATCAGTTCGCATCGGGCGCACCATGTTTACCCGCAATCATCCCGATTATGTGTCTGTTTTTGTTTTAAACACTATTTTAGGTGGATATTTTGGATCCAGGTTAATGCAAAACCTGCGGGAGAAAAAGGGGCTTACCTATCACATTTATTCCAGCCTGGACACATTTATGTTAGACGGTTATTTTTTGATCTCTACAGAAGTGGATAATGAGCGCTATAAGGTGGCGGTCAAAGGCATATACGATGAATTGGATAAGCTAAGGCAAAAATTAATTTCTACCAGGGAACTCATTTCCATAAAAAATTACCTCCGGGGCAGTTTTCTCAATTATTTTGAAAATGCATTTGGATATTCGGAGTTGATACGAATGCTGAGCCTGGAGGGTGGCGCTATGGCTTTTGATGAATTGATCCTAGGTGTCGAAAATATTCAAGCTGATGAAATATTAAGAGCAGCTCAAAAATATTTTGCAGAAAGTGATTTGACCGAGATCACTGTAGGAAAATAGTAATTCTGCAGAGCCCGGGGAGCTAGTCGGGTTTTGAGTTAGCTTCCTATTTCAGATTTCGGATCAATCCCGGGCGCTCGAATTTCAAAAACAAGGAGAAAAAATCTTTCATTTTTTAATGATTTTTCAATTCACCATAATAAACCAGTATATTTAACTTAAAGAATTGAAAATAAAATCTTTACCTGACCATATTTTTCTAATATATTTTATTTCCTTTGCGTTCAAATCCTGTGGAATTAGGTAAATTTTATTTTTAGGCAAAGTTTTTGCTTTAACAACATTTTGGACAGTATATTAACTAATGAAGTGGTTTAATTTTTTCTCTCAGGAATTGGCAATCGACCTCGGCACTGCCAATACCCTTATCATGCAAAATGATCAAATCGTGATCGATGAGCCGTCTATTGTGGCTATCAATCGCAAAACAGGTGAAACTATCGCTGTTGGTTCCCGAGCCATGCAAATGCATGAGAAAACCCATGAAAATATAAAGACTATCCGCCCTCTCAAGGATGGAGTAATAGCTGATTTTCAAGCGGCTGAAAAACTGATTGAAGGGTTGATCAATATGATTGGAACCAAACGTAGTTTTTTTACCCACCTCAAAATGGTAATCTGTATTCCCTCAGGTATCACAGAGGTGGAAAAAAGAGCTGTTTTTGATTCAGCTGATCATGTCGACAGCAAAGAAACCTATTTAATACATGAGCCTATGGCAGCCGCTCTCGGTATTGGTTTGGATGTCGAGGAGCCGGTCGGCCATATTATAATTGATATTGGAGGTGGTACCACGGAAATCGCTGTAATCGCCATGTCGGGTATTGTGACGGATCAGTCCATTCGCACCGCCGGGGATGAGTTTAACTATGATATAATGGAGTATATGAAGCGTGCGCATAATATCCTCATTGGAGAGCGCACAGCAGAGCAGCTAAAAATAAACGTGGGTTCTGCATTAAAACAACTGGACAATCCTCCTGAAGATTACCCTGTAAATGGTCGGGATTTGATGACCGGCATTCCAAAACAAATTACCGTAGGTCATTCGGAAATTGCTACAGCCCTGGATAAATCCATTGCAAAAATTGAGGACGCAGTGTTAAAAGCTTTAGAATCCACTCCTCCTGAATTAGCAGCTGATATATATAAAAATGGGCTTTACCTTACGGGCGGAGGTGCGTTACTTCGAGGACTTGATAAGAGACTTTCTGCTAAAACCAAACTTCCGGTAAGAGTAGCTGATGATCCATTAAGAGCGGTAGTACGGGGCACTGGTTTGGCATTAAAAAATTCAGACAGATATTCTTTTTTGATTGACCGAAAAAGTGTCTGATCTTAGTGCCGGATTATGCAAAACCTTTTTGCTTTTTTTTACCGGTATGCTTTTGTGTTTTTATTCCTTATATTGGAATTTATCAGTATTCGGCTGATTGTGAACAGAAATGAGGCACAGCGTGAAATTTTTCTTAATTCTTCTACGATTATCAGTGGCAAGCTATTTGACAAGGTAGATGCCGTAAAAAAATATTTTGGCCTCAGAAAAGTAAATCAGGATATGGCACTGGAGATTGCAAAGCTCCGGACAGAGATCGCAAACCTGCAAATCGAAGCTTCCGCCAAAAAAGATTCAGTGATTGATACGGTAACCCGACAGCGCTATTTACTCATGCCAGCTCAGATCACAAACAACTCCATAGAGCAAAATAACAACATGATTACCATAAATAGGGGGTCAAGGCATGGAGTAAAAAAATACAGTACAGTAATCGAGGCTAATGGCATTATAGGATTTGTAACCAGGGTGGGCTCGATCTACTCCAGTGTGATGTCCATACTCAATACCAAATCCAGAGTAAGTGTAAAAGTAAAGCGTACCAATGCTATTGGTAACCTGGTATGGGAAGGCGGTTCTCCCATCATAATGAAAGTGGAAGCCATTCCCAAACACGCTATAGTAGCTGAAGGGGATACTATCGTCACTACCGGATTTTCGCATTTTCCAATGAACCATCCTGTAGGCATAGTAACCAAAGCATTTGTACAACCGGGAGAAAATTTTTATTCTATTAACATTACACTTTTTAACGATATTTCACGGGCTTCCCATGTATATGTGGTTGATGACCTGCACCGAATGGATATAGATAGTCTCTCTTTACCCCAATCGAATAAACAATGAGCAATACTATACTAAAGCACAGCTTGCGCTTTTTATTCCTTTTTCTGTTTCAGGTACTTGTATTGAAGCAGGTGCATTTATTTATGGGCTCATTTAATTATATTTCTTTAATCATTTATCCATTGTGGTTGGTGCTCTTACCAGTACGAACCCCCCGATGGATTTTGGTTATACTGGGTTTCTTTTCAGGCCTCCTGGTGGATTGGTTTTATGATTCTCCCGGTGTGCATGCCAGTGCCGCAACATTTTTAGGTTTTGTCAGGCCATTTATTTTAACCTATTTTGAACCTAAAGGAGGATATTCCCGGATCCCTATACCGAGCAAAGCCCACCTGGGACTGAATTGGTTTATTACCTATTCCATTATTTCGCTGCTCGTATATTTAATCTTCTATTTTTCTATGGAAGTATTTACACCGGTTTTGATTTTAACTATACTTTTAAAAACTATTTTCAGTTTTATCATTTCATTTCCACTTCTGCTTTTATATATGTTTATCTTTGATCCTGAATGAAGCAGGACAATAGATTATTAATTCAAGCCACCATCCTGATACTTGGAGGTATATTGCTTTTGCAATCTGTTTATATTCAGTTTTTCGATACCAATATAAGGGACAAGGCAAAATACGCTGCATTGGAAAAAGCGGTGAGCTATCCCGCCAGAGGTGCCATTTATGATCGTAACGGTAAGCTATTGGTGTATAATAATCCCGTCTATGATATAGATGCTATCTACAAAAAAGTAGATAAAAATATGGATACGACCCGCTTTTGCGAATTATTGGGGATAGACAAACAAACTTTTATTACCGAACTAAATAAAGACTGGTCAAATAAACAATTTTCAAAAAGTAAACCATTTGCTTGTATCAAGGGAGTACCGGTATGGCAATACGCCAAGTTTCAGGAAATGATGCATGAGTTTCCCGGATTCAGTGCCACGTTGAGGTATATAAGAGGATATCCCAGGCCTATCGCTGCCCATGCAATGGGTTATATAAGTGAAGTAGACCCGGCTGAAATAGAAAAATCAAATGGCGTATATGAAAGAGGGGATTATAAAGGGACCAGTGGGATAGAGAAAACTTATGAAAATCTGCTCAAAGGCATAAAAGGTTGGAAATACCTGCTGAAAGACAATCTTGGCGTCACAGTAGGATCTTATAAAAACGGATCTCAGGATTCGGTAGCCAAAAGTGGAGAGGAGCTTATAGTTACTTTGGATGCAGATTTGCAGGAATACGGCGAGAAATTGATGCAAAACAAATTGGGTTCCATCGTAGCCATCGAACCATCCACCGGTGAAATTTTGGCCCTGGTTAGTTCACCTACTTATGATCCTAACTTACTTACCGTGGATCGTGACCGCGGCAAATACTATGCTGCCCTGAGAGAAGATACTCTGAAACCTCTATTTGACAGGACAGTGCAGGCTCAATATCCTCCGGGATCTATATTCAAAACAGTGGTTGCACTGGCCGGAATGCAAATGGGGGTAATCAATCCGGATGATGGCACTCATTGCAATGGGGTATATATGCTGGGCAGGGCATATAAATGTGCTCATGTCCATGGTCATATTCCGAATGTACAGGAAGCCATTGGTCACTCATGCAATGTATATTTTTATCAAAAGATCCAGGATATAATGAATAAATACGGATCGTCTAATCCGGGAAAAGGATTGGATGAATTCGCAGGTTATATGAGGCAATTCGGATTAGGCCAGGCTCTCGGAATGGATTACAATAACGAACAAGGGGGTACCATACCCACTGATAAATACTATACCCGATTGTACAAAACCAAAGACTGGAAAGCAGCATATGAAATTTCTATTGGAATAGGGCAGGGAGTAATCCAGCTCACTCCAATCCAAATGGCTAATCTTTGTGTGGCCATTGCAAACCGCGGATATTGGATTACACCACATTTTTATAAAGGATTGAGGAAAGGCGAAACTTTTTTACCACAGGACAAATTTATCAAGCCTCATAAAATTGACATTACTAATGAAAGATTTGAAATAGTAGTGGACGGGATGCGCCGGGCAGTAACCTCAGGTACTTCGCGCATTGCTGCTATAGACAGTATAGAGGTGTGTGGAAAGACAGGTACAGCCCAGACCAGGTCAAATTCATATGCAAAATCCGATGATCATTCGGTCTTTTGTGGATTTGCCCCAAAAGAGAATCCTAAAATTGCTATTGCAGTAATAGTTGAAAATGCAGGCTTCGGAGCTACCTATGCAGCACCCATTGCCAGTCTGATGATGGAAAAATATCTCAAAGGCAAAGTAGATTCTACCCGCCATTGGCTGGAAGAGAGGACTCTGGCACAAGATCTGATACACAAGAATGCAGTAGCACAGGTCAAACCATAAGTTGGTGTTTTGAGAGACTGTGGTTTGGTTTTTTAGAAAAATATTTAGTTTTCAAGTGAATAGCCGTTAAACTTATTTGTATATTCTGTGTCTATACTAAAACTGCAGTATGATACAAAGATGGATTTTTATCATTTGCCTGTTATCAGCATTTTCAGCCGGCAGCCAAACTAATTATTTTCCTCCTCTGGACAACAGCGAATGGAAAATTACTGATCCAAAATCACTCGGTTGGAATACATCACTGTTACCTGATTTGCAATCATTTTTAGAGACTACACACACTAAAGCATTTATCATACTCAAGGACGGCAAAATTGTATTGGAATATTACCTCAATGGCCATACATCTGCATTGCCTAGATACTGGGCCAGTGCTGGAAAGTCACTCACCAGTGTATTGGTAGCTGTAGCAGAGAGTGAAAGAAAACTAAATTTGCAGGATTCAACCAGTAAATACCTTGGTAAAGGGTGGACATCCTGTAATCAAAATGATGAAAACAAAATCAAATTAATTCATCATATTACCATGACTACCGGATTTGACGAATCTGTAGATTTTGAATGTACATTGCCTTCCTGCTTTCAATGTAAAGCTGTACCGGGTACCAGGTGGTCTTATCATAATTCACCTTATACTATTTTGGATCAGATATTAGAAAAAGCAACAGGTCAGCAATTGAATACCTATTTTAAATCGAAACTCGGTGACCCTATTGGTATGACCGGTCTCTTTGTCAAACTGGAGGAAAACAATGTTTTTTTTAGTACTGCACGCAGTATGGCCAGGTTTGGTTTGCTTGTGTTGAATAAAGGGAAATGGAATGATCGTGTAGTCGTAAATAATGAAGACTATATAAAAAAAATGACGGAATCTTCACAAGGGTTAAATCCGGCTTACGGATATCTATGGTGGCTTAATGGCAAAGGTCAATTTATGTTACCTGGCACGCAATTACGATTTAATGGATCCATTATACCATCTGCGCCAAAAGATTTGTTTGCAGCCTTGGGCAAAAACGATCAAAAACTGGAGATTATACCCTCCCTCAATTTAGTATTGGTAAGATTAGGTGATGATGCCTATGGCAGTACCAATAATGTTCCAACCCAATTTGATGAGGCATTGTGGAAAAAGCTAAATCCAATCATGAATCTGAGCACGGATAACCGGGAAGACTTGATCACTTACACAGGAGAGAAAATAGCATGGTATGCTCATGGTACTATTTATCTCAAAGAATACATTCAGCCTAAAATGGTAGAATTGACCAGTTTATCCGGTAAGCATTCAGTACTGCTTAATGCCGGCTATGGGTACGACATTCACGATTTGCCCATAGGAATTTATAGTATTAGAGTGTATGATAGGTCTGGCAAAGTATTTATTAATAAAATATTCAAATACTGACCTATTTGCATACCTCAGGTGGTCCGTTTTCTTACACTCTGCTGGCCCTATGTCTCAATACATGATCTGCTAATACTAAAGCTGCCATGGCTTCTACTATGGGTACGGCTCTGGGCACCACGCAAGGGTCATGTCGCCCTTTTCCTGTAACTGTAGTGGGATCTCCGGATTTATCTATCGATTCCTGGGCAGGGATGATGGTCGCTACCGGCTTAAAAGCAGCACGAAAATAAATATCCATACCATTAGAAATTCCGCCTTGAATTCCGCCGGAATGGTTACTCCTCGTTTTTATTTCTTCTCCTTCTTTGTAAAAAATATCATTGTGCATGGATCCTCTCATTTTTATGCCCTCAAACCCAGAACCGATTTCAAATCCCTTACAAGCGTTGATACTCAAAACGGCATGTCCCAGCTCAGCATGCAATTTGTCAAAAGCTGGTTCGCCCAGGCCCGGAGGGCACCCTTTAATAAGACAAGTAACAGCTCCTCCAATGGTATCGCCTTCTTTTCTCACTTCCTTAATCAAATCAATCATTCTGTTTGCCACTTCCTGATCGGGACACCGCACAGGGTTTGATTCTATATCAGATAAATTCAGATTGTCAAAATCAGGAGTATAAAGGATATTGCCTACCTGACTTACAAAGGCGTGGATATGTACATCAAATTGATGTAATAATAGTTTTGCTATAGCTCCGGCAGCTACTCGCGCAGCAGTTTCTCTGGCTGAAGACCTGCCTCCACCACGATGATCTCTATGTCCCCATTTGGTTTGATATGTATAGTCTGCGTGAGATGGCCTGAATTTGTCTTTAATATGATCATAGTCTGCAGAGTGCTGATCTTCGTTTTTGAGCATCAAACATATCGGGGCACCGGTACTGTGATTTTCAAATACTCCGGAGAGGATTTCAATTTCATCTGATTCTTTTCGTTGAGTGACTATATTGGACTGACCCGGTCTTCGGCGGTCCATTTCTTTTTGAATAAAATCAGGTTGGATCAGTAAGCCTGCAGGGCAGCCATCGATTATAACTCCGACGCCCTTGCCATGTGATTCACCGAAGGTACTGATCCTGAATATTTCACCAAAATGATTTCCGGCCACTATAGTTTTTTCGCAAATGTAGGGAATATGATAGTATAAGATAGTAGAATAAATTGTAGAATGTGTATGGATTTTTTAAAACGGCTTACTTCCGTCTTTATCGCCTATCTTTGCGCCCCGTTTTATGCCAGATATATTACCCAGACGCACATTTGCCATCATTTCGCACCCGGATGCAGGTAAAACCACACTTACTGAAAAATTGCTGTTATTTGGAGGGGCAATTCAGGTAGCAGGAGCTGTGAAGTCAAATAAAATCAAAAAACATGCGACTTCCGATTTTATGGAAATAGAGCGGCAAAGAGGTATTTCTGTAGCTACCTCTGTGATGGCATTTGAATACAGTGGTATGCTGATCAATCTCCTGGATACACCGGGTCACCAGGATTTTGCAGAAGATACCTACCGTACATTGACCGCAGTGGATAGTGCCGTGGTGGTAATCGATGTGGCCAAAGGAGTAGAAACACAAACAGAAAAGCTGGTAGAAGTCTGTCGCATGAGGCAAACCCCAATGATGGTTTTTATTAATAAACTCGATCGTGAAGGCCTGGATGCATTTGATTTGCTAGATGAAGTAGAGAAAAAACTCGCTTTGCATGTGACGCCTCTCAGTTGGCCTATCGGAATGGGTCAGCGATTTCAGGGAGTGTATAATCTTTTTGAAAAAAAACTTAACCTTTTCAAACCCCATCATAAACAAGGTGAAGACGAGACGATAGTGATTGAAGATCTTGCATCGGCAGATTTGGAAAGGCATGTAGGTGAAGCTGCTGCAAAAGTATTACGGGAGGAAATTCATACCGTAACTTCTATTTATCCTCATTTTGAAGTTAGAGATTATTTGGCTGGAAAGATATCACCCGTATTTTTTGGATCGGCGGTAAATAATTTTGGCGTAAAAGAACTATTGGATTGTTTTATTCAAATTTCGCCAAACCCGCTCCAACGTGAAACAGAGGAAAGAGTAATCCAACCTGAGGAGAAAAAATTTACGGGATTTGTATTTAAGATACATGCCAATATCGATCCCAAGCATCGGGACAGGATAGCCTTTGTAAGAGTAGTGAGTGGCAAGTTTGAACGGGGCAAACCCTACCGACTGGTTCGACAGGAAAAAGATCTTAGATTTTCTAATCCATATTCCTTTATGGCAGCCAAAAAAGAAGTGGTTGACGAAGCTTTTCCAGGAGATATTGTCGGTCTGTATGATAGTGGAAATTTTAAGATAGGAGATGCCATTACCGAAGGGGAATCTTTACACTTTAAAGGTATACCCTCATTTTCACCCGAACAATTCCGATACATCCTGAATACAAATCCATTGAAAACGAAACAATTAAATAAAGGTATCGAACAATTGATGGATGAAGGGGTGGCACAATTATTCACCAAAGAAGACAGCGGCAGAAAAATCATTGGGACTGTGGGTGCACTGCAATTTGAAGTAATACAATACCGCCTTGAGCACGAGTACGGTGCAAGCTGTACCTACGAACCAGTCGCCTTACATAAAGCCTGTTGGGTAAAATCCTCTGACCCTGTAGCCATGAGCGAATTCAGGCAACGAAGGAAAAAAGACCTCGCCGTGGATAAAGATGGCAAACTGGTATTGTTGGCGGAATCTCCGTGGACACTGAGACAAATCATAGAAAATCATCCCAAAATCGAATTTAGGTACACAAGTGAAGAATAGGGATTGTAAATAATCTGCGGGGTATCTAACTTTATGTTTAAATGTTGAATAGATTACTATTTATTTTGGCGGTAAGCTTTTGCAGCACTTCTTTTGTTCCCCCTAAAATGGTTTGGGTGGCCATTGGTGACTCCATCACGTATTTAAACGAACATAAAGATGAAACCGGAAATAGGATTTCGAAAGGGTATATGACCCGCGTGGTGGAAAAGCTGCCTCATGTAGAATATATCAATCAAGGTCATAATGGCTGGACTTCGGGTGGTATAGCAGATAAAATCGAAGATCTTGGTCTGGTAAAAGCAGATGTGTATTCCATTTTCCTGGGTACAAACGATTGGTGGGCCGGTAGACCTGTAGGCCAATTATCTGATTATACAGAGCGCAAAGGCAATGCCACCGTATATGGATCATTTCGCATTATCATCGATAAAATAAAGAGCTTAAACCCGGAAGCTAAAATCATACTCATCACTCCTATGCAGCGGGTAGATTTTGTGTACCTGGCCGATATGACCAATAATGCCCATGGATCATATAAACAAAAAAATGGCCAATCCCTTTCATCCTTCGCTGAAGCCATTCTTGAAATAGGAAATTATGAAAAATGCAAGGTGATAGATTTGTATCATCACAAAAAATTAAAAATCGAAAAGCTGGTCAAATACAAAAGACTTAAAGATCCTCAAACCCGGATTTATACAAAATACCCTTATCCGGCATTCATCGATATTCCATTTAATCCTAAAACAGATGAATATCCATACCCTCCAAAATCTATAGACATGACATACGATGGCTTACATCCTTCCGATGCCGGATATCAGGTGATTGCTGTGGAGTTAATTAAAGTTTTAAAAGAATTTAATTGAGTAATAATATGAAAGAGAAAGTAGTATTTCAATCTATAGATCAATATCATTCCACATTACCGGGTGAAATTCAAGCTAAAGTTCAAGAGCTGAGGACGGCCATCAAACAGGCTGCTCCTAAATCTATTGAAGTCATTAGTTACAATATGCCTGCTTTTAAAATGAATAAAGTATTGGTTTACTATGCCGCTGCCAAAGCCCATATTGGTTTTTATCCTACCCCAGGGCCTATTATCGCATTTGAAAAAGAACTTTCAAAATACGTGACATCCAAAGGCGCCATTCAATTTCCTATAAATGAGAAATTGCCTATATCCTTGATCAAAAAAATCGTAAAATTCAGAGTACTGCAGGACCAGGATACGAAACAAAAAAAATAAATAAATGGAGGTCCACTGTACGGTAAATAAATCAATCTCTGAGGTGTATGCAATTTTAAAAGACCTCAAAAATTATGGTAAGTATCATCCCATTATTACGGATGTGAAACAAATCGAAGCGAATAAATACAAAATCTATGAAACTGTAAGAATGGGTCTTATTCCTTTTCGATTTGTATACCCGGCTACTGTATCCACAAATGAAGCAACTGACCAAATAGTGTATGATGCCGTAGTGATGAACCTGGTTAAAATAAAAATGGATTACACACTCAGCCCGATCAATGCTCAGACTACCAACGTGATGGAAAAAATAACTATTAAATCAATACTGCCCGTACATTGGTATTTAAGCCGGCTTATCAAAAAATGCCATATTGAATTATTTGACAGAGTATCGAAATCCTAAAAAGGGCTAAATGAAATTTTTATAGCTGATGAAAATTAAATTTCCAAATTGGATAATAAGGTAAAGCAGGTAATTGCACGATTTATGGTTATAAAATGCATGGTATGCATTTTTTTTAAGATATTGTCTTCGAATTAAAAATTGGCTCATGCTCGAGTTTTTCTTAAGCAAAGTTTTTCTTAACAGATATAAACAAGTAGAGGGATGGATGGGAAATCCTATTCGCTATCAGCAAGAGCTATTACTTGAAATTATTTATAAGGGGTGTTTTACAGAATTTGGAGCTCATCATGGTTTTGAAAGAGTAAAGGATTATGAGAGTTATGTAAAGCAGGTACCGGTGAGAGAATATCCACAGTTTTACCCATATATAGAGCGAATGCGAAAGCTGGAAGAAAATGTGCTCTGGCCTGGCAAAGTAGATATGTACTCAAAGTCATCGGGGACTACCAGTGGTAAAAGCAAATACATCCCGGTCACGAGGGAGTACCTGGAAGCAAATCATATACAGGGAGCAAGCGATACACTTTCTATATTATACAATCAATTTCCACAGCTGGGTTTGTTTGACGGTAAGAATATGATCATAGGTGGCTCGATTGAAAAACTGCCCCATTATCCGGGTATAATAAGCGGCGATATAAGTGCTTTACTTATCCATAATATGCCCTGGTATGCAAGGCAGGCATTTACTCCTTCGGTGGACATTGCTACTGCCCCGGAATGGGAATACAAGCTTAGAGAAACAATCAAACAGGTATTACAAGAACCCATAGTAATGTTTGGAGGAGTGCCTACCTGGTTGATAGTACTATTTAGAAGTATATTGGAAAAGACAGGCAAAGCGAATTTACTGGAAATTTGGCCACGGCTCAGATTGTATATCCATGGCGGAGTTAATTTTGCACCAATCAAACCCATTTTTAAAGATTTGATCCCCAGTGATCAATTCATTTACCAGGAAGTATACAATGCAAGTGAAGGTTATTTTGCCACGCAATACAACGTGAATGAAGAAGGTATGCTCCTTTTAATGAACAATGCTGTATTCTATGAATTTAAAGAACTCAATACCGAATATATAGTGCCGGTGGAGGGCTTGCAATTAAATAAAGCATATCACCTTATCATCACCAATACCTGTGGCCTGTGGAGGTACGATACTGGTGATGTGATTGAGTGCCTGAGTCTGACTCCGGTAAAAATAAAGATTGCAGGCCGATCTACACAGTTTGTAAATGCATTCGGTGAAGAAGTAATAGTAGATAACGTGGAGCGGGCATTAAGCATCGCCTGTGAAAAACACAATTGCATTATCACAGATTACACCGTAGCTCCAAAATACATGGACAAAGGGAAGGGAGCACATGAATGGGCTATTGAATTTGATCGGCTTCCTGCAGATATAGATGCTTTTGCCAATACCCTCGATGCCTCACTGCAAAGTATAAATTCAGACTATGAAGCAAAACGTACCAAAAATATTGCGTTGGAAAGGCTGATTGTACATTCTTTACCCAAAGGAAGCTTTTATAAATGGATGCAATCCCTTGGTAAGCTCGGGGGGCAGCACAAAGTGCCCAGATTAAAAAATGACCGGACGGTGATAGAATCGGTACTGCAGTTTGTTGGCTAAAATGAATAGGTTTATTTAAAACGTACCGGGATCTTTAGATCCATATTAAAATCATCTGAATACAGACCTAAAAAGGGTTATTTTTACAGTACAAATCATGAAGTACGAACAAGTAAAAGACCTTTTTTCTGCATATCTGGATCAAGGAAATTTTCGCAAAACACCTGAAAGATATGCCATATTGGAGGAGATATATAATCGTAATGATCATTTTGATGCAGAAGCACTCTATATCGAAATGAAAAATAAAAATTACAGGGTGAGCAGGGCTACGGTGTATAATACACTCGAACTATTGGTCAATTGCGATATGGTGAAAAAGCACCAGTTTGGGAAAAATCTTGCACAGTATGAAAAGTCTATGGGCTATAAACAACATGATCACCTGATATGCAATGAATGCAGCAGGGTGCAGGAGTTTTGCGACCCGCGAATACAACAAATCATAAACACACTGTCCGATATAATGAAATTTAAGATTGAAAGCCATTCTCTTAACCTGTACGGTCAATGTGTAGGGGATTGTGAATATAAAAGGTCCAAGGCAAATAAGACTAACGTACAAATCAATACTGTGCTCAATTGATATTTTCCCAATTTATTTTGAATCAGCGCACTTCAATTTGAATTCAAAAAAATTAAAATTTACCATCTTTGTAATGCTGTATACAGTGCCGAACGCTGTTTGTAAATATTAAAATCAGCCTTAACTATTTTTACTTTTACCGGTAATGTCGAGCGAAAGAGAAGCTATTAAAATAACGTATTTCAGTATCATTACTAATGCAACATTAGCTTTAGTCAAATGGCTGGGTGGTTATTTTGGGAATTCGTATGCATTGATAGCTGATGCATTGGAGTCCACTACAGATATATTTTCATCTATCCTGGTGTTGTTGGGAATTATATACGCTACCAGGCCAGCGGACAAAAATCACCCATATGGGCACGGTCGGGCAGAACCATTGATAACTTTTTTGGTAGTTGCTTTTTTGGTCGTCTCGGCAACCATTATTGCTTACGAAAGTATACAAAACATCAGGACACCACATGCATTGCCTAAGCCATATACCTTGTATTTATTGGCAGCCATCATTATCTGGAAGGAAATATCATTTCAGGTAGTATTGAAAAAGAGCAAAACGACCCATTCCAGTGCCTTGAAAGCGGATGCCTGGCATCATCGAAGTGATGCCATCACTTCAGTAGCTGCTTTTATAGGTATTGCCATTGCGATATATTTTGGTGAAGGATATGAAGAAGCCGATGATTGGGCAGCTTTATTTGCTTCCTTTTTTATTTTATACAATAGCTATCGCATTTTCAGGCCTGCTTTGGGTGAAATTATGGATGAACATTTATATGATTACCTCGAAGATGAAATCAGGCAAATTGCACTTACAGTTGATGGTATCCGGGATACTGAAAAATGTTTTATTCGAAAAGCAGGAATGAAATTTTTAATCGATTTACATGCCCGGGTAGACTCTCACATCACCGTGAAAGAAGGTCATAAAATTGCCCATGATCTGCAGTCTGTATTGATGGATAAACTGCCACAGATCAGATCGGTACTCATACACATAGAGCCATTTGAAGAAAAATAAGATATGATGCAATTGGCTCGCTTACAATAGTTAAAGCTATGTCCTGATTTTTTATTGTAGAAATTCGTTGCCATTAGATTTATGAAATAAAAATCCAACGGGGTGCCCTCAACCAAAAAATAATTCAGCTCCCTGATGCAAAAAATTACAAAAACAGTATAGCCCAATTACTTTTTTCTTTACCTTTCTTCACCATTAAAAAAGATATTTCAATAAAAAATCGCAGGGAAATGGTGATGGGAAATGGATATCGAACTTGATAATAATACTCTTAATGGTGATAGAAATATGGATAATATAAATTCAAAAATACCCAATCGATACACATGGCTGGGAATAGTGGTTTCCATCATAGGCATTACCAGTATAAATTTGATTTTTAAGTCTTTATTCGGTGGTCAGCTCAATGATTGGCAAATGGTAATCCGAGAGGTGGTGACCCTGTCCTTGGTAGCTGCTTTGTTGTTTTATATTTTACCCAAAGAAGGTGCTGATTTTGAAAGTATTGGATTGCATGGCCGGCACTGGTTAAAATCATTGTTATGGGTGATTCCCCTGATCATGGTATCTGTATTGGGTATTTTAGGTTGTTTGGAAATCGCAAAACTAATAGGTTGGAAATTTGGTGAATCTACCTCTTTTGACTTGCTTTCAAAACCAGTGATTGCGTTGATTACTGTCAGGGCAGGGATAGCAGAGGAAATTTTTACCCGTGGATTTTTACTGGAAAGGTTTACAAGCATTACAGGCAAAAAGTGGAAAGCGTTTTTATTATCTACTATTCCTTTTGGTTTACTTCACTATCAACAGGGATATGCCGGTATTTTGGTTGCCACTGTAGCAGGAGCTATTTTGGCATTATTCTATTTTTGGAAACGAGACCTTAAAACCAATATTATTGCTCATTTTCTGATCGATTTTGTGCCCAATGTTTTTTTAAATTAACCGAATTTTGTCTGTACCTGTCTGGCCAAATTACTCTTATTTCCAGTTGAAATATGGTCATCACACCAAAGTAAATTTTCCTTCATTTATTTTTTAATAGTGAGATAATGCACCATTTTATCCAACCTATTGCTGTCGCTTATTGGGGAAAAAATAACAGGCCAGGTTTTAGAAAACGATTTTTTTGAACTTAACCGGCAGACCTTAATTTTGAAAAAATGCTTGCAAGGGACTAGAGAATGGACGACTCCCGTTAGGTAATCACAGTTTTTGATTCACTAGTGTTCGATTTCGTACACTTTCTTTGTCGGTGATTTTTGATATATCATTGATTATCAGATGTGTTTAATTTTGGTATGGTTGCTGAAATTATTCTGCCGGAATGAGGATTCAGTGGATAGTAATGAAATGATTTCTTAATTCAAATTCTCATTTTCAAAATTATATTTAATGTCCATCTATTGATTCAATAATGCAAATCTCTTACTATAAGTTATAACCTGAAACCATGTTTGCAAATTATTTAAAAATCGCCTGGAGAAATCTATTAAAACACAAAGTGTATTCGATTCTCAATCTCTCAGGCCTTGTGGCGGGACTCACTACTTCATTTATACTATTTCTATGGGCCTATGACGAATTCCGGATAGACCAATTTCATACTAAAATAGATCGCCTGTATCAGGTGATGATCAATGATTATTACCCTGATGGAAAGATTGAAACTTACGGTTCACCAACGGTAAAAATGGGTGATGTTCTCAGAAAGGAGGTGCCAGGAATAGATCAGGTAGTACAATGTAGTTGGGAGGAAAGCATGCTGCTCAAAACCAGGGATAAATCGTTTGTAGAAAATGGTATATATGCAGATTCTACCCTATTTGATCTTTTTTCATTTCCATTACTTTTTGGGGATAATCAAAAAGCGATGCCAGGGGCTGGCTCTATAGCCATTTCAGAGAAATTAGCAAAGAAATTTTTCAATGAAGAAAACCCAATAGGTAAAATAATTGAGGTAAAGAAAGCCTATCCATTGATGGTGTCGAATGTATTTAATGACATTCCCAGTCATTCTACTATTCAATTTGATTTCGTCATTTCATTTGAATTGTGGAAGAAAGAAAATACCTGGGCTGATCACTGGCGCAGTGGAGCCACCAGGGCTTTTTTAAGTTTGGCACCCAAGGCATCCTTTACTAATGTAGATAACCAGGTCAGGCAAATAATAAAGAAAAAATGCAGTGAATGTAACAGGGAAGCTTTCCTGGCAGCCTTTTCAGATTCCTATCTATACAATACCTATGTGAATGGTAAGGTGGCAGGAGGAAGAATCAATCAATTGATTTTATTTGTATTCATTGCATTTGTAGTATTGTTGATTGCCAATATCAATTTCGTAAATTTAACTACGGCCAGGGCAATGACCAGGTTTAAAGAAATAGGTGTACGAAAAGTAACCGGTGCCGGTAAAATATCTATCCAGTTTCAATTTTTATGTGAATCCATACTCACCTCGATCATAGCTATGTTATTTTCTTTATTGATGGTTTGTGTGCTTATGCCCTATATCAATTCGATTACTGGTAAGGATGTCAGTCTCACGCTTCAAAAGCCGGTTATCCTGTTTGGTATGATTGCCATTACAGTGCTCAGTGGGGTATTGGGTGGCTTGTATCCCGCATTTTATTTGTCGGGGCTCAGGACCATTTTAGTATTAAAATACAAAGGCGGTTTTTCCGCTAATTCACATATTCATCTTCGAAAGGCATTGGTGGTGTTTCAATTTACCAGCTCTGTCGTCCTGCTCATTGGTAGCATCTTTATCTATAAACAATTATCCTATATCACTTCTAAAGAGCTTGGTTACAAAAGGGAAAACATAATTGTATTGAATCATAAGGATGAATACAATGCCAATTACTCGGCTTTTAAGAATGATTTATTGCAAATACCTACGCTGAAAAATGTTGCTTTTGTGGGAAGTAATATTTTTCAAATTCCAATTACATCTACAGATCCGGTATGGCCGGGAAAACCAATCCATTCTTCTATTCAGTTTAAAATCCTAAGGTGTGATGAAGGGTTTATTCCAGCTACTCACATCCACCTGCAATCCGGGCGAAATTTTATAGAAAGCGACAGCGCCAATTATATTATCAATGAACAAGCCATGTTGTCAATGGGTCTTACCAAAGATAATGTGATTGGTACAAAACTGGAAATGTGGAACGGCAAAGGAGAGATCGTCGGAGTGACAAACGATTTTGCAACCGGCAATCTGTATCAGTCTACTCAACCGCTCATCCTTATGTACAGTAAAACAAATGGATTTTACCATTTTATTGAAACCATTGATCAGTCTGATCCGAAACAAACGCTGGCTAAAATAGAATCCGTAATAAAAAAGTATGCACCGGATTACCCATTTGAATATCAATTTCTCGATGTTAGCTACAATCAGCAATATAAACACGAAGCGGCCCATGGAAAATTAGTATTGGGATTTACCATCGTGACCTTGATCATTTGTTGCCTGGGGTTATTTGGATTAGCTGCCTATACCGTAGAGAGAAAAGTAAAGGAAATAGGAGTGCGCAAACTATTTGGTGCGAGCATACCATCCATAATGAGTAGTATTTCCAAAGAATTTGTAATACTGGTACTTATTTCCATAGTCATTGCCATACCTATTGCTTATACCCTGGTAGTAAAATGGATGAACCGATTTGCTTTTCATACCGATTTAAACTGGGAAGTTTTTGCTGTGGCCGCCGTCATTTCAATTATGATAGCTTTATTGACCACAAGTATTCAAGCGATCAAAGCAGCTATAGCAAACCCTATTAAATCATTAAGATCGGAATAAAAACCCTGCGTGATCTTTGGTTACAGCACTTGTAACTCGAAGACCGCAGTCAACAACAGATAAAATTATGTTTAGGAATTATTTAAAAATTGCATTCAGAAATCTTTGGCGTCACAAAACATTTTCTTTGATTAATGTACTCGGACTGTCTATTGGTATTAGTGCAGCCTTAGTAATTTTTTTGATGACTTACTATGAGTTTAGCTTTGATCGTTTTATCCCTGACAGGGAAAGAATCTATCGCATAGTGCTGGATATTAATGTCAATGGAAATGAAGGACACAGCCCGGGAGTTCAGGCACCACTGGGGCCAGCGATCCAAAATGAAATTACCGGTATTGAATATGCCGTACCGGTCTTTCAATTTCAAGGCGAAGCTACAGCAAAGGTGAGTATTACTAAAACTGGCGTGGATGTGCCGGTTGTTTTTAAGAGGCAGCCTCACATCGTATTTACAAATACGGAGTATTTTTATTTATTACCTTACGACTGGATCGCCGGATCAACCCGGTCGGCCATGCTGGAGCCGTTCTCCACTGTATTGACCGAAAGCAGAGCAAAACTTTATTTCCCGGGTATTCCGGCTACGGATGTAATTGGCAGGCAAATAGTATATAATAGTGATTTGACCACTAAGGTCACCGGCATTGTAAAAGATTTAAATGAAAATACTTCGTTTAATGCAAGTGAATTTATATCGCTCTCTACTATTTATAAGACGGGTTTGCAAAAACAATTTATGATGGATGACTGGAGTGATTGGATGGCTTATTCACAACTATATGTAAAAAAGGCCAAAGGATATGATGTAAAAAAATTAGAAGAATCGTGTACCAACTTAATCAAAAAGAATAATCCCAGTGGAGATCAGGCTTTTATCAATGGGATTTCATGTCGCTTTCAACCATTAGCCGATATCCATTTTAATAATCACTATTCGGCAATGGGACAGCGAATAGCAAATAAGCCTATGTTAATCGGATTGGTTTTGGTAGCCGCCTTTTTACTTTTATTGGCGTGTATTAATTATATCAATTTGACTACAGCCAATGCTGTTCAGCGAACCAAAGAAATAGGCATTCGCAAGACGATGGGTAGTTCAAGAAAATCGCTGGTCTTACAGTATTTAGGAGAAACGTTTTTTATTACTTGCATGGCAACCATTCTTTCGATTTGCCTTGCACCTATATTGATCCGGATTTTCAAAGATTATATGCCGGATGGGATGCAACTGGCCTCTTTTAATAGAAGCATCATTTTGCTTTTTTTATTTATTTTAACTGCATTGGTAAGTTTCTTATCCGGTCTTTATCCGGGATTGATTTTATCTGGTCTTCAGCCGGTAGCCACGCTGAAAGGCCAGGGGTTTACCTTCTCTGATGAATCGAGGCGTGGATGGATCAGAAAAGCATTGACCGTTTCTCAATTTGTTATAGCTCAGTTTTTTCTCATAGCTACAGTGGTAGTAAGCAAACAAATCCATTATTCTATGAATACTGACCTTGGATTTAACAAAGATGCGATAATCACTTTTGAATTGCCCAGGGATACTGTAAAATCCAGGCCTAATCAATTACTGAATTTGATTAAATCAATCCCCGAAGTAAGTGTGGCAAGTTCAGGATTTCTTTCTCCTGCGGATTTAGGAGTGGCGTTTACCAATATTAAATATGAAGGCAAACCAGACCTTAAAGAGAATATCCAGATCAGATGGGGTGATCCTGATTTTATTAATGTATATCAATTAAAATTGCTTGCTGGTAAAAATGTAGAGCAGTCTACTGAAATGAAAGAATTTATCATTAATGAAAAGTATAGCAAATTACTTGGGTTTGATAAACCATCGGATGCCTTGGGTAAATATTTGGAATTTAATGGAAAAAAACTTCCTATTGTAGCAGTGATGCAGGATTTTCATGATTTATCTATGCGTGGGGATATCAGCCCTTTGGTATTCGGTGGGAATACAGGTTCGATTTTTCATATACGTTTACATCCTAATGATGCACAGGATGGAACATGGAGAAATGGGATCAATAAAATTCGGCACGAATTCAAAACTATGTATCCTGATGCTGATTTTTCATACCAATTTTTCGATGACACCATCGCCTCAATGTATATCAATGAAACTAAAACAGCCAGTCTTTTAAAGTGGGCTACCGGTCTGGCCATTTTAATCAGTTGCCTCGGCTTGATAGGCCTGGTTATGTATACCATCAATAGCAGAAAGAAAGAAATAGGGATAAGAAAAATCCTTGGATCGTCTGTACTGAATATAATTTCGATTTTGTCTAAGGACTTTATTAGATTGATTCTGATCGCTTATTTGGTGGCTGTTCCATTGGCCTGGTGGATCATGCACCGTTGGCTCAGTGATTTTGCATTCAGAACAGAATTGAGTTGGTGGGTATTTGTGGCGAGTGGATTTTTAATGCTTTTTATTGCTGTTTTGACTTTGAGTGCTCAAACGTTACGTGCAGCTATTGCTAATCCTGTAAAATCATTAAGAACGGAATAAAAATCCAGCGTAGTATTTGGAACCGAGCTATCCTCGCTGCTCGATGATCACAATAATAAACTAATAAAATTATGTTTACGAATTATTTAAAAATAGCTTATAGAAATATCTTAAAAAACAAAGCTTTTTCGCTATTAAATATCTTTGGACTGGCACTTAGCATGGCCGTAGGGTTTATTATTTTATTGTTGTATCAGGACGGTCACTCCTATGATAAATTTCACCTTGATGCTGATAGAATATACAGAGTGAATACTGTAGCACTGAGAAAAGACAAAAACATAGAGTATTACGCAACCAGCCCGGTAAACATCGGCAAACAAATGGAGTTAAATTTTAGTTGGATAGATAAGATCACTACACTTAAATTATTAAAACCCAAAAGAGATGACAATCCCAATGAAACTGTGAACGCCGTAATCATCAGAGACAATCAACGATTTACATTTGATGGTAAGGTTGCAGATAACAACTTTTTTGAAATCTTTAATTTTAAATTATCTCAAGGCGATATTCATTCGGTCCTGAGAGAACCCAATACAATAGTGCTGACTGATGAATTAAGCAAAAAACTTTTTAAAAGCAAAAGTCCAATAAATGAAGTAGTTCAAATAGACCATCTCGGTACATATAAAATTACTGGAGTATTACCACCTGCAATAGAAAAAACGCATTTACAATTCGATGCCCTGCTTTCATCAGGCGTACAGGATAAAATTTCTGATGAACTCTCTAACTACAATGCAGGGTATACCTATGTAAAAATCAAACCAAACACGAATATAAAACAGGCAAAAGAATCGGTCAATACATTTTTTGCCAATAGCCTCAACAAATTACCAATTCAATCCCAAGATGCCAGTTTGAGTTTTGACTTTCAGCCATTGCCTGACATCACACCGGGATACAGCATGGCCAATGCAATGGGTAAAGGATTGCCAAGTCATCTACTCCTGTTTATTGCCATGATGGGACTGGTCGTTCTGGCTTCTTCCGTATTTAATTATACCAATCTGACCTTGGCTAAATCCTATGGCAGAACAAAAGAAATAGGGGTGAGAAAAGTATTGGGAGCTAATCGAACGCAAGTGATCCTGCAATTGCTCAGTGAAGGATTGGTCCTGTCTATGATGGCTTTCGGAGTAGCTTTCTTATTAATGTTGTTTTTAAAATATGAACTCAATAAATTACAGAGTATTCACTTTTTTGACTTAAATGTAAATATTACCCCATCATCTTTATTGTATTTTTTACTTTTTTCAATACTGGTAGGTTGTTTAGCAGGTGCATTACCCGCCATAACCATTTCAAAACTAAATAGTATTTCGACTTTAAGAAAATTTGAAAGTGTAAACCTGTTTAAAAGAGTAAGATTATCTAATGTGCTCTTAGTGATACAGTTTGTATTTACTATGTTATTCATCATGATCGTGACTACACTTCATAAGCAGGTAAGTTATGCTATAAATATGAATTACGGTTTTAATCTGGAGCATGTATACAATGTGCCGCTACAGGGTATTTCTGCTGATGTAGCCAAGTCAAAATTTGCTTCTGTGCCTGGTGTAAAGAAAATTTCTGCTTTAGATATTCCTATGGGCACCTATACGGAGGCATCTTATGAAGTCAAAGTGAATACAACAGATGAATATACTAAAGTAAGTGGTTATTCTGTTGATCATGAAATGATTCCCAATTTTGGGCTTACCCTGGTGGCCGGTGAAAATTTCACATCAAAGCCATCCGGGACTCATATTATAGTAAACCAACTGTTTACGGAAAAGTATAAATTGGGTGCAGGATCCGATGCCATAGGCAAAACAGTTTTCTTAAATGATTCCACCATAGCTATAATAAAAGGAGTGGTAAAGGATTTTTTATTTAAGCCTGCAGATTATATGTTAGAACCACTTATATTAAAAAACGTTGCTTCCGATTGGCAGATATTGAATCTCAAAATTAATTCTCAAAATATAGATAATACGATTATGGCTTTCAAAACGGCCTGGAAAGAAATAGCCCCTGGATTTGAATTTAAAGGTGAGTTTTATAAATCGACACTCCAAAACAATTATGCTATATTAAAAGATGTAAATAAAGTCATTTTATTTTTTACATTTTTAGGATTGGTCATAGCTCTTATGGGATTATTAGGTATGGTAATTTATACAGTAGAAAAAAGACAAAAAGAAGTGAGTCTGCGAAAAGTCATCGGCGCAACGGAAAAAAATATTATTTTTCTTTTGTCCAAAGGATATTTTTGGATGCTGTTGGCGGGATTTGGAATATCTATTCCTGTAGGCCTTTATTCAAGTAAACTGATCCTTAACAATTTTGTGAATAGGATCGATGCAGGACTCAATATAGTGCTTCCTGGAGTTTTAATACTCACTTTGCTTTCAATTATAATTATTGGTTCACAAACCATTAGAGCTTCATTTATAAACCCTATAAAATCTTTAAGGACAGAATAAAAATCCAGCGGTACATCGGGTACCGAGGTATACTCGCTGCTCGATGATCACAGCTATAAATTATTAAAATTATGTTTACGAATTATTTAAAAATGGCTTATAGAACATTGCTAAAGCAAAGAGGGCTATCCTTTATCAATATCTCAGGTCTCAGTATAGGTCTCGCATGTTTCACTTTATTTTTACTTTATGCGGTGCACGAGTTTAGCTACGATCGTTTTCACAAAGAAGGAGACCGTCTGTATAGAGTATATCGCTGGACTGAAGCGATGCGGGGTGAAAAAAGTGAAGGAGATCCTTATTTGCCTATACCACTGGGCCCTGCTCTCAAAGCTGATTTTTCAGATATAGAAGAGGCTGTACGAATGCGCGGAGCCTGGGAGAAAAGTTTTGTACGAGCCGAAGGCAAGGTTACTAAATTAGGTGTTTCTTTTGCTGATGAACCGTTTTTTAATGTTCTTTCATTCCCAATAAAATACGGTGATCCTATAAGCCCGTTAAAAGAATTGAATAATATAGTGTTGACGGAAAACACAGCTAAGGATCTATTTGGAAATGCAGATGCAGTGGGTAAAACGATAGAAATTAAATTGGGTAATGTATTTGAGCCTTTTGTAGTATCTGCTGTTGCGAATGATTTACCAAGCAATACATCGATTACTTTTGAAGCGTTGTGCACTTTTAATAAGCTACGCACTATGCGCAATATGGAAAGGCGTTGGACCAACTGGCGGCATTCTTCTTATTTTACATTTGTAAAACTTCGCGAAAATAGTACATTGACTACCGATGCAAAGAGATTGGCAGCGTTTTGGAAAAAATATTATCCTGATGATGAACAAGAACTTCGAAATAAAGGATATTGGAAAGAAGCAGGGGCTCCTATAACCTATAAACTGCAGCCGCTTAATAAAATCCATATCCAACCCGAAGTATATGGAGGGTTGGTAGCTGCTGTCGAACCCAAAACAGTATGGATCTTATTGGCTATTGCGTTTGGTATATTGCTTATAGCCTGTATTAATTTTACCACATTATCTATTGGCCGCTCTGCAGGCAGAGCAAGAGAAGTAGGTGTGCGTAAAGTACTAGGTAGTTTTCGAAGTTCAATCATCACGCAATATCTTTCTGAATCTCTGCTGATGGTAATTGTATCAGCGGGTTTGGGATTGTTTTTAGCCTATATTGCACTGCCTGTATTCAATCAGCTCACCGGAAAGGAATTGGTCTTTTCAATACAGCAGTTTCCGGAGATGGTATGGTTATTCGGTGGATTGATCTTGGTTACCGGTTTACTTTCCGGTATATATCCTGCCCTGGCATTATCGGGTCACAGGCCTGTAGAAATATTAAAAAACAAGATTCGATTAGGAGGTGCCAATTTGTTTACAAAATCGCTGATCACTGGCCAGTTTGTAGTGTCGGTAGCAATGATCATCGGTACGATTGTGATTTTAAAACAACTGCATTTTTTGAGATCTACTCCGGTGGGTTTTGACAAAGAAAATATAGTAGTGATCGATGCAAGTGAAACGGATTCAAAAAGGGTATTTCCGCTCTTTAAACAAGCAATAAGCTCTATTCCTGAAATAAAAGGGATCTCTGGAAGTGAATTGGGCTTGGGTGCTGATCAAGGCTGGAGCCGGCAAGGCTGGGACTATGGTGGGAGCCATCATGAAGCATACGAATATTTTGTTGATCCTGAGTTTATAAATGTATTGAATTTGAAACTCATCCGGGGTCGAAATTTTCAAAAAAATATTTCAGAGGATACCCTCTATTCTGTGATCATAAATGAAGCACTGATGAATGAATTTAAATGGACCCCCGAAAATGCAATTGGACAAAAGCTAATGGATTACAGTGGTGAGAACAGCACAGTACATCCTACGGTAATAGGTGTGGTAAAAAATTTTAATTTCAGATCCTTGTCAGAAGGCATCGAACCGCAACTTTTCCACCAGTTTCAAAGTTATGTTCCTTTTAAATATTTTGTAAAACTGGCCGGAGGCAATCCACAACCGGCATTGCAGAAATTAAAAGCAGAATGGGTAAAACTAGAGCCGACATTGCCCTTTTCTTATTCGTTTTTGGATGAAAACCTGGCTAAATTTTATGAGTCAGAATCACGAATAGCACAGATCGTATCCTGGGCCGGTGGTATTTCTATTTTTCTCTCTTGCCTGGGTTTATTTGGGTTAGCGGTATTGTCTGTAGTCAATAGGAAATCTGAAATCGGCATACGCAAAGTATTAGGAGCAAGTGTGATGAATATCACTACATTAATTTCAAAGGATTTTCTGCAACTGGTATTCATAGCGATTGTTATCGCCGGTCCTATAGCCTATTATTTTATGAATACTTGGCTGAAGGGTTTTGCCTATCGCATAGAGTTGGAATGGTGGATGTTTGGAATAGCAGGAATGGTGGTGGTATTGATTGCATGTATTACGGTTGGATTGCAGGCCGTGAGGGCGGCCTGGATGAATCCGGTTAATTCGATACGAACAGAGTGAGGGTAGGTTTGATCTACCGACCGGTTAGATTATCTTGTCAGGTCAAATGGATACAAATGGGAGTCCTCTTTTATCTTAAACTTCAATTATTTTTCTTCAGCTATTTCAAATCATTTTTTCAAATATAATCTGATTTATACCTATGTTCAATAATCATCTGAAAATCGCCTGGCGCAATCTACTCAAGAATCCATTTTACTCGTTCGTAACTATACTCGGACTATCCATAGGCATGTCTTTCACATTACTTATTGGAAGTTATATCTGGAGTGAATACAATGTAAACAGAGGCTTAAAAAATGCAGGTAATCAATATATCATTCAAAGCAAATGGCAAGATCCAAACCAGGGAATAGAGTTGACTACATTCGGCCCTTTGGCAAAAACGTTGCATTTAGAATATCCACACCTGGTAAAAAACCATTACCGGTGGGATGGAATCAGCTCCAATGTTACCAAAGGCGATAAAGCGTTTCGTGAAGGCTTGCAAATCTGCGACAGCACTATGCTGGAGATGTATGGATTTACGTTGTTAAGTGGTGATCCTAAGACTGCTTTTGATGAACCTTATTCCCTGATCATCACAGATGAAAAAGCTATGAAATACTTTAATCGAACCGATGTATTAGGCGAATCGTTGACGATAGAAAATTTCTCTGGTTCAAAACATGATTTTAAGATTACGGGCGTGTTGAAAAAGCCGGGTCGAAATTCAGTGACCTGGATCAACCCCGATAATGATAACCAATTTTATATATCCTCTTCCAATCTTACTTATTTTGGTAGAAACATGGATAATTGGCAAAATCAGTATATCCCTTCTTATGTGGAATTGCAACCAAACATCAAACCCGGGCAAGTAACTGCTGCTATAGATCAATTGATAAAGTTACATGTAGCACCTTCGATAGCAAAAAATGTAACGACTTACCTCAAACCATTAAATGAATTTTACTTATCAGCATTCAATGGATTGATCAGGAAACTAATATATGCCCTGGCTGGAATTGCATTTTTTATTTTAATCATGGCGGTAATCAATTATATCAATTTATCAACCAGCCGGTCTGCAACACGCATTCGTGAAATTGGTATTCGTAAAGTGATGGGTGGATTACAATATCAATTGATCAGTCAGTTTTTGATGGAGTCCATTTTACTTACACTCATAGCCACTATCCTCTCCGTTGGAATTGCAGAAATGGCGCTTCCTTTATTTGTTTCCATCATGGGTAAAGCCATCCCTTCCTTCTTTTCATTACCAGTCGCATTTGTATGGCTTTTGAGCTTACTGGTACTTTTAATAGGTTCCTTAGCCGGATTATATCCTGCGCTTATTTTATCCGGAATGGAAACGGTGGATTCTCTCAAAGGTAAATTAAGAGATGTAGCAGATAAGGTAGTATTGCGAAAATCACTGGTCGGATTTCAATTTGGTACTGCTTTGGTAGTCTGTGTAGCTGCTATCATCATATCGAAGCAAGTGGATTATTTTTTTAGTAAAGATTTGGGATTTGATAAAGAATTTATTGTTTCAGCGCCTCTGCCCAGGGACTGGACTCCATCGGGTGTGCAAAAGATGAAAAGCATCAGGGATCAGTTTGCCACCCTGCCGGAAGTAAAAAATATCACTATGGCTTATGAAATTATGGATGGCAATAGTTCTGGAAGTATTTCATTGTACCGGGCCGATCGAGACTCCAGTTTTGCAGTGGCCGGAACTACGATCAATACAGATGAACATTTTGCTGCTACCTATTCTATCCCAATCGTAGCTGGTGAGTTTTTTTCAAATTCATCCGCCTCAAAAGATTCATCCAAAATTGTAATAAATGAGTCCCAGGTAAAAGCTATGGGGTGGAGTACAGCTGAACAAGCAATTAATAAACAAATTAAAATCGTTGGCAATCCATTTGTATTTACGGTGTCCGGTGTCACCAGGGATTTTAATTTTGGTGCACTTAATACCCCTATACAACCCATCGCTTTTACCCAGGTAGAATTGAATCCCATCTATAGATTTTTCTCATTCAAACTTGCTCCCGGCGATGTAGGTAAATCACTGGAAGTGTTGCAAAAAAAATGGAATGCATTGATGCCCGGTACTCCATTTGAATATGATTTTATGGACGATAAATTAGCCAACCTGTATCTTACGGAATTACAATTGAAAAAAGCATCCTATACGGCCACTGTATTGACTTTCATTATAGTATTTTTAGGTGTCCTGGGTTTGATAGGCCTTAGCCTTCAAAAAAGAATTAAAGAAATCGGAATCCGTAAAGTATTGGGATCGACAGTAAGGGGCATTATCACCTTATTTATAAAAGAATTTTTAATTATCATTTTCATTGCCGGACTGGTTGCCAGCCCTATAGCCTATTTATTGATGAATCATTGGCTCAAAGCGTATGCTTACCGGATCGACCTCACCTTAATGCCATTCCTGATTGCAATAGGTACTTTAGTGCTACTGACTGCCTTGTTAATCAGTATTCAGACATTTAGAGCTGCAAATGCCAATCCGATAAAAAGTCTGCGTACGGAGTGAGTAGTAGTTCTGTTCGGCTATTTTGACCAGGTGTTCGTTTTCGAACAGGTACATAGAAGAATATGAATGTTAAGTGACTGATTTACAATATGATTTGTTCTTGGCATGATTATCTAAATAAAAGAGTATTAAAAAGGCATAACATGTTTTTCAATATTATCAAGTCTTCCTTACGAAATCGCCTCAAACTTAAATTGAATACCGGGATTAATATTTTTGGATTGATAATAGATAGAGATTTAAAATTACGACCTGTGGTATGCACTCAAAATGATTTATTTAATTGAAAAAAAGAAAAAATATGTTTAATAATTACCTGGTCATTGCTTTGCGAAACCTTTGGAAAAATAAAATCTTTTCCTTTATTAATATTGCGGGTTTAAGCATCGGATTGGCCTGCGCTATGCTCATCGTATTGTACACGCGGGATGAGGTGAGTTATGATCGATTTCATAAAAACAATTCTCAGATATATAGGGTAGTCAGTCGATGGTATAATGCCGATAGCAGCTTTAAAAGCAGTGATGGCAATACAGGAGACCTGCAAGGCCCCAGGTTTCATGCAGCCATACCCGAGATTCAATCGTATATGCGCATGCAAAATGACGGGCATGATGTACGCCATGCGATGGAAATCAAAAATTACGATATGCTGGCCGTAGATTCCAATTTTTTTACAGTATTCAGCTTTCCACTTTTATCCGGAGATCCCTTTACTTGTCTCAGGGAGCCCAATTCTCTAGTGGTATCAGAAGATATGGCAAAGAAATTTTTTAATACTACCGATGCAGTGGGTAAGTCACTCGAATTAAAAGTCGATGGTAATTTTAAACCCTATCTCATATCAGGTGTTTCCAAAACATGTCCCCAGAATTCATCTATCAAATTTGATTTTTTAGTAAAAAAGACAGTCAGTGCAGCAGATATGCAAAATGCTGATAATTGGTTTAATTTTTTTCAAAACACATTTGTGACATTGGTACCCGGTGCAGATCCCAGAGTGGTAGAGGCCAAAATGAAAAACGTATTCGAATCCGATGCGAAAGCCGCTGAAGAAAAAATGATGAAAGACTATGGTGTCAATGAGAAAGCGGTTTATTTTTTACAGCCTTTGACTGACATGCATTTGAGCAGAGAGTTTGTAGCCAGCAATGGTTTAAAAGACGACAGCAATCCTGTCTATTCATATATACTCACCGGCATAGCCCTGTTTATATTATTTATTGCCTGTATCAACTTTATTAACCTGGCAGTAGCCCGATCCCTTAAACGGGCAAAAGAAATTGGAGTGCGAAAAGCAATAGGCTCTGGCAGAGGTCAGCTCATGTCTCAATTTTTAGGCGAATCTTTTTTACTTTGTTTTATTGCCTTTGCCATGGCCATTGTGCTGGCCGTATTCATCCTGCCTACATTTAATCAATTATCCAATAAAGCCCTTTCCTTTAGCTATCTCATGGATTATAAACTGATCGGAATTTATGCAGTCATGTTTTTGACCACCGGCATGATAGCCGGTTTTTACCCGGCAGTATTGATGAGTGGATTTAGTCCTGTAGATACTCTCTATGGTCGTTTTAAATTGGCGGGTAAATTTTTATTACAAAAAAGCCTGGTGGTAGTACAGTTTGGACTTGCTTCATTTTTGATCGTTGCCACCTTGATCATTTACAGGCAGTTTAATTACCTGGTGACTAAGGATCTGGGGTACGATGATAAAAATGTAGTCATGGTTAATAATTGGGATATGAACAGGCAAAAAGCACATTTATTTAAAAATGAATTACTAAAAAATCCAAATATCACTTCGGTGGCACTTAAAAATGGTGGCTTCTGGGGTACCGTTGCCAAAGTAAACGGGGAACAACAAATCAATATAAAATACGAAACAGTAGACGAAGATTTTTTACCTATGTTTAAATTGCAATTGGTAGAGGGTCGTAATTTCGGTACTCAATTTCCATCTGATTCCAGTAATGCTGTATTGGTCAACGAAGCATTTGTAAAAGAAGCCAATTGGAAAAACCCATTAAATCAAATAGTAGATTTTTGGTACCGGAATGAAAAATACACCGTGGTAGGAGTGGTAAAAAATTATCATTTTGATGCCCTTTCGCAAGAGATCAAACCTCAACTGTTTACTATGCGACCGGGCAATGAATATGGAATGGCCAATATAAAGATAGCCCCCGGTTCCGAGCAAGCCAGCCTCAAATACATCGCCGACACCTACAAATCCCTGTTTCCCATCAATCCATACAGTTATACATTTATGGATGCTGCAAATCGTAAAAAATACGAGTCGGAAGCAAAGTGGAAACAAATCATACTGTACAGCTCCATCCTCACCATTTTTATTTCCTGCATCGGATTGTTTGGTCTGGCCAATTTGTCTACTGAAAAACGAACCAAAGAAATCGGAATACGCAAAGTATTGGGTGCTTCAACTTCCAGCATCATTCAAATCCTATCATCCGATTTTCTGCGTCTGGTTTTTATTTCCTTTTTATTTTCTTTTCCATTAGCCTATTACGCAGGTACCCAATGGCTTGCCAACTATCCATATAGAATCGAAATAGGTGCATGGCTCTTTATACTCACCGTAATTATTACCGCGGGGATCGCATTTTTTACTGTAAGTTATGATGCTTTAAGAGCTGCTTTGATGAATCCTGTAAAATCTTTGCGAACAGAATGAAAGAATTTATTCCTATCCGTTTAATTAGTGGCTGAAAATTGAAACATCGGCACTGATAATTTAAAAGAAAAGCGGGTGGCTTGATCCAGGGTAGGGGTATGTATCGCTGTGGTTTTACATCAAAACTCGATACAGCACAATTTTACTGTTTGACACCATATAGAATCCGATTCATACATGCATTTATACTTACCTTTTTAAATTCTTATATTAGCTACCACAATATCAGCCGAGATAGCACAGGGGTAGTGCAGCTGATTCGTAATCAGCAGGCCGTGGGTTCAAATCCCATTCTCGGCTCTTTTTTATGTACTATATTAAATGTAAAGTCAGTTTTATTATTTTCAGTGACATACATGGCTATACATTAAATCGCAAAAAGAAGAAGATCTGGATACGGAGAGAGCATCAGAAGAAAAAACGAAGCTCCTTTTTCACAAGGTAACACATCCAATTATTTAGAATTTATATAGTATTACATTTACAGCACATTTATTTTATGAAGCCATTGATTGAGCATGATGGTATAGTATTGGGTATTTTCCTGATTTTACTGGCATCTATTTTTTATACCAACCAGCTTGGAAATAAATATTGGAAAAAATTTTATCGTTGGGTGCCGGCTCTGTTGCTTTGTTATGTATTTCCCGGTGTGATGAACAGCTTAGGCATTATCTCCGGTGAACAGTCAAAATTGTATACAATCGCTTCCCAATATTTATTGCCTGCAGCACTGATATGGCTTACATCCAGTGCAGACATACGATCTATACTCAGATTGGGCAACAAAGCTTTATTGGTATTTCTTGCGGGTACGGTAGGGGTGATCGTTGGTGGCCCTCTTGCATTTTATATCGTGACTGCATCTTCGATCGAAATGCACCAGGTTGCAGTAGAGCAGGAGTGGTGGAAGGGGCTCGTGACCATCACCGGTAGTTGGATCGGTGGGAGCAGCAGCCAGATTGCATTAAAAGAAGTCTATGGTTGCAGTGAATCTTTTTTCGTAATAATACTCATAGTAGATGCCATTGTTGCCAATGTGTGGACTTCCCTGCTGATATATGGAGCGGCTTTTTCGGACAGGATCGATCGTTTTTTAAAAGCCGATGGCAGTAGCATAGAAGCAGTAAAGCAAAACATATTAAAATATAGGCAACCCCGGGATAAACCGGCTGATGTAATGGATCTGTCCCTGATTCTTGCAGTTGGCTTTGGCGGTGCTGCTGTGGCCCAGGCGTTGGCAAAAGGTGTTTCGAATGCATTGCTTCCACACGTGGAATGGCTTAAAAACTATGGATTGGATCCCTTTACCGGACATTTTTTATGGGTAATTATTTTCTCTACCACACTCGGCATTCTGCTCTCATTTACAAAAGTCAGGAAATTGGAAAAATTAGGAACCACTGACCTTTCAACCCTATTTGTTTATTTTTTAATCATGACCATTGGCATGCGGCTCAATCTGGCCAATATCAGTGGGAACGGTGGGTTGTTTTTGATTGCTGTGATATGGATCTTCATTCATGCTTTATTTTCATTTATTGCAGCTATTTGGCTGAGAGCTCCTTATTTTTTTGTAGCTGTAGGTAGCCAGGCCAATATTGGTGGTGTGTCTACAGCACCGGCGGTGGCGTCCATTTTTCATCCGGTGTTGGCGCCGGTGGGTGTCTTGCTGGCCGTGTTGAGTCATATCCTGGGTACTTACGGGGGAATAATTTCAGCGTGGTTGTTTAAGTGGGTGTTGTAAAATTTAGAATTCAACTATTATGTAAACCAAATCGTTTTTTAGAACTACTTTTAATACATTCCTTCATAATGATAGTTAAAATCAATCTAAACTCTATGAGCAGGAAAATTATTCTCAGCATTATTGCTTGCATATGCATAATCTTTTTATTTGGTCAAAATTCAAAAACCAAAAAAGTACTGTTTGTCGGTAATAGTTATACTTATTTTTGGAATCTACCACTCACCGTGCAAGTATTAGCTGAAAAAGACTCGATAATATTCGAGACCCGCCAATCAACCGGAGGGGGCATGAGCTTAAGACAACATTGGAACCAGGAAAATAATATGAAGACAGTAGATATAATTCAATCGGATGATTGGGATTGTATAATACTTCAGGATCATAGTATGCAAGCCATCCAAAAACCAGATAGCTTGCACTACTTTGGAAAATTATTTAGTGAACTCATACATAAAAAAGGCGCAAAAACCTTTCTGTATTCTACCTGGTCGCGTGAAAAAGAACCTCAAAAACAAGAATTGATATCATCAGAATATGAAAAATTGGCCAGGGAGACCGGTGCAACTGTAATTCCTGTTGGTAGGGTATGGGAAAAGGTGCGAAGACTCAGGCCCGATATTCAATTGTTCGATAAGGATGGGAGTCATCCTTCACCTGCAGGTACTTATCTCACCGCATGTGTAATATATACTGTGCTTTCCGGTAAAAGTCCAATAGGTCTGCCTGCCAGGGTGGTGACGCATGACAGAAATAATGAAAAACTTTATTTAAATATTCAACCGGAAATGGATGTAAAATTTTTTCAGGAAGTGATTGAGGATATGATGAGAAAGTAATAAACTAAGGCTTATTTTCTTTTTATTTAGTAACGTTGTAAGCAGAGCCGATTAAATTATTCAATGCAATATGCAGACTATACCTTATGGTACAATGGAATATAAGCACTGTAGGTTTTAGATTTGTTTTACTATCTTTGTATTAGTTAATTTTAATTACTAATCAAATAATTTAAATAGGTATTAATTTAAATTTTAATGCCTTCAATAAAGGCATGCTGTAGCAAAAGCACAGAATTGACCTGACAGCCTTGTATGATTATGTAATTTTTTTAAATGTTCAATTAAATCCTAATTCATATGAAGAAATCGATCTACCTATTTTTATTTATGACCTTTGCCATACTTGGTTATGGCCAGCGAAAAATTACCGGTGTGGTGCTTACCAAAGATGGGGATCCGCAAATCGGAGCTAATATCATCGTCAAAAACAACACTGCCGGTGGTACGACTACGGATGTTGATGGCAAGTATGAAATTACCGTACCTGCAGATGCCAGGATATTGCAGTATAGCTATATCGGATTCGAAACTAAAGAAGTGGAAATTGGTACTTCAGATGTAATCGATGTAGTTATGTCAGAAGGTCAATTTCTCGAAGAAGTAGTAGTAACGGCACTTGGTTTTACCGCAAAAAAGGACCGTTCAGGGTCTACTGCTTCAAGTATAAATACCACTTCTATCAAATCTTCCGGTGAGCCCACTTTATTAAATAGTCTTGCGGGAAAAGCATCAGGAGTAAAAATAGTCAGAGCCAATGGTGATCCAGGAGCGGGTACCAATATCCAGATACGAGGGGCCAATACCATTGGTGGCAGCACTCAACCCCTTGTGATAGTAGATGGTGTACCTATGTCAAATGATAATCTGTATGGGACTGGATCTTCACGATCAGGAGGAGTATCTCAACAATCACGTATAAACGACATCAATCCTGAAGATGTAGAGTCGGTTCAGATATTAAAAGGGGCATCAGCAGCGGCCTTATGGGGATCCAGAGCCGCAAATGGTGTGCTGATGATTACCACCAAGCAGGGAAAGCTCAATCAAAAAATGAAAGTGAGTGTATCTTCTTCTTTGTCTCTGGATGAAATAAACAGAAGACACCCTATGCAAACTACTTTCGGGCAAGGTGCAGCTGGTGTTTTCAATGCTACATCAGCCAATTCCTGGGGAGATAAGATAGCTACGCGTGCCGGGGGCGAAGATGCCATCAATACCACAGGTGAAAGATTTGTTGGCGAAGATGGCAGAATCGTCTATCCCATTACCAAGAAAAATTCTAAAGATGTATTTGTAGATCAAAACTTTGACCAGGTTTTCCAACGCGGCTTTGTAACGGATAACAATATTACTTTTTCAGGCGGAGGGGCGAAGACCAATAATTATTTTTCTGCAGGTTATTTGAATCAGGAAGGAATTATAAAAAATAGTGCATACTCCAGGGCATCCATCCGGTTTAATAATCAAACGCAGATGTCGGATAAGTTTGTACTTACTACTAAAGCCAATTATGTGCATTCCAGTGCAAACCGCATCCAGCAAAATTCCAATACCGCCGGATTATATCTCGGATTACTCCGCACTCCACCAGATTTTGATAACTCTATTTATAAAGGCACCCATTTCAGTGCGGCTGGAGTAGCTACACCCAATCGTCAGCGAAGTTACAGAAGGTATTTGGGTAATAATATCAACCCCACCTGGAATAACCCCGGATGGACTGTCTATGAACAAAAAGCACCCACCACCGTTCAGCGGTTCGCCTTGTCATCCAACCTCAATTACAATCCTTCTCGCTGGTTGCAATTGGATCTCAGAGCGGGATCCGATATCTATGTCGATGACAGAGCCTATTTTTCACCTGTAGGTTCAGCAGCGTTTAATAATGGAAGGTATGAATCAGAAATATTCAGAAATACGGAGACCAATGCTGATCTGATAGCCAGGACAGATTTTGGAAAATTGATGAATGGTACATTAGGTATCAATGGTACATTAGGATTTAATATCAATGACCGGCTCCGAAAAGCTAATTTTACAGGATCTCAGAGTTTCCTTGTAAACAGTACGCTGCAAAATTTTAATAATTCTGTGGCTCCTTTTGAAGTAAACAATAGTATAAATCATATCCGATCCAACCGGTTATATGGTATCCTTTCTATGGATTATGCTGATCAGTTATTTTTAAATGTTTCCGGAACGCAGGAAGCAGCATCATCTGTATCGGGTACTTATTTTTATCCTTCGGCTGATTTGGCATGGCAGTTTACCAAATCTCTGATACCAGCCAATTCCATTTTATCCTTTGGTAAATTGAGACTTTCATATGGCAAAGTGGGTGTTCAACCGGCTGCCTACAGATTCGGTACCACATATGAACAATTTGCATACAGTACCTATGATGATGCTTTGGACATCAATGAATTCGGAGGAGGGTTCAGGTTAAATGATGACCAGGGAAATAATAGCCTTAAACCGGAAATAAAAACCGAGTTCGAAATAGGTACTGACCTTAGACTTTTAAAAGATAAAATAACCCTTGGGGCGACCTATTATAAAAACACCATCAATGATATTTTATTAGCTATTAATCTTGCACCCAGCTCCGGATTTTTATCCAAGTATGCCAATGCGGCTAAAATGGAAAACAAAGGATTGGAACTAGACCTGGGAGTGAAAATCCTGGATGAGAAAAAATATGGATTGGAATTGTATGGAAATTTTAATAATAATAAAAATAAAGTACTCAGCCTGGGAGGCGTAGACAGACTAGCGATTACTGATCAGTCCATTACCTCCAACGCTATTGTAGGCCAACCGTTAGGTATATTATTTGCTTCTAAGGCATTGAGACAGGCAGATGGTAAACTGGCCCTCAATGACAGAGGATTTCCTCAGTTAGCACCCGTTCAGGGAATAATAGGTGATCCCAATCCTGACTGGAGAGGAGGGGCAGGCATCAGAGGATATCTGGGTAAACTAAACTTCAATGTTTTATTTGAAACATACCAGGGAGCGGATTTTGCTGAAAGAACCCGATTTGTACTGTATGCTTTCGGAACTTACCAGGATGTAGGTAATGAGGTGACACTCACCAAAGACCTGGTAAACAGTACTGGCAAGGTATTTCCAAGTGGATCAGTAGTGAGGGGTAATATCAAAAACTTCGGAGGTGGTGATGTGTTGTTGGACGAAGGTTGGTATTCCAGTCTTGGAGGTGGTCTGGGTGGTTCTGCTATAAATGAATTTGCGGTCAACGATGGCAGCTGGACCAGGCTGCGTGAAGTGTCATTAGATTACAGTTTTTCCGGTAGCAAACTAAAAAAATACACCAAATTATCTTCCATCGATGTTTCCATTTCAGGCAGAAACCTGGTTTTGTGGACCGATGTCCTGGGTATAGATCCTGAAGTAAATCAGTCTGGTGTGGATAATGGTTTCGGTATTGAATATTTTACCAATCCGAGTACCAAATCCTGGGTGGCCAGCATAAAACTCAATTTTTAATGAATTTGTAGAACTAAAAAATTAAAATATCATGAAAAACTATAAATATATATTTCTGCTCACACTGGTATTTTCAATGGTAAGTTGTGAGAAATTGGTAGAGGGTATTAATGATAATCCCAATGCCATCACAGCCGACAGTTTTGAAGCCGGGGTATTATTATTAAAAGGAATTCAATTGGCTAATATTGGTGTTCAGGTAGGGCACCAGACCCGCATTGGTAGTATGTGGAGTGGTCAAACCAAGGGAGTATTGTTATTATATAAAAGCATTTATGAATACAATATTTCTGCTGAAGAAACGAATCAGATATGGCAAAATGCCTATCAGGGTGTGATCAAGCAAGCTAAAGTATTGCGGGAGCAGACGGCTTCCAGCCCAAGCGCAAAATTATTATCCGGCATTACTAAAGTAGTTGAAGCACAGACCACCGGTACGCTCGCAAGCTTATTTGGAGATATTCCTTTTACTGAAGCTGCATCGGATAAAGCCAATCCGAAATTTGAATCTCAAAAATCGGTCCTGGCAGGCGTACAGACATTATTAGATCAGGCTATTGCTGAGTTAGAAAGTGCCACCTCAATCGCGCTGCCTGAAGATTTGTACTATGGCGGAAATAAAACCAAATGGACAAAAGCAGCCTATACCATCAAAGCCCGTTTTTTCACCCTTACCCGTGAATATGATAAAGCACTGGCCAGCGCGAAAAAAGGAATCCTGGCTCCTGCTGACGCTATGGTATTTACTCCACCGGCAATAGGTATCGGCAGCACAAACACTAATTTTAAAGTGATCGATCAACGTGCAGGGTACTGGGGATTTACCGGTTCCTTTATGGATGATTTATTAAAAACCAAAAGAAATCATTCCAAGACCAACGAAGCTGCAAGACTGGCTTATTACAGGTTCGATGGAAATACAGCCAATAACAATAAAGGCATAGCTGCCCGAAACAGGGCACAGATCCTGGCAGGCTATGAAGAAAACCTGCTTTATATCGCCGAAGCAGAAGCCCGCATAGGTAGTCAGACAGAAGCATTGAATAACCTTAATACCCTTCGGGCACATTTGCAATCCGGCAAAGCATTTGAAAAATTGAATGCCGCAGATGGATTGACTTATGCTGCCTTTACCATTCAGGATTTTGAATCAGGAGGTATAGAAAATAAAGATAATAAATCTACCATTACGGCTTTATTAAGAGAGATCATCGAAGAAAAATATGTAACCAATTATCTTACTCATATTCCCTTTGAAGATCTTCGCAGACTGAGTGTAAAAGAAAAGGAGATTGCAGTCCTGCCTCCGTTTAATATTAATACAGTATCGAAATATCCACAGCGGTTCATTGTTGCTCAATCCGAAATCAGTGCCAATCCGTTGGCCCCGAATGATCCCGGTATTTTTGTAGAGACTGAAATAAACCGATAATACAAATTGAAAAACAGCACTATAAATTTTAATTAAGTTTGTTAATAAAAAAAGTCCTTCATAGAGATGTAGGGCTTTTTTTATTTATACTCAAAAAAAACAAATCATGAAACTAGTCCAGATCCTATTTTTGAATTTGATCAGCAGCTTACTGTTTGGTCAGCAGTATCCACTGGATTTACCCATTCGAAATATTGGTCCTGCCAGTCCGGGTGGCAGAGTTACTGATGTGGAAGCCCATCCCGATGATTTTACAAAAGTGTATGTGGCATCTGCCTCAGGTGGAGTATGGAAATCTATCAATGCAGGCATCACCTGGCAATCGATATTTGATCGGTACGAAACGGCGTCCATTGGGGATATTGCCCTTGATCCGCAAAATAACAATACCATATGGGTGGGGACAGGAGAAGCAAATAATAGAAATAGTGTTTCCTGGGGTAATGGGATATACAAATCTACAGATGGCGGTAATACATTTGAATCAAAAGGCCTTCAATCCACTCATCATATCAGCAGGGTGTTGGTAAATCCCAAAAACAGCAACGATGTATGTGTATGTGCTACCGGGCATCTTTGGGGCTACTCGGGTGAACGTGGACTTTTCCGATCAAAAGACGGAGGCAACAGCTGGAGCTTAAAAACAAATGGTTTACCCATGGATGGAAAGACAGGATGTACCGACCTGGTGAGGGACAGTAAAAATCCAAATATATTGTATGCTGCTTTCTATCATCGTCTGCGTAAACCTTATCATTTTCACTCTGGTGGAGAAAATGGCGGCATTTATAAGAGTACTGATGGTGGCGAAACCTGGAAAAAACTAACTATGGGACTTCCTTCCGGATCTACCGGGCGCATTGGTCTCGCCATTTATGAAAAAAATCCCAACATACTTATGGCAATAATTGAAGCGGTGAAATCAGATACACTGGCTGTACCAGGAAGTGGAATATACAGATCTGAAAACGGTGGACAGTCCTGGGTTTATATCAACAAATACAATAACCGGCCATTTTATTATTCACAGATCCGGATCAATCCAAATGATGATAAGCGGGTATATGTGCTCACTACCCGCTTTATGGTTTCAGAAGATGGTGGTAAAACATTTAAAGATGGTAGTGAAGATCAGGAAGTGCATGGCGATTTTCATGCCATGTGGATTGATCCTAAAAACAAGGAAAGATATTATCTGGGTGCTGACAAAGGATTTTCTCTGACCCATGATCATGGTGCCCATTTTCAACTCATAGATAATCTCCCTATTACTCAATATTATTATTTGGGCTTTGATATGAAAGCACCATATACCATTTACGGGGGACTACAGGACAATGGGTCATTTGCTACCCCTTCCTTTGCAAGAGATAATCGTGGCATTCTCAATGATCACAGCTGGAAGATGCACTGGGGAGACGGACAAAGTGCGGCCGTAAACCCATATGATCCGCAAGATGCCTATACAGGCATGGAAAACGGGCAATATTTTAAATATGATCCTGAATTGAGGGAGTTGAAACAAATCAGGCCGGGTAATAATAATGTTCTCAATTTTGATGAATATTTTAAGCCGGGTGATACGATACAGGATGTAATGAGATTTAATTGGTCAGCCCCGTTAATTTTATCACCTCACGATCCTTCCAATGTTTATATTGGAGGCAATCATGTATATAAATCAACCAACAAAGGCAAAACATGGAGTATTATCAGTCCTGATCTTTCTACTAATGACCGGGTCAAAAGGAAGGATGGAATCAGTGGTGGTATTACACCCGATAATTCGGGTGCTGAAACCCATTGCACTATTACCTCAATATCTGTTTCTCCGATTACAGAAAATACCATTTGGGTGGGTACAGATGATGGTCTGATACAATATACGAATGATGGTGGTCGTAGCTGGAAAAACCCTACTTCCTCTATCCCGGGTTTACCGGGTGGTTTATGGGTAAGCGGTGTTGAAGCTTCTCATCATAATCCGGCCAGAGCAATAATCTCATTAGATGGCCACAGAAACGATCATTTTGCTACATATGTATATATCACTGAAGATAACGGTGTATCCTGGACAAAGATTACTGATGGCATACCTTCCGGCGAAGTAGTGAGGGTAATCAGGGAAGATCCCGAAAACGAAAATTTAATTTTTATAGGTACCGAGACCGGTGTTTGGTATTCATTGACAAGGGGTAAGTCCTGGAATAAAATGAAAGGATTGCCTACCGTATCCGTTTATGATTTAAAAATACACCCACGGGAGAAAGATTTAATCATTGGCTCCCATGGCAGAGGAATATGGATAGTAGATGACATTTCACCACTAAGGCAAATGAATGATATAATCCTGTCACAACCTGTCTATTTATTTGAACAAAAACCGGTTACACTTTGGCAGAATATAAGCCGGGGAGGTCAGCGGGGGCATTTCTGGTGGGCAGGCAGTAATCCAGCTCATATTAAAAAAACCAGTTCTCTGCCCAGGGCCGAATTTAACGTAGAAGTCCCCGTGAATTTTTATATAAATCAGGACAACATAGATAGTATACAGATTAAGATCACCGGGGAGGGTGATCAATCCTTCCTTAAGAAAATAAAAGTCAATCCGGGACTAAACAGGTATTATTGGAATCGTGAATATGATGTAATCGATTATACACCTGCTGAATCAGAATGGATTACTATGTTTTTTAAAGAAAATAATAAAAAGGATTATACCAATACCATTTCCGGAGCTTATAACCGGTATACAAAAGCAAAAACGATTGCAGAAAAACGAAGGATTATGCAACCATTTACTGAAAATTTAGAATATGGTGCTGTTCTGGAAAAATATGGAGTTCAGCAAGCCGGCCCGGGTTTGTACAAGATAGAATTGTCGGCAAATGGCTTTAGTCAAACGAGGCATATCCTATTAAAAGCCGATCATGTAAATAATTGATTCTGTCCTGTAGTAAATAAAGTATTGGACTGCAAATCCATGTGCGATTTAATACAGCAGAAGTGGGATTCTGATTGAAGTTTCAGTCATCCAATCCTTTGCCGGCCAATATCTGAGGTATGTATTTTTTTACCCGATCCGCTCTGGTCTTTACCTGCTTTGCAGACGAAAAATATAACAAATAAGCACGTTGCCTTCCGGGAGTCAATGCATTAAAAGCCATTTTCAGCTTTGGCATTTGATCTAAAGCGTTTTTAAATTCCTCTGCCATTTTAAACTCGGCTGGTTTTTTAAATATAACCTTTAGACCTGCTTTTTCGACTTCGATGGCTTGTTTGATAAAAGATTTTATTGTTGACTTTTGTTTTATGATCTCTTGCACATTTTTAAACCTCATTTGCCTGGCAGCTTGTACATTTTCAGTCTGCTGAATCAATATTTTTTTATCGTCTTTGAGCAAGGCACCTTTTAAGAAAAGTAATGCACAGTATTCTTTGAATCCATGTATTAAAACAATATTCGCTCCCTGGTAGGTATAACATGGATTTCCCCATTTTACTTCTTCCTGCAATGAGAATGATTTGGAGATAGGTTCCATTGCAATCGATCTCAATAGCTGATATTCTGACTGCCAATTACTCGGTTTAGTAAAAAACCAATCCGCAGTTGATGCTGTAGTATTCATAGTCAATCTTATTTATAAAGTTTTCGTTGATCCGGTCTGTAATACCATGACACCAAGGTCAAGACCAATAATAAAATAGGTCCAAAATAATCTATGGCTGCATCTGATTTTGCGGCATGTGAAAATACGGCTCCTGACATGACAAAGAAAAATCCAGCGTAAGCCCATTCTTTGAGCAGTGGGTAATTGGGAATCAGTATAGCCATCACTCCAAGTATTTTCCATATTCCGATGATCGTAAGGAAATATTCAGGGTAGCCAAGATGCAGGCAGGTCTTGTCTACTTCCTCTTTCATTCGAATCAATTGTACTATACCTGTAGATACCATGCCCAGGGACAACCACACCGTTGCGATCCAATAGATGATTTTTCTTCGTTTTGCAGCTGGTTGATTTTGAATTTCCATGATTATATTTTTAATTTTTGTACTATATTTTGAATTCTGTCGTGGGCCATGCTGATTCCCTGAGCAAAAGGTAATTTTAACATGGCATCCCGATCATCCACTGATTTGTAAATGATATGCATATGCAGCAGGCTTCTTTCATCATCTATTTTATCAAATGTCAGAAACTCCAGTTGTACGGGAAAGGGGGTATTCTCCATTTCAAAAGTTCTGGTGATTTTTTGATCCTTTACTATCTCATGAATTGTACCATTGAAGCGGTGTTCGAATCCTCTTGGATCAGTGGTTATAAACTGATAGCTGCCGTGGTTTTTGTTTTCCAGCTTTTCGACTTTGGTGCCCATCCATTGCTCTACTATTTCCGCATCGGTATACGCCCTGAATAATAAATCGATGGGTAAATCAAATTCCCTGGTGATGAGGATGTCATGCTTTCCTTCTTCAGCTTTGATCTTAGTTTTGTATTCCATTATTTTTTATAATTTTTCATTATAGATTCGAGTTTGTTAAACCGGTCATCCCACATCTTGCGGAAAGGGTCTATAAAATCAGCTACTTCTTTCATTTTTACAGGATTAAAATGATAATGTATTTCCCTTCCTTGGGGTCGTGGGCTTACCAATTCACACTCGGTAAGAATGTGCAGATGTTTTGACACGGTAGGTCTGGAGGTATTGAATTTGGAAGCAATGGCTCCCGCGGTCATGGACTGAGTGGCAATGAGCACCAGTATTGCTCTGCGGGTGGGATCGGCCAGGGCTTGAAATACATCTCTTCTCAGATTCATTATGTAGCTATTTGACTACAAATATAATATGTAGTTATTTGACTACGCAATAAAGGATCATTATTTTTTTGAAAATTTTTAACCAGGTATGCTTCGTACTAAAGCATACTGTATCATTTTCGGACAGTAATAAAAAGGAAAATAGTAATCTAAGTATAAGAAAAACAACGTATTGTATTTTTGGCTTATTACTTGAAACATTTTTGTGATGAAAGAAAGCTTTCTAAGTTAATAGAAAAAAGACAGTAGATGAAAGCTAGCAGGGAAATGAAAATATACCCGCAGGTTAATAACTACAACATCAAAAAAAATCACCTAACTAAATAAATTACAGGTATGAATCTTGCCACATTTAAAACCGCCTATAGAAGCCTGATCTTTCGAAAGGGATTTACCCTTTTAAATGTATTTGGAATTACTATCGGGATGATTTGCTGTTTGTTGATATTCCATTATGTCTCTTTTGAAAAAAGTTATGACTCATTTTCCACAGTGGCAGATCAAGTAGTCCGGTTGAGATTGGATAGCTACAACAAAGGCAGCTTGTCATGGCGTTCCGCTACTTCTTATCCAGCTATAGGCCCAACTATGAAAAAAGACTTTCCGGAAGTGGTGGATTATTGCCGGCTGATTGATTTTGAACCCGTATTATCTTACAAGGAAGTTGATATCAAATTCAAAGAATCAAAAGGATATTATGCTGATCCTGCTGCTATACCTATGCTTGGCATTCAAATGTTGCAGGGTGATGTCTCAAAATTATTGAATGAGACCAATCAAATTATTTTATCTCAATCGACAGCAAAAAAATATTTCGGTAATGCAGACCCTATCGGCAAAAGATTATCCATTTTGGAGTCCATTGATTTACCAAATAAGGATCTGTCTGTAGTAGGTGTATACAAAGATTTTCCGGTCAACTCCCATCTGATATTGAATTACCTGGTTTCTTACAAGACATTGCAAAGTGAACTAAACGCACAAGGTGACACCTCTAATGCCACAGAGACAGGATGGGGCTGGTATGATTTTTATACTTATTTGCAATTGACACCGGGTACCGACCTTAAAAAGTTTGAATCTAAATTCCCCGCCTTTTGCGATCGTTATATGAATAATAGCGAATATGCTAAGAAGAATAACATAACTAATGCACTCACATTGATTCCATTAAAAGATATTCATTTGCAATCCAATGCTAATCAGGAAGCAGAAGTCAATGGCAATGGCAAGGCGGTTTCTTTTTTATTTCTAATTGCTTTATTTATATTGGGCATAGCCTGGGTAAATTATGTCAATCTCTCTACTGCCAGATCAGTTGAACGAGCCAAAGAGGTAGGTATCAGGAAAGTAATGGGGGCTCAACGCTACTCTCTGATTTCTCAATTTCTGACTGAAAGTTTTATACTCAACCTAATAGGTCTGGCACTGTCTGTAGGAGTATTGTTACTGGCCATACCCTACTTTGATAATTTTACCGGAAAACCCTATTTGCCCTATTTTACTTTGAGTCTTCCATATTGGGCTATATTTTTTATTATGTTTGTTGCAGGCACTATTTTATCCGGCATTTATCCTTCAATGGTATTATCCGGATTTCAACCTGTGAAGGTATTGAAGGGGGCATTTAAAAATACGGATTCAGGTATATTGCTTAGAAAAGGGTTGATGGTCACTCAATTTGTCACATCCATAGCATTGATTGCAGGAACTATCATCGTATTTAATCAGGTTAAATACATGAGCTCTTCTAATCTGGGAGCAGATATCGAACAGACCCTGGTCATAGAAGGTTCGAGGACCATGGAGGATTCCATCTACTCAGAAGTATTTCAACCTTTCAAGCAAAGTTTGCTTTCACAGAATCAGGTCTCAGGAGTATCCGCATCTACCAGTGTGATGGGTAAAGAAATCTATTGGACCAATAGTATCCGGAGAGGAGATATACCGGATGCCACTGCCCATACCATGTATCATATGGGAGTAGATTATGACTTTATGCCAAACTTTGGAATCAAAATGATTGCAGGCAGATCATTTTCAAAAGAATTTGCTACAGATAATCGGGCTGTAGTGCTAACAGATGTGGGTGCCCGTGAGTTAGGATTTAGTGATATGGCAGACGCTATAAACAAAAAAATAATCAGGGGAAGGGATACCTTGACGATATTGGGCGTTGCCGAAAGTTACCATCACCAGGGCCTTCAAAAATCCCTTGATCCTATGATCATTTTGTTAAGACCAAATGCCCGTACGTTTTATTCAGTCAAATTAAAATCCAATAATCCCGGCGAGGTGATATCCGTAATAAATACCGAATGGAGTAAATTTTTTCCATCTGATCCATTTAATTATTTTTTTCTGGATGAAGCGTATAATTCTCAATATAAAGGCGACATTCTTTTTGGTAAAGTATTTGGAATCTTTGCTTTGCTCGGCATTATCATCGCTTGTTTTGGTCTATTGGGATTATCCGCATATAATGTACAACAACGTACCAAAGAGATCGGCGTGAGAAAAGTGATTGGTGCTTCTGCAGCCAATATATTTATTTTATTGAGTAAGGATTTTATACGATTGGTGCTATTGTCTTTGGTTATTGCAATCCCTATCTGCTGGTATATCATGCAAAGTTGGTTACATGGTTTTGCATTCCGAATTTCGATCGATTGGGTTGTATTTCTGATGGCTGGATTAATAGCCGTAGGAATTGCATTCATTACTATTCAATTTCATGTATTGAAAGCTATACGTGCTAAGCCGATAAAAAGCTTGCGAACAGAATGAGTATGCTTTGAAATCCCGTATCGAATCTACAGAGAAAAAAGTTTCATTGGTGAGCCTCGGGATAAAAAGTTTACGAACTGAATAAATGACTAAAAATAGGTGATTGAAAGATAGCATGATAGAAACAACCTCCAAATCTTTTGACCACTAATTACAAACTTCTAAATATAATGGTTACACTTTATCTTCCGATAACACACTTTATCAAAATTGCTACAAGAAATTTCTGGAACAACAGACTTTTTACCTTTATCAATATGGCAGGACTAGCAATTGGTATTAGCGCGGCCGTGGTGATTTATCTTATAGTCCAATATGAATATAGTTTTGACCGACATCATCAGGATAGAGAAAGAATATATCGGGTAGTCACGGAAATAAATGCTCCTGACCTCATTATTCACAATTCCGGAGTACCTGTACCCACGGACTATGCCATGAGGCAAGAAATTCCAGGGATAGAGTTGCAGACTCATTTTTTTACCACTTATGGATTTAACGTGCAGGTTCTCATGCCAGGTAGCCAAAGTCCTTTACAGATTACTCAGCAAAAAAATATCATATATGCAGATTCATATTATTTTGATTTATTTCAACATGATTGGATAGCAGGATCTTCTTTGACAGCATTAAAAGATCCGTATCAAGTAGTTTTGACAGAAAGCAGAGCCAGAATATATTTTGGTAATCTACCAGCCCAAGATATTTTAGGCAAAACCATAGTGTATGACGATAGTCTTAAAATGGCAGTCTCGGGAATAGTAAAAGACATTGAGCGACCGACAGATTTTGAATTTAAAGAATTTATGTCCAGAGCTACACTTGAAGTCACTTCATTAAAAAAAAATTGGAATTGGGATGAATGGGGTAGTATCAACTCCTCCTCGCAATTATTTGTAAAACTAAATAAAAACATAACCACAGATCAAATAGAAAAACAACTTTCAGAGATGAGGCTTAAACATATGCCCAAGCCTGAAAATGGAGATTCCGATGATACAAAACACTTTTTACAGCCTTTGGCTGATATGCATTTTGCCGATAAATTTGAAGCATTTGAAGGAGTCAGACAAGCCCACAAACCTACTTTGGCAGGATTGTTAGTGGTAGCCACATTTTTATTATTACTGGGATGTATTAATTTTATAAACCTGACTACCGCACAGGCTGCACAACGAGCTAAAGAAATAGGTATTAGAAAAACAATGGGGAGCAGAAAAGGTCAGTTGACGGCTCAATTTCTTAGTGAAACATTTGTAATAACCAGCCTTGCCGTTTTATTATCCATTCTATTAACACCCTTATTCATCCATGTGTTTAATGATTTTATACCACCAGCTATTTCTTTTAGTTCATTAAATCAATCCCATGTATGGATTTTTCTAATACTATTGACCATTACGGTGAGTCTATTTTCCGGATATTATCCGGCCAGGGTATTAGCTAATTTCAAACCCGTGACAGTACTAAAGAATATGAGCTATCAGGGTACAGATCAAACCCGTAAAGCCTGGCTAAGAAAGATACTTACAGTATCACAATTTGTCATCACAC
>JBGAVW010000037.1:0-48877 GCA_044227925.1 Saprospiraceae bacterium | reverse complement strand
GATTTAATGTTTGATAGTATTAAATATATTCCCAAAGCGATAAATACTATTCCTGCGATTACAAGGATTGCTTTTGCAGAGCCCTTCATATTGTCGCTGCTGTGAGTGGAAGTATTTTTCTGAAATGCTGCTCTTAAACAATAAAATCCTATAAAGAAAAAAATGGTTCCGAAAGCAGCTAAATATTTTATTCCTCTCATATAATGAAGAATGGTTGTACAAATGTACTAATTTAGCAAGCAGTGTATGGTTATCGATTATGTATGTTTATGTTAGAGAAAAAACGCTCCATTACCAATCGAGAAATTCGTGGATAATACAAGAGTCAAGAATGGCCTTTGGCCATGGGTGTAACACGAATCACACGGATTACATTGATTTACACGAATTATTAATGATGTATTTTAATTCGTGGCCATTCGTGCAAATTCGCGGATAATACAAGAGTCAATAATGGCCTTTGGCCATGGGTATAACACGAATTAGGCGGATTACACTGATTGAAACGAATGGAATTTCTCGTTTCCTTAGTGTATTTAGTGGTAAAAAAAACAAAAGTCGTTATTGTGAAGCAATAACGACTTTTGTATAATTGCGATTGAATACTCAGAGATGGACTTAGATTACGCCTTTGGCTCTTCTTCTTTTTCTTTATCAGCTTTGAGATTTTCGGCAAAATCTTCAATTTTTTCAGCCACTACCTCAGAAACTGCACGTACGGTATCTACCACATCTTCCAGGGTTTCACCGAGTGTGGTACCTATAGCATCTATAATACTGTCATGGTGAGCTACCGGCTTGCCGGTGATGGCTTCTGCTGCTTTATCTAACCGGCTATCGTCTTTTCTAGCTTCTGCGGCTTTACGCATTTCTTCTTTGATGCGATCTTCGGCAAAATGTTTTGCAGCTTCGAGTTTTTCTTTTTCAGCCCGTCGTATTTCCTTTACTTTTTCTTGTTCCTGTCGCTTTTCGAGATCGGCCCTGGTGGCGTTCATGTCTTTTAGTTTTTCTTCTTTGGACTTGATGCGCTCTTCGATCATTTTGATTTTAGCCTGCCTGATTTGAGCCTCCAGTTGACCTTCGGAGTTTGCTATTTTTCTTTTTTCAAATTCGAGATCACTGTAATCCCGTTTTATAGATGATTGCATTTTGGCTAACGCATCTACCAGGCCATCGAATCTGCGGGTAAGTCTGTCTGATCCGGGAGCACCTCCTTCTTTACCGCCGCCACCGGCCCGCCTTTCTTTTATTTGTTTAAATAAACTATCAATTTGATCCCAAATGGAGCCGCGATCATTTCGATTCATTTCGGCTTTATTGAGCGCGACCTGTAATTGTTTTAGTTCTTCAAAAATCGGTTGAAAGCTAAGACCTTTATTCAATTTTTCATTTATGCTTTCCAGTTTAGATTGGAATTTGGTCACTTGTTCTTTTGATGCCCGGTCAAATTCATCGTCTACCGCTTTACGCAATTTCTTCAGGCTTTCAAAAAGAGAATTGGTACCGTCTCTCAGTATCTGGGCATGTTCTCTAAACAGATTTCGTTCACGTACCTGGTTTTGTACACGATCCCAGAATCCTTTTAATTCATCCCATAAAGCATTATCATATTTAAGCAGTTTTTCTGTTTTTTCCTTGAGGTCAGAAAATTCCTGTTCGAAACCTTGCTTCAGCTTATGTGATAATACAATAAAATGCCATTCAGACTGAGCTCTGGAGATGATGTCATCTTTATCGGCTTTGAGGCCTTCAGATAACAATGATTCAGATGCAGTGAGTGCTTTTTCAGAATGAATTACCGACTCAGGAAAGGATATGTCCTTGTCGTTTCTCCAATCTTTCATCATGGCATTTGCAAATTCTTCAGTGACTACGGAAGAGGGGAAGATCCATTCGTGTACTTTGTTTTGATCGGGATCCAATTGTAATGCTACCAGTACTTTTTCGTTAGATGCATTTGTGCCCCAAAAGACGATTCTAGTTTTCATGCGTATAATCTGTATTACGAGTTATGTATTAAATTTTTTCAATCGGTACAAAAGAGTGATTTGTAATTTATTATGCTACTGCTGTTTCTTCAGCGGTAATTAAATCATGTTTCATCATGTATTCGGCTATCTGTATGGCGTTGGTAGCAGCACCTTTTCTGAGATTATCTGATACGATCCACATATTAAGAGTTTTATCCTGTGACTCATCTCTTCGGAGCCGGCCTACATATACTTCATTTTTCCCTTTAGCATATAACGGCATGGGGTATTTAAAAGTTGCCATGTCATCTACCAATTCTATGCCATCTGCGGATGCCAGGAGCTGTTTTACATCATTTAAATCAAATTCTTTTTCAAATTCGATGTTTACACTTTCTGAATGGCCACCTTTTACCGGTACTCTTACTGCAGTGGCGGTCACTCGTATGGATTGATCTCCCATGATTTTCCGTGTTTCATTTACCATCTTCATTTCTTCTTTGGTATATCCATTATCGAGGAAAACATCGCAATGAGGTATTACATTTTCAAATATGGGATATTTATATGCTTTTTCTTCATTGGGAACCTGCTCTCCGGTAGCTTCGCGATCATATTGCTTTACAGCCTTTACACCGGTCCCGGTAACCGATTGATAGGTAGATACTACCAATCTATTTATTTTATACTTTTTATGTAATGGCGCCAATGCCACCACCATTTGAATAGTACTGCAATTGGGGTTGGCAATGATCCGATCTTCTCTGGTTACGGTCTCCCCATTCACCTCAGGTACGATCAGTTTTTTCCCCGGGTCCATACGCCATGCAGATGAATTGTCTACTACTAATGTGCCTACGGCAGCAAATTTAGGTGCCCATTCAGTAGATACCGATGCCCCCGCGGAAAACAAGGCTATATCGGGTCTTTTGGCAACTGCCTCTGCCATAGAATGTATTTTATATTCCTTACCTTTAAATATAAATTTATTACCTGCTGATTTCTCAGAGGCCACGGGAATAAATTCAGTGATAGGGAAATTTCTTTCTTCTAATACCTGGCACATTACCGTACCTACCAATCCGGTTGCGCCTACGCATGCAACTCTCATTTTTTGCTTTTTTATTTATGTTTTTAAAAGGACGGCAAATATAGTGGTTTTCAGCTATGTAGGCCGGGTTTGACCACTCTTGAAACATATATATATTTTACTAATGATTGTACTGTACAAATAAGGTGGAAAATCAGATAGTTAGCAGTAATGAGCCCCTAAACTCTAATTGTACATGTATTGATATATATCAGTCGTATACTAAGATTGGTTTTACTAATCTATTTCTTTAAAGTTATTAAGTCCAATCACTACATTTGTATGCATGGATACTCACTTGCATCATGATCCGCATATAGAGAATCATCTTAAAAGCTCTCAATCACTTGCAGATATTGTAATCGGTATGAGTGATGGGCTCACCGTACCTTTTGCATTGGCTGCCGGATTGAGTGGCGCTGTAGATTCCAGTAATATAGTAATGATAGCGGGTATAGCGGAGATTGCTGCCGGCTCTATTGCTATGGGATTAGGTGGATATCTGGCAGGCAAGACAGCTCAGGATCATTATCAAAGTGAATTAAGAAGAGAATACTATGAAATAGAACACTTGCGTCACAGGGAAATAGAAGAGACCAAAGAGTTCTTTGCCCATCTCGGATTAAGTGAAGAAATACAAACAGCCGCCACCAACCAAATTGCTCAGGATCCCGATAAATGGGTACAATTTATGATGAAATATGAATTGGGTTTAGATGAACCCGATCCCAGAAGAGCAACTAAGAGTGCCTTCAATATTGGTCTGGCATATATAGCTGGCGGTATCATCCCACTTAGCCCGTATTTTTTTATTGATAATGCAGGTGAAGCATTAAAATATTCTGTAGTTGCTACCTTGATTTGTTTGTTCCTTTTTGGTTATTTTAAGAGTAAAATTACCGGAGTATCAGCCTGGCAAGGTGCATTAAAAGTGATGTCTATAGGTGCATTGGCAGCGGGGGCAGCTTTTGGTGTTGCTAAATTATTTGAGGGAATGTAAATCCAGACCCATCAATTTGATAGCATGTACCGGCAATCTTTATTTCCAAAACTAAAATTACCTGATAGAGCTAAACCTAAAGGGAATCATCAGAGGATAAATAAGGATAAAATTAAACACATTATTGAGTGATCAAAGATCCTTATTTTAAAATGAGAAGATCTGCCTTGGAAACTAATTATTATCCCGATATTTGCTCTTCGCTAAAAATATTAAAAAAAATTAATGAAAGAACTCGCACTGGCTCCAATTCATAAAAGTCTGGGAGCCCGCATGGCCGAATTTGCAGGATTTAACATGCCGATCTATTATCCCAAAGGCATCACTGAAGAGCATCATCAGGTCCGTAAAAAAGTAGGCGTATTCGATGTATCGCACATGGGTGAGTTCATTGTAAAAGGCAAGGAAGCCCTGGATCTTATTCAATCCATTACTACTAATGATGTAACTAAACTTTCTATTGGGCAGGCTCAATATAGTTGTATGCCCAATGAGCACGGCGGTATAGTAGACGATTTGTTGGTGTATAGATTAGACGAAGATCAATGTGCTGCTGGTGAAAATGCCTATATGTTGGTAGTAAATGCAGGAAATATAGAGAAAGACTGGAACTGGGTAAATAATCACAATACATACGATACAAGGGTGATTAACATTTCCGATCAGACAGCCTTACTCGCCGTACAAGGTCCCCTGGCCACAGATGCTCTGCAAGCCCTTACAGATGTAAAACTAAGTGATTTGGCATACTATACCTTTACCAAAGGGAAATTTGCCGGAATAGAGAATGTCCTGATCTCAGCTACAGGATATACTGGTTCTGGTGGGTATGAATTGTATTTTGAGGAAAAACATGCTATTCATGTGTGGAATACAATTTTTGAAGCTGGTGCTGCTTACGATATCATGCCCATAGGCCTGGGTGCACGTGATACATTGAGGTTGGAAAAAGGTTTCTGCCTGTATGGAAATGATATCAATGATAATACCTCCCCCTTATCCGCTGGCCTGGGATGGATCACTAAATTAAACAAAGGACCGTTTACATCTTCAGCGATTTTTAAAAAAGAAAAAGCAGATGGTTTAAAGTCCAAACTGGTAGGATTTAAAGTAAATGACCGCAGAGTACCCAGACAACATTACCCAATATTATCGGTCAGTGGCGTAGAAATAGGAGAAGTCACATCCGGTACATCGTCTCCCACTCTGGGGTACCCCATTGGAATGGGTTATGTATCTATTGGTGAATCAAGCCTTGGTAATCATATTCACGTAAAGGCAGGTGAAAAATTATTGGATGCGGAAATAGTGGCTATGCCTTTTGTAAAGTAGGCAATATCAATTGGAAAAGCCATAATTTTAGTGAATGGCAGCCAAAATACAATGGATAAAAGAGCTAAAACCTTTACTCACAAAATACAACGGGCGAAAACATCCATTGAATTATAATTCTATCTATGAGATGCTGGTAATGACCATTCTCGCTGCACGTGATTCGGATAGAAGAATAAACGAAAAAGCACCGGAACTTTTCAAATCAATACCCGACATGAAAGCGCTAAGCCGCGCCAAAGAAGAAGATTTACTACCCCTGGTAAAAGGAATAGTAAATTATCGAAATAAAACGAAATGGTTGCTGGAAATTGGCAGGCTTATAAAAGACGATAAAAACATTCCTCTTACATTGGAAGAAATGACTAAGCTCCCGGGCATCGGTAGAAAATCAGCGAATGTAATAATGCATGCTGCCAACGCCAAACCGGAAGGAGTGATTGTAGATTTACATGTCGTCCGGGTGGCACCCCGGCTTGGTATGGTCACCGCATCCAATCCCGAAAAAATCGAAAGTCAACTCATGGAGATTATTCCACAAAAAGATTGGGGCAATGTGGGTATGGGACTTTCTTTTTTAGGAAGGGAAATATGCCGACCCCAAAAACCCAAATGTGAGGAATGTATAATGAATAAAGTGTGTGGGTTTTATGTAAGGAAAAAATAAAAAAAATTAGAGACAAAGCAATGCATCCGATTTCCATGATACATATTGTAGTGGATAGTCAGTATAGTTATCAGTAAACATAGAGTATTTTTTGGGACTAATTTCCGTATTGGCATACTTTACTTCGTAGGCTTTTTGTTGATTAGGATTATCTATTACAAAATCCACTTCACTTCCATCTGCCGTGCGCCAATATTTTATGCTTTCCATTTTATTTGTTTCACTTAATCTCCTAAAAACATAATTTTCAAGTAAAGCCCCTTTATCTGGTCTAACCTCAATAGGTGCAAAATAGTTTATTAACATATTTCTAAGCCCCAGGTCATTAAAAAAAATCTTTGGCATTTTGATAAGTTCTTTTTTAATGGATTGGTAGAATGGCCTGATTATAGAAACATGGTAACATTTTTGAAGAATGTAAATATATTCTTCTATGGCTGCCAATGGGACCTTTAATGCAATAGAAAGTTTGTGCTGATTGAGAAGATTGCCTGTTTGTGATGAAAGCAGGATCATTAGTTCATAAAATTTGATTTCATCTTTCACTTTTGATTCTAAGATATCACGTTTTACAAATGAATCGCGAATGTCTTCCAATTTTTCTTTTTTTATTTTTTTGTCTTTCTCCAGGGTAATCGCTGGGTAACCACCGTAATTAATGTATTCATCCATTTCAATCCATAACTGATTTTCAAGTAATGACTTTTTTTGTGATCCATTCCTGAGCTTAGTCAACTCAATAGCAAGATCATCACGTTCTTTAAACAAAAGGAATTCTTCAAAATCCAAAGTCTTTAGTTCTAACAATTTTTTTCTTCCTGCCAGGGAATCCGTAAATTTTTGATCTATATAAAAAGCACTACTACCAGTAGCTATTATTTTTAATTTTGGAGCATACTCATCGTACAAAAGTTTCAAAAAATTACTTGGATCATCTAATAATTGGATTTCATCTATGAGCACATACATTCTATCTACTGTATTGGGTATATATTTAAATATATTTTCGGGCGAAGCATTAAGGTCAAGTAAAATGTTTTTTCTTTCTAAAGTAAGTTTGATTACCGGAAGAGCTTTTGATTTTATATCCTCTTCCAATTGACCAAGTAATGTGGACTTACCTATTTGCCTGGCACCAGTAATAATTGTAAATTCCTTTGATTGCAGATGAGCAATTAGCTCTCCAAATAATTTTCGTTTGATTGCCATCCGATATATTTAAATATTATTTCAAAAATATCGGATATTTTTTATAAAAAAAGTAAAATTATCAAAATATAATGTAATTAATTGAAATACAGATATTTAAGATGATATTAAATTAGCCTCTTTGCCATATTTCCTCTCTCAAATCGGTTTTTTTCTAAGTCAAAACCTTCAATAGCCACCAGCCCGGGTGTTTTACCCACTTCTATAGACCCAAGACTATGTTCAAATCCTAATGCATGAGCTCCATTGATCGTGGCCCACCTGATCAGTTCTGATGTAGGCACAGAGGATTGATATTTGTGTATTGTAATCATTTCTTCTAATATACTTAGCTGCCAATTGGACGCCAGGCTATCGGTGCCGATGCATATTTTGGCATTTTGTTGGAGCCAGTTTTGGTATACGGGCAGTCGATTTTCTATATACAGATTGGCATTGGGGCAGGTAACCCAATATGCTTGTTGATTCCAGGACTCAATATTTCTGATATCATTTTCCGTACTCATGGTGTTGTGTACCAATAAAGTCTTTTGGTCTGAGGCCATGTGATCGATTACTCTTGAGGATGCCAGCCTACCCTGAGGTTGATAGGATTCAAGTGATAATCCAAAACCTTCGAAAAAGTCTACTAAAGCACCAACTCGACCTGATATAAATTGATTTTCTGCTTCGGTCTCCTGGTGATGAATGCTGGTCGAAACAGAGCTATCTCTATGATCAAAGATTAATTTGAATAGTGGATCCGAAACGGAATAGGGTGCATGAGGAACTATTGCCTTTTTATTTTTTTCACTTGCATCAAGTGCGTCGTATACTTTTTTTGATTTTTCATACTCACTTAAAGTCTTATCGTGTTGCATCAGATCGAAAGCCTCAATAAAACTGTGAAAGTATAATTCACCTTTTTCTTTTTCTTCAAATGAATCCGTTACATTGCTGATATCACCTACCGCGACAATACCCTTGATCTTCATTTCGTGTACTGCCCGGGTTACAGCTTGTTTGATACTATGCATATCTGCATTCCTCCGGGTGATTATTTGCCTGATGAATTCAACCAATCCTGTCCCGGTTGGTATCATACCTTTCATATGGGAGAGCTCCAGGTGACAGTGAGCATTGATCATGCCGGGTATGATGATGCCGTTGGTTTCTACCGGTTTTTCGTCTGTGATATTAAATCTGGAAGCATGATCTACAGTCAGGATGGTACCACGATCATCGGTCCGGATTATATGGTCTTGCAAGACACCATGGTCAGAGGAGGTATATATTAAAGGAGCTTTGAATAACGGCATGTGGATAAAAATTAAACCTAAAGGACTCTTTTATTGATTGATTGTATTCTTCATGTGTACCTATCCAAAACCAAACATAAGTATCATCATCCAAAACTGCAAGAGCTCTGTAATTTAATCCAATTCTAATAGAATAAATTTGTTTTGAAGTGTGAATTAGCTTAAAATGCAAACTTGGATAATTCTGATTTTTCTTCCACAAATTAAATTGTTTGACAGCTAACGTTTGCACAGGCTTAGGAAGATTTGCATTCAGAGTTCTAAACTTTAAAGTAGTTTTAGACCTCATCATCAATCCATGTCTAGTGTCTCACCTTCTTTGTGTTCTTTTAATGCTTCATCAGCCAGTTCTGCGAGCAGGTCTTGTGAATTTGCAAAAGATTTTGTCCATTTCAACTCATCATTAATAAGATCCACCAGATTATCTTGTTCATTATTCTTTAGTTGTTCTATTTCTTTGATAAGATTAGAAAATTTTTTTGTGAGCATAATTGCTTAATTGTAAATTCAAATTTATTGTTTTTATATTTAATAAATTCGTCAATTTTAGACACTTTACTAAAAGTTCCGTTTTTCACCAATCCATGTCCAAGCTACTCTCTATCTTTGCCCCATGAAATTATTTGATGTATATCCTCTTTATGAAATAGAGCCGGTGAGAGGCAGAGGATCGTATGTGTATGATCAAAAAGGAATAGAATATCTTGATTTTTATGGCGGCCATGCAGTAATCTCCATAGGCCATGCCCATCCCCATTATGTACAGCGTATAACCAAACAAGTACAAAAGATCGGATTTTATTCTAATAGCGTAATCAATTCCTTGCAAAAAGAATTGGCAGATAAACTAGGCAAGCTCAGCAACTGCGAAGATTATCAACTTTTCCTGATTAATAGTGGTGCTGAAGCTAATGAAAATGCCATCAAACTTTCTTCTTTTCAAAATGGCAGAAAAAAAGTGCTGGCCTTTAAAAAAAGTTTTCACGGTCGTACCTCTGCGGCTTGCAATTCAACGGATGATCCGAAAATAAAAGCGGAAATAAATAAAACATTTGATGTCACGTTTTGTGAATTGAATGATACCGAAGCAGTGGAGAAAGCATTGAATACCGAAGAATATGCCTGTGCGATCATCGAAGGGATACAAGGTATAGGTGGAATTTATATACCAGGTGCGGAGTTTTTGACCGCTTTACAAGAAGCATGTAAAAAAACAAAGACCGTATTGATTATGGATGAAATACAAAGCGGTTACGGCCGAAGTGGGAAGTTTTTTGCATTTCAATATCATGAAGGAATAAAGCCGGATATCATCACTGTTGCCAAAGGAATGGGCAATGGATTTCCCATTGGTGGGGTATTAATATCGCCGGAATTCAAACCTAAGCACGGCATGTTGGGCACCACATTCGGAGGTTCACACCTCGCCTGTGCAGCTGCATTGGCTGTACTTGAAGTATTGGAAGACGATGATCTGATCAGTCATGCTGCACAGGTAGGCGAATACCTGATGGCTGAAATGACTCATTTGCCGGAAGTAAAAGAAGTAAGAGGCAAAGGATTGATGGTGGGCGTGGAGTTTGAAAACAGCATAGCTGAATTAAGAAAATCACTGGTATTTAAAGAGCGGGTGTTTACCGGATCGGCATCCAATCCAAATGTATTGCGATTGTTGCCACCATTAAATATTACTGTAGACCAGGTAGATCAATTAACAGAAAAAATACGATCTGTACTCAGATCCATTTCGGATAGAACTCCGGGGTATAGACCGGTGAAAGCGAATTAAAATTTACGAATTACGAATTACGAATTACGAATTACGAATTACGAATTACGAATTACGAATTACATTTTTATAATTTTTGATTTTTTAGAATGAAGCATTTTATTTCATTAGGGGATGTAGACGATAAGGAAAGGTTTTTGCAGAGTGCATTAGACATTATAGACCATCCATGGAATTACGAAACTGTGGGAAAACACAAAACCATTGGTTTAATTTTTTTTAATCCCAGTCTTCGAACCCGAATGAGTACACAACAAGCAGCCTATCGCCTGGGCATGCAGGTGATCAGCATGAATGCTGATCAAGGCTGGAAAATAGAGTTTGAAGATGGAGCCATCATGAATCTCGATCGCGCTGAGCATGTAAAAGAAGCAGCTGCGGTAATGTCACAAATGGTGGATATGCTGGCGATACGTTCCTTTCCCACCTTGAATGATAAGGAGGCAGACTATAAAGAGATCGTAATGAATCAATTTTGCACCTATGCAACCGTACCTATTATCAATCTGGAATCTTCCACATTACACCCATGCCAATCTTTTGCTGATGTCATCACGATGGAGCAACACCGGAAAAAAGCCAGGAATAAAACTAAAGTAGTACTTAGCTGGGCACCGCATATCCGGGCCTTGCCCCAGGCAGTATCCAATAGCTTTGCCCAGTGGGTGCTTGGCTATGATTATGATTTGGTAATAACTCATCCGCCTGGATATGAATTGGATATTAAGTTTACACAGGGAGCCAAAATAGAATACGATCAGGATAAAGCATTTGAAGGAGCTGATTTTGTATATGCAAAAAACTGGAGTTCATTTCACGAGTATGGTAAAATCTTGACAGAAGATGTTACCTGGATGATCACAGATAAAAAAATGAAACTGACCGATAGTGGATATTTTATGCATTGCCTTCCTACCCGCAGAAATCTTGAAATAGCAGATGATGTGCTGGATAGTGATTATTCATTGGTATTAAAACAGGCAAAAAACAGGATCACTGCTGCGCAAACTGTGATAAAGGAGTTGCTGTAAGTTTGAGTTATAGATTTTATACAAATGGTCCTGATGCATAATTAGGGCAACAGGATATATGGTAACATGACATTAAAAGATTGGCGACAAAAAGCCTTCTTAATGACACAGAAATTTGAAGAAAAAAAAGATTAGATTTACTTCCGATATATACTCAAGATTGGGTATCTAAAATGGATAGCTGACATTTTATAATTTTTTCTTAAAACAAAGTAATTTAATCTTATATGAAAAAAGAAGCTTTGATATTTCTGATATTATTTCCAATTTTACTTATGGCGCAATCAAATAAGAAAGTCGCAGAAGATTTTCTCCAGTCTTTTGCAGATGCATTTAATGCTCATGATATTAATGCTATAATGTCACATATGACTGATGACTGTGTGTTTCAGGCTTCGGCAGGACCAGATTTCGATGGAGAAAGTTATACTGGTCAAGTGCAAGTTAGGAACGCATTTGAAAATGTATTTACCACATTTCCTGATGCTCATTGGGGTAATCCCAGACACTTTATTTCAGGAGACAGAGGATTCACGGAATGGATTTTTACTGGAACCAAATTAGATGGTGCTAAGGTTGAAGTAACAGGATGCGATTTATTTACATTTAAGAATGGCAAAATAGCAATTAAGAATTCGTATAGAAAAAATCGACTGCCAACAAAATAAGAAGAAAAACGCCAGCTAATATTGCATTGGCAAAATGGGAGCAAAGACATTGGTAAATTTACAGTATACACTATGGCAATGCTTTGGTTTGTGAATTAACTTGCACCCTAATGAACTTTAATTTTATCTCAAAACATATTTTCACCTGTCTTCCTTTTCAGGGATAAGCATTTTTTTATCAATTAGCATCCAGATCTGACTTGACACTTCAGCATCCACCTTACCACTAAAAAAACTCTTTAACATCTGCAGCCTGGATAACTTGCATATCAATTGCCTTTTTCAAGATTTTCGCTTCAACATCAGTGATATACTTTCTTTCTAAAGAGAAAAATATGCTTCAAGAACCCGAAAGATGGCTCAAACCAATTTCAAGCATACTAACTATTTAAGACAATTAACAAATACGTTTACAAAAATTGTACATCACTCTTCCACACCCATCACTTCCTTTACCACCTCATACTCAAATCCCTTTTGCAATAAATAAGAAATTACTTTTTGATTACCTGCTTTTGAGATCCCCACCGATTTTTGTTTTGTGGCAATTAGTTTTTTAATCGCTCTTTTATACTCAGCATCATCTATCTCCGTCATTGCTTTACGGATGCAATATTCGGGTACTGCATGTTGTTTGAGGGCCTGGGTTATTTTTATTTTACCCCATTGGTTGTTTCTGAATTTTCCCCGGGCCAGGGCTCGTGCATATCTTTCTTCGTCTAATAACCCTTCCGAAATCATCGCTGAGATGATTTCTTCCAGTTCATCGCTTCTAAAACCAAGATGTAATCCTTTGGTGCGCACATCCTGGTGGCAACGTTCCTGGTAGTTACAATATTGACGCATCATCGATTTGCCTTCATCGACAGTGAGTTTGGCTGACATCAGATTCGTAAAAATGATTTGAGTGTACTGATCACATCATGGCCACCGGTAAGATAGATGGTATGCAGTCCTGCTTGCTTGGCGCCTTCGATATTGTGAAATAAATCATCAATGAATACAGATTCATTAGCATGGATCCCGGCATCAGCCAATACATATTCAAAACAGCTTATATCCGGCTTTCTTCTCCGTATGAGATGGGAGTAATAGGATCTGTCAAAATAGGAATCAAGTGATGGTAAATTAAAGTTTTTCAGCATGTATTTATTTACCCATTCTAAATGTATATTATTCGTATTGCTGAGTAAAAATGTTTTGTATCCTAAATTTCTTAATTCATTTAAAAACTCTAATCTTTCCAATGGAATATCGATCAACATAGCATTCCAGGCCCGTATTACCTGCTGTGCATACACATGCGGATGAGCATGTTTGATCATAGTATTTATAAATAATTCATCGGACAGATCTCCCACTTCATATACGTGTATCGCTTTTTCCATCTCATCAAAAATGGCCGGCATTTTATCGGGATGGCGCATGAGTCGCTCCATCTCTTGCCGGGTGCGAGGTATATCCAGGTCTATGATTACATTGCCAAGATCGAAGATGATGTTTTTGATTTTAGTCACTTTACAAATGTACAATTTTTAGGAGCGGCTTACCAATGTGTTCGAGATTAGTCTCCGAATAATAAAATTGTTAAATAAATATCCCACCGACTAAAGTCGATGCTACAGTTTTAATTACAATCCCGTAGCCCGTGTCTCCAATCCTCTTTGAGCAATCAACTTTTGTCTTATTTCATTTCCTCTATAAAATCCCAATGGATCCAATGCTCCTCCGGATTGCAACCTGGCCTCTGCTATTAAAGGTCGTACATCGGTCAGATAAGCATCCTGTAGTATCTCCTGTGCTTTAGCCACATCATTATGTTGACGGGCATGGGACAACGCAGGCTGATCAATTAATAATGCCTTGGCATAAGTCTGCATGATCGACTCTACCGATTGCAACAAGTCTTCTATAGGATCTTTGATATTATGAGATGCATCGATCATCCAGCCGAGATCTGAGGCATGGTTCATATTGCGTACATTCATGCCTTCTACCAATTCATTGAAGATTAAAAACAATTGATAGGGATTGATGCTGCCCACAGTAAGATCATCATCACCGTATTTGCTATCATTAAAGTGAAAGCCGCCCAGTTTTTTCTCCATCAACAGCAGGGCCACGATCTGCTCGATATTGGCATTGGCCAGGTGATGTCCCAGATCTACGAGAGTATATGCTTTGTCGCCCAGTTTCTGTGCATACAATAAAGATTGGCCCCAGTCTCCGACAGTCATGGAATAAAAATTAGGTTCAAATGCCTTGTATTCAATATACATTTTCCAATCGGGGGGAAGATGGCTGTAAATTTCTTCCAGTCCGTTTAATGTGCGTTGGAATGCTTCCCGGAAATTTAACTGTCCGGGAAAATTTGAACCATCGGATAACCATACCGTAATCGATTTGGATCCCAGGGCAATACCATGCCGAATAACTTCAATATTATGATCCACAGCTTGCTGCCTGGTGGCCTTATCGGTATGTTGTAATGATCCGAATTTATAAGATAGTTTTTGATCTGGTTGATCCTGAAAAGTATTGGAATTGACGGCATCGAATTTTAAATCAAATGATGCGGCCAAGGATTTAATTTTATCTGCATCTTTTGGAATGTCCCAGGGGATATGTAATGAAATGGCGCCACTGGATCTATTAAGTGCATGTATCAGTCCAACATCTTCAATTTTTTCTTCCAGGTTACCGGGCTCCCCACCACCTGCAAATCTGCCAAACCGAGTACCTCCGGTACCTAATGCCCAGCTGGGAATGGCGATCTGAAAGGCTATAAGTTTTTCAAGGATATCATCTTGTTTGCCTATGATATCGATGAGGTGATGAATTTTTTTGGTATGATTCGAGTGTAAGGTATCATTATGCAACTCAATTGAATTCTGTATATCCATGCTTTATAAAATTATATAGAGGTAAATATCTGATTAATAATTTATAAAATTCAATACAAAAGGCAAGATTGAATAACTCGGGTGAAAATGAGTATACACTTTTATACATCACTTTTTGAAAGATATTTACACTTTTCCACATGTAATTATGTATTAATTTACATTTATTTACATGTAATTATCTTAACTAATACATTTTTTTGGAATATTTTATTAAAAAATAGCACTTTTGTACACTAAAATGAGAAGAGAGTTATACCATAATCTGATTGAGTGGAAAAAAAATACCCGCAGAAAACCACTGCTTTTGCAGGGGGCAAGGCAAGTAGGAAAGACCTGGCTGATAGAGCATTTTGGTAAAAAGGAATATACTAATTATATATATGTCAATTTTGAAGAAACCCCTGAAGCTAAGTCTATTTTTAGTGCTGACTTGATTCCACAAAAAATCATTGAAAACATAGGCTTGTGGAAAAACATAAAAATCAATAAAACAGATACATTGATTTTTTTTGATGAGATTCAACTATGTCCTGAGGCAATTACCAGTTTAAAATATTTTCAGGAAAAAGCACCGGAATATCATGTCATTGCGGCGGGGTCATTATTAGGTGTAAGTTTAGGAAAGTCAACTGGTTTCCCGGTAGGTAAAGTTAATTTTCTTACACTTTATCCATTAAGCTTCAAAGAATTTCTGATGGCATTGAATGAAGACTTACTGGTTGAAAGACTGACCTTACATCAGACTGAAAAGAGTATTCCCGAAATAGTCCACACCAAACTAATTGATTATTTTAAAATGTATTTGTTTTTAGGAGGTATGCCGGAAGTTATACGGGATTACATCGAAAACAAAGACATCAAGGGGGCGCGACAAATTCAATTAGAAATCTTAAAATCCTATCATCGTGATTTCTCTAAATATGCAAATCCTTTTGAAGCATTAAAAATTGCCGCTATCTGGGATTCAGTGCCATCCCAATTAGCTAAGGAAAATAAGAAATTTAAATTTAGCCTGATCCATGACAAAGCTAGATCAAACACATATGAATTAGCAATAGAGTGGCTTAAAAAAGCAGGACTCCTCTATCTTGTATATCAACTAAAAGTGGCAAAGTTTCCGTTGGCTGGTTATGCTGACCTGTCTAAGTTTAAAATATTTTCTCTGGATACCGGATTGTTAGGAGCCATGCTCAATATTTCTTCAGAAATTATAATAAAGCCGGATAGCCTTTTTACTGAGTATAATGGTGCTTTCATTGAAAACTATGTATGCTCTGAATTGAAAAGAATGACGGAAGAAGAGATTTACTACTGGACATCAGACCGGGAAGCTGAAGTAGATTTTATAATTCATTATCAGGATGAAATAGTCCCAATAGAGGTAAAAAGTGGATTAAGTAAAGATTTAAAGAGCTTGCGGATTTTTGAAGAAAAATTTAAATCAAAAAGGATTATTCGCATTTCACCCAGAATATTTGTCAAACACGATTCATTTATCAATATACCCCTTTACGGAATCATGGGATTAAAATCAATCCTGGAACATAAAAATGGATAAGGTTTTTAAATATTCAATATCTTCAAATTACCTTTCTTCATTCATCTTTATCTTCCTTCCCTTGTAGCTTTTGCCATCCAATGCCTTGATCATTTTAGCTGCGGCTGATCCCTGAATTTCCACATGTGCGTTCAGATTTTTCAGGTCGATTTTACCGAGTACTTCTTTATTGAGGTTGCTGGTATCTAATATAAACTGCAAAAACGATGCTTTATAAAATCCATCTTTAATGCCGAGATTGATAAATAGGGTTTTATATTTTTCACCTTTATTGTATTCAAACTTTCCTTTTCTGCCGGATTGATTATTGCTTTCTTCTCTGCCTCGTCCTGGTTTGGATCTGGATTTATCTTCTTTTTTGATGTTGAGATCCACAGCATTTTCATAATAATTAAGAAAACGGTTAAACTCAAATGCGATCATCCGTTTTAATATATCTTCTTTAGATACATCGGCAAATTTTTCTTTCAGATCGGGCAAATAGGTTTCATAGTCACCGTGGCTGATATCGGCGGCCAGCATTTTGTCCATAAAAAAGAAAAATTGTTTTCGGCATACATCTTTTCCATCCGGAATATCCACTCTGTGAAACTGCGTTTTTACAAATCGCTCTATCTGCTCGAGCCTGGCTCTTTCCCGCGGAGTCACTATACTCATACAAATACCTTTGTTTCCGGCACGACCGGTACGACCTGATCGGTGAGTATACACTTCAGGATCATCAGGCAATTCATAGTTGATTACATGGGTTACCCCTTTTACATCTATACCCCGAGCCGCCACATCGGTGGCTATGAGCAATTGCAATTGTTTGGACCGGAACCTTGCCATTACTTTGTCCCGTTGAGCCTGGCTTAAATCGCCATGTAAAGCTTCGATATCATAGCCTTCACGTATCAGCATTTCTGTAATCTCCTGCGCATCGAGTTTGGTTCGGGTAAAAATGATACCGTAAATACCGGGATTAAAATCAATCAGTCTTTTGAGTGCTTCATATCTGTTTTGGTGCAATACGGAATAATACTGATGGTCTATGGAGATATTCAGTGTGTTTAATTTACCAATAGTGATTTCTTTTGGTTCGGTCATAAACCGCCGGGATACCTCTTTCACCTCTTTAGGCATAGTAGCACTAAAGAGCCAAATGCTTTCTCTATTGGGAGTATGGAGAAGCACATGTTCAATATCTTCCCTGAATCCCATATTGAGCATTTCATCTGCTTCATCCAATACAATGTATTTAATCTGGCTCAGATCAAGTGCTTTACGCTCGATCAGGTCTATCAACCTGCCCGGAGTAGCGACAACGATTTGTACTCCACGTTTGATTTCTTTCATCTGGTCTACTATGGAAGCTCCTCCATATACAGAGCAAATGCTGATACCGGACTTATGTTTCTTGTAAGTGACTATATCACGACTGATCTGCATGCAAAGCTCACGCGTAGGGCATACGATCAGGGCTTGTGGTATTTTTTTACCTGATTCTATTAATTGCAAGAGTGGCAGACCAAATGCAGCGGTCTTTCCTGTACCAGTCTGAGCCAGGCCTATAAAATCTGTTGTACCGGATAATAAGATTGGAATTGATTTCTGTTGTATTTCAGTAGGGACTTCAAATCCCAGGTCGGTAACGGCCTTTAATAGTTGGCTTTCAATGCCTAATTCGATAAACGTATTCACAAATAAAAAATTGGTATGGGCCACAAGATACGACAATGGCCTGAGAAAGAGTCAATTGAATTCTTTGATTATGAATTCGTTATACTATTGTTTGGAACTGAAAATTACAGCATGAATAAAGTGCATGCATTGGTTTTTACATTGTCATAGGAATAAGAGAAACTTAAGTTTATTTTCAAATATGTATTGTAATTAATAAAATAGTTACCGGTGAATGGCAACCCGGGCGTGATCGAATAATAATACGACTCGGGATTGTTGGAAGTACTGCAATACCTTTTAATCCAAATTGCAGCTCTATATATATCTGGGATTGACTTCAAGTCCATTCCCTTAACCAAATTCCAACAACAGAAGTGAAAGCAACAGGTGATTAATTTGAGGTAAAGTAACCTATTATTTTTATGCTCAGGGTATTCTACTGGAGAATGAAACCAGAATAGCTTCAACCCTATTTTTTGAAAAGAACAATATTTTACCCCCTTTTTCACAAAATCTGGATCTCTGATGATTTAATTACCCGGAAATAAGATAATTTTGATGCCGATTTTAAACCAAATTTTCAAAAAATTACAAAATGGCAATATCTCGATTTAAAGCCCTGGATCTGGCTCAAAACCGACCTGCGCCGCAGGTAAAAATTCCTGATCAGAAGATTACGGAATACTATGGCAGCAATACCTTTAATGACGATGTGATGAAGTCACTTCTTAGCCCTGAAGCATATAATAAAATAGCCGAGGCTATCCAAGCGGGGTCTAAAATCGACCGTGAATCAGCTGATGAAGTGGCTGCTGCAATGAAATCGTGGGCAGTATCTAAAGGAGCTACTCATTATACCCATTGGTTTCAGCCTTTGACCGGATCTACTGCAGAGAAACACGATGCTTTCTTTGACATAGATTATAAGACAGGTAAAGCAATAGAAAAATTTAAAGGGTCTGCTTTGGTACAACAGGAGCCAGATGCATCTTCATTCCCTTCAGGAGGTATTCGATCTACTTTTGAAGCCAGAGGATATACTGCATGGGATCCTTCATCACCTGCTTTCATACTGGAAAACTTAGGTGGCACAGCTACACTTTGTATACCATCTGTTTTTGTATCCTATACCGGTGAAGCATTGGATTATAAAACTCCTCTGTTAAAGGCAATTGCTTTAGTAGATAAAGCTGCTACTGCAGTAATGAAGGACTATTTTGACAGGGATGTAAAGAGGGTAATCGCTACACTAGGCCCCGAACAAGAATATTTTGTGGTAGACGAAGCTTTATACAATGCAAGGCCAGACCTGATGATGGCTGGCAGGACAGTATTTGGTCATGCCCCGGCTAAAGGCCAGCAACTTGAAGATCATTATTTCGGATCGATACCACCGAGAGTAAACGCATTCATGGTTGACTTCGAAATCGAAGCTCAAAAACTTGGAATGCCCGTACGTACCCGCCACAACGAAGTAGCTCCGGCTCAGTTTGAAGTAGCCCCTACATTTGAAGAGCTTAATCTTGCTTGCGATCACAATCAACTGTTGATCGATGTAATGGGTAAAGTGGCAGCCAAACACAAACTCAAGGTACTATTTCATGAAAAACCATTTGCCGGTATAAATGGTTCTGGTAAACACAACAACTGGTCTTTGGGAACAGATACCGGTATAAACCTTTTAGGACCCAGTTCCAAACCTAAAGAGAACCTGCGTTTCCTCACCTTCTTCGTAAACGTAGTAAAAGCGGTGTGTGATAATGCTGATTTGTTAAGAGCATCTATCGCCTCACCGGGCAATGAACACCGATTGGGTGCCAATGAAGCGCCTCCTGCTATCATGTCTGTTTTTGTAGGTAATACTATGAACAGGGTGCTTTCTGAGTTTGCAGAAAATAAAGAAATCACACTTGAAAAAGGAGATAATGTATTCATGAAGCTGGGTGTAAATAAAATCCCTGCTTTGATACTGGATAATACAGACAGAAACAGAACTTCTCCCTTTGCATTTACTGGAAACAAATTCGAATTCAGGGCAGTAGGATCTAGTGCAAACTGTGCACATCCAATGACGGTATTGAATACCATGGTGGCAGATCAATTATTCAAATTCAAAGCCGATGTAGACAAACTCATCGAAGGTGGTCAGAAAAAAGAATTGGCTATTTCCGAGGTACTGCAGGGATATATCAAATCATCAAAGAAAATCATATTTGAAGGAAATAATTACTCTGAAGAATGGGTGAAAGAAGCGGCTAAAAGAAAGCTGGGCAATATCAAAGACAGCCCTACCGCTTTGGAGATATTCCTGAGAAAAGAAAATGTAGCTCTGTTCGAAAAACACAATATATACTCACCAAGAGAATTGCATGCCCGGGTGGAAATCGAATGGGAAAACTACATTAAAAAAGTACAGATCGAGAGCAGGGTACTGGGTGACCTGGCTATAAATCATATCGTGTCAACCGCATTGAAATACCAGACCAGTTTGGTACAAAATGTAAGTGGTCTTAAGAGTGTGGGTATCCCGGCTAAAACGTATAAGCCTACAATAGATACTATCAAAAAAATATCTGAGTATACAGGTAAGATCATCACGCTGGTAGATCAAATGACGGAAGCTCGCAAAAAAGCCAATACTATAGAAGATGCTCATAAGCGTGCTCTGGCTTACAATCAAAAAGTAAAATCATACTTTGAGTCTATACGATACTGTGTAGATAAACTGGAATTAATCGTAGACGATGATGAATGGCCATTGCCAAAATATCGTGAATTATTGATGGTGAGATAAGCTATCAACTTAGCAAATAAATAAAAATCGCTCTGGTAAAGAAATTTGCCAGGGCGATTTTGTTTAGTACCTGATCCTATTTCATGTCAACGGCAAGGCAAAAAACCAACGACCAAAAGCCTGCCACCAGTCAAAGTGAAGATCAAAAAAAATCACACTGTGGACCAGGCTATACAAGGCTAAAATTAATGGAAATACCCACCGTCCTTTTTTTTGATTCCGTTCAAAAAAAATTAATAAAACCAGTACCCCGTACACCCCGGCAATAGTCAGCAAATAACTGGTTTGGTTTATACCCAAAATAGAAGCTGTGTACCGGGCCAACGCCGGTTCGATACAAATAATGCCTGTAGAAATCATACCCCTTGCATGCAATTCCACCTGATGGCGATAAGCAAATGCAATAAAGAAAGCAACAGCTAATAGCAACAGGTCTTTAAAAGAGATGAAAAGTCCAATATCCCAACCCGATTCATAGTTTGTTTGTCTGCTGTGCGATAACAAAATAATTGAAACAAAGATCAGAGGGCCTATCACGTAACCTATTTTACCGGTAATCCGATGCAGCCTTAGTTTTTTATTCTGAATAAGTAAGGGTTGAACAATCAGCATTAAAATCCAGGTACTGAGAATGAATGCATGAAAATGAAAATAGAAAGTAAAATCAGCGGTACCATTGACGAATTTTGAAAAATAAGAAGGCCAGAATCCAAGCAATACCAGGAATGCTAATCCAATAAAATAATAAAATGAATGTTCAAACCGCCAACCCTGAGTATGTAATTTCATTCCAACTAAAGTACTAATTAAAATCAATAGTACAAGTAAGCTTCTTTTTGACTAAATCCTATTTTGAGGTGCTTTTTTTTTGATAAAAACGAAAATTATATCAAAACATACGACCCCAATGAGGTCGAGATGATCCTTGGTGTTTCAAACGGCTATTCATTCTGAGCTAATTCAAATTTTCCATAAAAAAAAATAAGACCTGATCTTTTATTTTACATTTGGCATCTCAAAATAAGATTAGCCTTCTTTTTTAAACTGCTATGTATATACACTCCATGTATTAAAGCTTAATTTTGCTGGTCAATGGTTAAGGAACTTAAAAACAAAGTACTTCGCAGCATGGCAGATTTGATAGCTCTATCCAAATCTGACCTGTTTCAAGCAAATGCGATAGACCTATCCCAGGCTGATTCAACTGACCTGGCCCTTTATGACCGGTTAAAAATAGATGAAAAAAAGGTTCAGGGCATGATTCAGTCATTGAATGATACCACCAGGCTCGACGACCCAGTAGGAAAGGAGAAATACAGATATACCCATCCACAGGGTTTGGAAATAATAAATCGGACAGCACCTTTCGGGACTATTTTAATAATATATGAATCCCGCCCTGATGTCACCGTCGAAGCTGCTGCCCTCGCATTTAAAGCGGGAAGTAAGATTTTACTTAAAGGTGGTAAAGAAGCCAGGCTTTCAAATTTATTTTTAGTCAGCCTGTGGCACCAGGCATTATCTGCCAATGGCCTGGATACTTCCATTATTCAATACCTTGACTATACCCGTGAACAAACAAACCATTTATTAAAAAGCTCAGACCAAAAAATAGATCTGGTAGTGCCCCGCGGTGGAGAGGCATTGATACAAATGGTTAAATCCCTTTCCACTGCCCCGGTACTGGTTAGCGGCAGGGGGAATAATTTTATTTATGTGCACCAGGATGCAGACAAAGACATGGCTATTGAAATTATTCTTAATTCGAAGCTGCATAAAATATCAGTGTGCAATGCGACCGATAAAGTATTAATCAATACACATATGGAGGGATATAATGATTTTATTAAAAAACTTTCTCAAGCACTTTTACACGAGGAGTGTGAGCTGTGGGGAGATGGTACCATACAAGCTGCTATTCATGGTCTGAATATACATATCGATACCGAAGATGCCATTTTATACGAAGAATTTTTAGCTAAAAAAATTATGTTTTCCCTTGTAGATGACATGAAAGCTGCAATGGAGAAAATAAACACATACTCAGGTGGACATACAGCGGTAATAATCACTGAAGATAAATCAATAGCAAACCATTTTATGGAAAACATCGATGCCGCTTCAGTAATTCATAATGCCTCCTCCAGATATACCGATGGGGGACAGTTTGGCCTTGGCGCAGAACTGGCCATCAGTACAGATAAATTGCATCACCGGGGTCCTTTAGGTTTGGATCAGTTGGTGACGAATAAATGGTATGTATATGGAAATGGTCAGGTGAGAAAATGATAGAACTTTATTATTTTGATTAAAGCCTGAGACTCTGGCAATGATATTTCCCATAATCCCAAATTTATTATATATTTAATCCCGTGAATAGTTTCATGGTCAATATCGATTTGTTTTATTTTGACGATCATTTCTGGTCATTATTGCCTGCCCATAGAAAATTGATCAATGATTTACTTATGGAAGGAAAAATAGAGATGTATGCTATAAGTGAAGACAGATCACAGGGGTGGATCATCATAAATGCCAGTCATGAACAGGAAGTAAAAAATATACTGGATAGTTTTCCCATACGAGATTATTTTCAATACACCATTCATCCACTGTTTATCCTAAACAATTCAGTAAGTCTTTGGCCCAAGGTCCATTTAAACTAAGGTCGATTTTCCCTGTCCATTCCTAAAAACCGAAACCTGTCTGATTATATTATCTGATCAGTGTTATATCTCCGGATTTTCTTATTATTTTATCGTTAATCAATAACAACTCTACCATATAGATATAGGTACCTGTACTTGCATTTTTAGACTTTACTGTACCATCCCAACCCACCTGGGCTAATGGGCTGAGGTTCTTAGATTCGAAAATAAGACCCCCAAACCGGTTAAATATTTTGAATGACCGTATTTCTTTTACTGCCCGCTTGGTAGTAAAAGGCATAAATACATCGTTTTTTCCATCGCCATTGGGAGTAAAAACGTTTGGGATAAAAAGATTGATGGACTCATTCACCCGGATAAAAAGGGTATCAAACGAATTACATCCATTTCTATTCATGCCTTCTACAATTAATTTGTCAGAAGCATAGGGCACAAAAAAGGTCCCTTCGCAGAAAGCAGTACAGATTACCTTGCCATCATAGGTATACGTACTCTTGATTATCGGTTCTGAACCAACGGCTTTTAATGAAATCTCATGACCAAGATTTACGGTGAGGTCTGCCCCAAGATTTACCTTAAATACAGGAGGATCAGTTAATGTAATTTTTTCAGTGTAGGTACATCCTACACGATCAGCCATTTTTAATGTATAGGATCCCCGGGTTAAAGAATTGAATATTTGATTTGCAGGTATAGGTTTATCATCCATCGTGATTCGAAATGGCGGATAACCATTTAGAATGGATTGAACAGTTATCGATGCATCTTTTTTGCCGCTGCAGGAAGGGTCTTTAAGTTGCAGTACCGGGGAAAGCCTGGAATGAGGCACTATAGAAAGATGTAAGGTGACTATACTATCGCAACCAAGCCTGGATTGCAAGGTGTCTATATAGGTCCCCGTGGAAGACAAATTTCGTTTACCAAACGTATACCTGGTTCCCTCACATATCGTATCGCGAACGGTATAAAATTTAGCCTGTACAAAAATCGTTTTGACATTGGAAACCAGTCGGCATTTAGTATTGGCCAGGTTTTGTTCGGTAGCTGCTAGTAAATACCTATAATAATAATAGCCGCTACGGAGATCGGTGTGTTTTTGGATGGAGTCTTTGGTCAGATCCCTCCACCCTGAAACACCATTATCACTTACCTGCCATTGTAATGCAGGGCTTTTAAATTGATCACCTTGTATCGTGGCTTTGAGACTGATGGGCTCACCATCTTCACATATATTAGCTACCGTCTCAGGTAAGATAAGTGCTTTGGGTCCGCATGCCCTGAAGGAAATATTGTCCAATCCAATGTCATTGCCTATTCCCCCGGGAGCATTATTTTTCAAGCTTAGTTTCAATTGAAACTGTCCTGGTCTGGTGGTGAAAGTAAAGCCGGCAGTATTCCATTGTTCTGACTGAGGTATTGCTCCCGTATTGTATTTTTCCACATCATCTATCAGAAATGTTACATTGGGCAATATATGATTAGTGACATTCCGCTGTACCATATTGATCACATCGGCTGAAAATTCATATAGGGTATTTTCACACAAACCGGTAATGGTTTTCTCATAAAACAAGCCCGGAGTGAAACTTGCATTTACTACCATCATATATCCATTGGGATCTGGACTATTGTCTTTGATTCTGATCCAGGTTGAGAATAGTCTGGGCCAATCAGAACTATTGGTGATTACATAATATCCATCGTTAGGAGGGCCTTGGGTAGAGTAAGTATATCCGGGTGCAATCATAGGGTCAATAGATACAATATTGGCAGTACCCAATCCGAAATCGCCATCTATAAAAATATTTTCACCCAGGTTGCCTGCACATTTTTGTGAATGAAGTTGAAAAGTAAAAGCAGTAATAAACACCAGCCATATCCACCTGCTTTCTTTCATGTTTGCCAAGATATAAATAAATGATCAGCCCGATGCTAATCTCAAAAACCTATGGAGTTGCCACCATCTACACAAAGTACAGTTCCTGTGACAAAACCTGCATCATCACTGGCAAAAAATGCAGCAGCTGCTCCTATATCACTTGGTTTTCCCATTTTGCCCATAGGTGTACGGCCAATGGCTTTTGCTTTACGTGGTGGATCATCATTCAGCGCCTTTGCGGTCATGGGGGTCTCTATAAATCCCGGTGCAATACAATTAACCCGGATACCTCTTCCCGATAGTTCGGATGCCATAGCCCTGGTAAACCCTTCGATTGCTGTTTTACTGGCAGAATATGCAATCACCCTGGGCAAACCATATTGAGCTGCCATGCTACTGATATTGATTACCGATCCGGATTCATGCTTTAGCATATCTTTTACTACTTCGCGGGTGATCGAAAATACAGCAATCAGATTGGTATTGATTACTTTTAAAAAATCATCATCTGTAACTTCTACAAAATCTTTTTTCATATTGATACCGGCATTATTAACCAATATATCGATCCTGCCAAATTCTTTCACCAGGTTTTCTATAAATCCAGGTATAGATTTTAAATCGGTCAGATCACAAGGTCGTACAAATGAGAGCTCACCCAATTGGACATGAGCTGCATTTAATTTTTCAGTATCTCTTCCTACCAATATGGTTTTTATACCATTTGCTACAAATTTCTGTGCTATGCCAAATCCAAGGCCAGATCCTGCTCCGGTCACAATTGCTACTTTTTCCATCTTATATTTTAATCAATTCAAATCTTTGAAAGGGGGAAAATAAAAAATATTTGTGAGATGAGCATCGGGAATATTGATGCTGATGTACTGCAAATTGCACTTCAGTAATTATTTTCTCCCTTTAGGGTAAGAGGTAGTACCACGAATTTTGTGCAATTTGTCTTACTCCCTATTGATGCAGGTTATTCTTGGAAAAAAATTAATATAATATTTAAATACATGATTTATTTACCCTTCCAATTCCACCACTTTAACTTTTCCACTTCGCGTTTATCATTTGGGGTCTCGGCATAATAAACCGCTAATCTAAACACATAAAGCAAACATCTATCCTGTATACACCTTGCATAGCTATTGGATTGATCATACAACTGATGAGGGTCGTGGCCTTTAAGATCGGAAACTTTATAAATACCGATATTTTGCAAATCCTGGGCAATGGATTTTCCTACACCGGGTATATTTAGTAAAGACTCTTCGTTTTCAATTCGCCTGGGCATCAATCACAAAAATAACCAATTTTGATTAGTCCTTCTGTTCATTCCAATATATATTCAGATATTTACATCCCGGTATGGCTGATAAATATACTGAAAGATGCGTACCTTTTGCAGAGCTTACGCTAAATGAATTGTATGAAATAGTGCGGCTCCGTCACCAGGTTTTTGTGATGGAACAAAAATGCTTTTTTATGGATGCCGACCGGTATGACCAGATAGCACATCACTATATGCTTTTTGCCGAAGATGGATCGCTCGCCGGATATACCCGTTTATTTGATGTAAACAATCCATATCCCGGATATATGTCAATAGGCAGAGTGGTGACCCATCCTGACCATAGAAATAAAAAATGTGGGCGATTGCTAATGTCAAATTCAATTATCAGGATAAAAGAACTTTTTGGGAACCATCCGATCAAAATTGGAGCTCAAGGATATTTAAAAGGATTTTATGCTTCCCTTGGTTTTATCGATGTGGGAGAATATTACCTGGAAGATGGCATTCCACATTTGAAAATGGTGAGGCTTTAATTAAACCACTAAGGAAACAAAGATACACGGAGAGAAATTTATCCGGTGCTTACCTGGTATTTAGCAACACAGATACATTATAGTAGTAGGCAATAACAAAAAATGACGGATGAAACTACCTGGAAATCTCTTCAAATTTGTCGTACACCCCCACATTCCATGCAGGGACTGACTTAATAAAATTAACGTATCTTTTGATATGTATGCCGAACTATATAATACCATCCTCTGTTTGTTTGATACATAAAACAACCTGTGAAGTAATCAAGTATATATGATTTATCTTATTCTGTTTTTTAGTATTCATTTTACTTCTGTATCACCTATAACATTCCATTTAAATAGCGTGTGCACCAATCCTACTGACACGCTCATCATCCCGGCACGGGAACTGGATAGTCTATACATCTCAGTAAAAGATGGCAAATGGATTAAAGAAGGTCCTGTAACTAAAGTATCCCAAAAATATGGTGGTACTCCTCCATTTATACCCGAAGTGACCCGATGTTTTCCTTGCGATACATTACCTGGCAGGATCAGGGATTGAGCTGAAGTACAGAAGTTGCTAAGAAATGGTTTGCACCCCAGGTCACAACCCTGATTTCTGGCTAATCATTAAGATTGATTATTTTGCAACTCCGTTTCGGTTTTAGTGTCCTTTGCAGATATGAAGCAAAAAAAATGGCTGATCCTACTTATTGCTTTTGTTTTAATCAAATTCATTTTTCATTTAATTAGCAATACTACATGGTCATTTCACAGAGATGAACTTTTGTACCTGGCGCTTGGTGATCATTTGGATTGGGGGTATGCTTCGGTGCCACCGGGTATAGCTATTTGGTCCTGGCTGGCACAAAATATTTTTGGTGGTTCCTTATTTTCCATTCGATTGATTTCTTCTTTTTTTGGATCGGCTACGATTTTAGTTACGGGATTAATAGCAAAAGAACTTTTTAAGCGAATTGAGGATACCCCTGCTGAAGGGTCGTTTGCCATGGTAATCATAGGTTTGTCGGGTTTGGTAAGTGGAGCTTTCCTGCGTACAAGCATGATGTTTCAGCCGGTGGTGTTTGATGTTTTTTACTGGACGGTATTGATTTATTTTTTTTTAAAATACATTAATACTAAAGAGGGCAAATGGTTGTTGTTTTTTGGGATAGTCACAGGCATTTCACTATTAAATAAATACAGCATCTTTATATTATTAGCGGCTTTCTTACCCGGAATACTGTTTACGGATTTGCGAAAACTTTTTCTGGAGAAAAAATTGTATTTCGCAGCAGGCATTTCATTACTGATTTTTTTACCCAACCTATTCTGGCAGATCGATCATTCCTTTCCTGTACTGCGTCATATGTCTGAATTAGCTGCGACTCAATTTGTGCATGTAGAGATAAAAGACTTTTTGCTCGAGCAAATCATGTTTTTTTTACCGGTATTTTTTATTTGGATATCAGGCTTGCTCTATATTGGATTTTCGGGTGAAATGAAAGCAATGCGGTTTTTTGCCTGGTGGTATAGTGCGGTAATAGCTATTCTGTTGTTTTTTAATGCTAAAAGTTATTATTCATTGGGATGTTATCCATTTTTAATTGCAGCCGGAGCTGTATATATAGAAAGAAAAGTATACCTGAGATCAAAACTGGTTGGTTTTAGTATTCTGTTGGTTATTCTCTTAATAGGATTGCCAACCATTCCTGCATCCGTTCCAATTTTACCACCCAATAAAATCACTTCCTATATTTCAAAAATAAAAACCGTTACGGGATGGGATGATATTACCCGATGGGAAAATGGCCGAAATGATTATGCTCTTCCCCAGGACTATGCTGATATGCTGGGGTGGAAAGAGCTTGGAGAAAAAGCAGGCCAGGTATGGCAATCGATACCAGATAAATCTACTGCCAGTGTATATGGCGATTCGTATGGTCATGCAGGGGCTATGCAATATTTCGGTAAAAAATATGGGATACCGGATGTACTTTGCTTTAGTGATGCCTTTGCTTATTGGTTACCGGATAGTCTGGATAAATCCCGTTTTCAATCCTTTATATATGTAAACGATGAATTAGGAGAAGATATGCCCGGTTTTTTTCGATCTATCGAGAAAAAATTTGAATTAAACATGCCTTTATCAAGGCAACATGGTGATGAAATTTACCTGTGTACAGGACCGACAGATGCTTTTTTTGAAAGAGTAGGCCTTGCGATAAAAAATGCTAAAAATGATCAGTTGATTGCAGATTAAATAGGAAAGCCCGAAGTAGTCTCCGGGCATACCTGATCAATTAAAAAACTCCATTGCAATAAATAATTATTTTAAAGGCTTTTTAGTATTGCTTTTGGGAGATGCGCTAAGTATTGAATCCAATGGTATGGGAGCAGGAACTATGTTAGATACCGGTTTGGTAGATTTTAAATAGGCAAACATGGCTTTTAAATCAAAATCCGTTTTTTGACCAATATTAAACCATGGCATGGGAGGTAATATAGGCCTGTTGGATTCTATACCTTTATATTTACCCTTTCGCATTACGGTAATAAAATTTTCTTCAGTCCATTCACCTATTCCTGTCACATCACTCGTAATATTAGCAGCAAAGGATTGGCCCCATGGTCCTACTGCAGTAGTGAGGTCCTCATTGAGTAATGCCCAACCCTGTTCGAGATTTTTACTATCGATTGGTTTTAAAGGTCTGGTTGCAGGATATCCGGAGAAACGCAATTCTTCAATTATTTCTGGCCCTTGTGGTCCCATTTTTTTAGGGGAATGACAGTCATCGCAGCCGCTGGTAAATACGATATACTTTCCAATTGCGATCATGGAATCCTGACTTATTTCATTTTTTGATGATACCGATTGGGGACTTGGTTGCTGACATTGGAACAATAATATCATACTTAGCCCGGTAAATAAAGTAATTTGTTTTTTCATGTTTATTTTATTTGCTAGTTAATTAATTTTGAAATTCAAAGGTGGTCTCTTCCCATGTCATACAAAAGCATAAAGGGTATGAATCGTATAAATTCATGGATGAAATGTCGTTTTGAAAAAAGGTTTAAAAGTCCACCGTATACAATTTATCAAATTGTTTCATGTTCACCTGCGTAGGGGTCATTTTTAGAATAAAGTTCCGTAAGGAACAGAATAATTTATTTTCCCACTGGGCTATTTTTCCCAGCTGTTGCGAGGTATTTACTACAAAGGTCGCTTTAGCAATTCTTCTTTTTTCGTAAGCCTGGAAAGCTGATATTATTTCCATTTCTTTAGATAAGGCATCGGTGAGTACCGCCGCATCTTCCAGTGCCTGGCAAGCGCCCTGACCAAGATTAGGGGTAGTGGCATGGGCAGCATCTCCAATCAGCAAAATGCGATCATAGGCATATTGTTTTAATGGTCGTATATCCAGTATATCATTCCACAAAACGGATTCCGGATTGATTTTGTCTATTACATCCTGTACATCCTGGTGAAATCCTTTAAATAATGCTCTGAAGTCACCTGGTGATTTTATTTTCATTAAAGATTCATCCTGTGCTTTTGCATTCATAGTAGCAAACCAATACAGTTGGTTTTTATTAATAGGCACTATTCCAAATCGTTTACCATAGCCCCATGTTTCAGTGGTTTCTCTCAGGTTTAACCCATGATCATTTATAATTCCCCTCCAGCAGGTATATCCGGAGTACCTGGGGGTACTGCCGGGTATCAATTCCTGTCGTATAAGGGAATGTATACCATCTGCCACAATTATATATTCTGCTTCATGTCTGCTGCCGTCTTTAAATATCAGGGTGCATGAATTGGTTTTTCTTTTTATACCAATTATTTTTTTATTGGTATATATGGTAGCGGGATCTATTTTAGACATGAGTACGGAATGTAAATCAGCCCGATGAATTGCAAAATTTTCTATGCCGTATTTATCCAGAATCCAATGATGATCGATTCCATTAATCACTTTACCTTCTATATCCAGTATGCGGATCTGTGGCAATTGATATCCTTTTTCTAAAACTGCTTGTTTGATACCCAGGTAATGTAATGCACTGATGGCATTTGGTGCTAACGAAAGGCCGGCCCCAACGGCACTGATATGCGCAGCTGCCTCAAAAAGCCTGGTTTTGAAGCCGATGTTGTTTAAGCCAATAGCTGTAGCCAGCCCGGCAATGCCTCCACCTATAATGGTTATTTCATTAGGTCTCATTTGGCATCGGTTTTAAGAAATTTGAAAAGCAGAATTGCATTCAGGATACATAAAAAAGCAAGTAAACATAGAGCTATTTTTTCAAATGAATCCCAAAGTGTAATGCCTTGAACTGCATTTGTCGTCAGAATCGTTACTAAATGTATTTTCATATGTTGAATTTTAATTCAAATTTGACCTGATATACATCTCCAATCAACGAAGAATGGGATGAATTGATAATAAACCTGCGTGAAGTGGTAATAAACCTATTCAAAGAAGGTTACCTGGTTTTTTATAATTGTGCCTGGATTCTCTACCCATAGTGGCTATGTATAAAATTCATTATTTAATTGGTTACCACAATCATTCAATTCATTACTTAATTCATTCAATTCAGGCACCTTCCCCTTTTTGTGCAATGGGATAAAAATCATTTTTGTAACATCATTTAAATCTCATTGTAAATCACTAAAAACTATGAAAAATTCTTGCTTACCATTATTACTTCTACTCCTCTCTTTTAATACCTATGCCCAGGATAGTCTTAGCCGGGTTTCGACCAGACTGGTTCTGGATTTTCCCTTGCTTGAATTGCCACATCTCCGGTACGCCGCTGACATGCGGTACAATAAAAGATTGGATAAACTATCCGGTGGCAAAACCAATCCTACCGCTAATGACTATCTGTCCGGTTTTGAGAGCCTTTCCATGCAACAGGCCCTGGCTATTACCAAAAATCTTCATTCTACCAATTATTATCTCAATAATAAATTGTGGAATAAATGGATAAAGCCGGATACGAATAAAAAAGAAATATTAAACCGGATGGCGGCCCATCTTACTTCCGGTGTAATAGATTATGCGTTGGCGTATTATCTCATGGTGTTTGGCCCGGTGTGGCTACACGAAGAGTTTCATAGAAACGGCATTACTCATAATTGCATCGCCAGTCATAATGATACTTATTATAGATTAAAAGGGGGTACCCCTCCCAGCGGATCTATCTCGAAAGTAAAAGACGAAGATCTCATCCGATGGAAAAGGGAGAATCCTCAGGATATGATCCGATCGTTTGCAGCCGGTATAGAAGCGCAATATGAATTGGTACGGGGTATGCGAAAAGATAATTTTTTCCAGAAAACAAACTATGCCAATATAGCTATGAATATACTGATCACCAAACAAGCAGTAGACTATGTGAACCAGTTTAAACTTAAAGATTACGATGAATCCATTGATAGGGCTAACAGGCACGAGCCTACTATAGATGTACGTGATTTTGTAGGTTGGGATTTTACTGCCTGGGTATACGATTTATTTAGGCCTACTGAACCGTATGCAGTACGAGGGGAGCATCCTTACGGACCAGGAATACATCGTGATATCAAACGCGCTGATCTTACACAGGAAGAAGATGACTATTTGAGCAAAATGGGTAATCTGCAATACTTTAATTATTTAGCACCTGCTATGATTGGAATCAATCGTATAAAATTAAACCCCAATACGTATTTTTCCTTTGCGGGAAGACATATACTTACCTCATTTGGATATGATTTAGGTGCTGATTTTTTTATTGATAAAGGTGGTAGCCAGTGGTTTATAGGGTTACACGGGTATCAAAATAAAAATAGATTTTATCCTGGTATCGAAATAGAGAAACCAACTTTTTCAAAATACGGATCATCAGGTGCTGTAAATATCAAAGCCAGGGCAATGGCCTGGTTGCAACCCCAGGACCAATTATTCTATACCGATAAAGCAACTCCCGGAGGATTATTGCAGATAAGAACTGATTTTGGTATGAATAAAAAGATCAATTGGTATACTGAATTGGAAGCTAAAACCTCAGGCTGGGTGGCAGGAAACCCTTATTTGAGCGGAAATGTAACAGTGAGATCGGGATTGGCTGTCCGGTTCGGAGGCAAGTAAAATAATTATATCCTATTGCCGGTAAACATTACACATTAAATAACCATCTTGTGCAAATCGATTTGTATATACCATGTTGAAATAAAATTGTAAACAAGATTATGGCACGTATATTTTTTTTGTAAATATTTGCATCATAATCAGACCCAAAACTAAATCGTTTAGGCTAAACATGAAATCCACTATTTCAATAATTATAAGAGCCCTGATATTGGGCACCATACTGTATTTATCTATTCGCATAGTCAATAATACGCTACGGGGTACACCGATTGAGGATACTCCACTTTATATGTATTTAGCCGAATGGTTTATTACATTTTTGGCTTCATGGTCGGTATTGGTACTATTACATCACATATCTGTATGGTTTTCTAAAAAAGGCATCCATCCTTTGAAAGAAATACTCCTCGTTACCTTGGTATGTCTCGCTTTGTATAATTTTTGGATGTTCGTGCCTATCCTGTTCATCGCAAATGGAGGCTATGATGCTACTAACTTCCTAACAGTCAGTTTACTGGGCTGGCTTTGGACTTTGATTTATTATTTATCAGTCAGAGGAAAACAGCTCCTGAATGCATATGTTGAAACCAAGATTAAATCGGAGAGATTAGAACATGAAAGGTTAAAATCTGAAAATCGTTCATTAAGAGAACAGGTCAATCCACATTTTTTATTTAACTCTCTCAATACACTTTCAGAATTGGTGATGGACAATCCACAAGCCGAGACCTTTATAGATAAGCTGGCCAATGTATATCGCTACTTACTCCAAAATAATCAGAATGACTTATGTGTACTGGAAAGTGAATTGCGTTTTGCAAAAGCGTATTTTCACCTTTTGGAAACACGGCATGGGAGTGCGGTTCGAATGGAAATTAACATTGAGCCCTCTGTATTGACAAAACAATTGCCTCCAATGACATTGCAATTACTTATTGAAAATGCTATAAAACACAATGCCATCTCGATAAACGAACCATTAGTCATTCATATTTATTCTGATGGCGATAGACTAGTGGTGGAAAATAATATCAGGAAGCGATCCGGCTTGGTGCTGTCCGGAAAAGTAGGTCTTTCTAACATTGTATCGAAATATCAATTACTTGGAATACAAGAGGTACAGGTAAGCCATACCGATGAAAAATTTAAAGTATGGATACCTTTACTATAAGGGAAATTGCTGTTGGTAATCACCCGGGCCTAACTTGTTCAAGATAATATGGATATGATCCAGGCTCAATAAAACTTTATATCCAAATTATAGATTTACTTGGAACTTGAATTCAACCGGGGAATGGCTTGAGTGGTAGTCAACATAGTATTATCAATACTACGGTATTAATTTATTTTCCAAGCCATACTTTAAAGTCGGCCACCCGCTCCCTGCTTACGGTTACCTCCTCAGGTTCCTTGGGCGTAAGAAAAAGTTTTAATCGATTATTAAAATACGGATGTATCTCCGATACACTTGGAATACTTACTATAAACTGCCTGCTCACTCTAAACCAATTTTTAGGGTCTATCATAGTTTCTATTTCATCCATGGTATAGTCTACGATATATTTTTGACCTGTTTTGGATTTGAAAAAATTGACTCTGCCTTCTGACCAGAAATAAGCTATATCCGCGATATCTACAGAAACCAATTTATTCAAATGTTTTACCAGGAATCTGTTTCTATATTCTTTACCTGGTTCTTTTTGTGCCAGACTGATAAGTAAGTTTTCTATATTCGATGATATAGGTAATGCGCTGGCAGCATACATAGTTTTTATCTCACGGTATTTTTCCAATGCGTTAGACAATTCGTCTTTTTGAACAGGCTTTAACAGATAATCTACACTGTTTACTTTAAATGCCTGCAATGCATATTCATCATAGGAAGTAGTGAATATTACCGGACAGTTCACACGGGTACGCTCAAAAATACTGAAACTTTGACCATCCGATAACTCAATGTCCATAAAGATAAGGTCGGGAGCAGGGTATTTTGTAAGCCAATCCACAGTATCCCTGATGCTGCCTGTAGATCCAATAACTTCAATATCTATTGCAACATCTGTTAATAATCGTTCCAGCTTTTTTACAGCCAGTGGTTCGTCTTCGACAATTAATACTTTCATTTTATCTTTATTTTAAGAGGTTATTTAATAATAAATGGAAGCGTTACTTTAAACGTATTATTCTCTTTGATTACAGAAAATCCTTCCCTGTTTAATAAATGATATCGCTGGGATAAATTTTCCAGGCCTATTTTATTGGAAAATACACCTTTGGTTTTGGGTTGCAAATTATTTTCTATGATCAGGGCTTTGTGGGTGGAGTAGATATCGACTTGCAAAGGCTGATTCGGATTTATTTCATTGTGCTTGATGGCATTTTCCAATAATAATTGCAATGAAAGCGAGGGTATGTGGTAACCAAAGTGTTCTTTAGATACATATATATTCAAATCAATCCCTTGTTCATACCTGGTTTTTATTAAATGACTAAAGGATTGAGCAAATTTGATTTCATCCTGTACCGTAGCCAATTCTTCATTGTTGGTACGCATGAGGTATCTGTATACATTAGACATTTCATCCACAAATTGTTCTGCTTTGACGGGATTTTCATGAATGAGGCTGCTCAGGACATTAAAACTATTAAATAAAAAATGGGGATTGAGCTGACCCTGAAGGCTCTGAAATTGGGATTCAAGATTCAGTTTTTCGAGTTGCTCTTCTTCGGCAATAGCGGATTTCCATTGGTGGTAGTAGGTATTTGCTTCATACAATATCGCACCGATAATCGTGATGAATATAGTTACCAGTAAGGAAATATTTTTTTTCTCTTCGGTGACTACCAGAAAGGGAAAGAATGAAAAAAGCTTAAATGCAAGAAGAGATATTCCCAGGGATACAATTAAATAAGCGATTAACGATAAAGTGATCCGTACAGTCCATTGATTTAATTTGTGAAAATAATACAGTGCATAAAACCGGACCAGGTGATTCAGCACACTTATTATGGTTCCAATAATAACCAGGATTAATGTACGTGACAGGAAGGATTCTAATGAGGAATAAAAACTGGATCCATAAAAATAAAACCCCAGGGCGATAGCCAAGGGTACTACCGTAAGCCACTCTATCCAGAATTTTTCAGATCTATAGTACTTCATCAGGCGTATATATTGGGATTCTAAACTTTAATTTATCCTCCGTTATTTCTGTACGTAATCTTAAATTATTAAAGATTTTATTTTCATTTTCTTCATCTTCATTCAATCTGACCTTAGGATTGTATTTCGTTTCAATATATATCGATTCTGCATCATTTTTAAAATGAATAGACAAGGGTTGATTTTGTGTCCGGATTATCCTATCCATTACTAATTGCAATGAAAGGGGTGGTACATGATCAGCGCTCCGGATGATCTCACTAAATGCATACTCCACCGATAACATATCTGTACCAAATCTTTGCTGCAGCAAAAAGATATATTTTTTAATAAAATCGATTTCGATATGCATGGGTATCCAGGATTCCTGGCCTGCTTTTAGCAAATACCGGTATACTATTGATAAATGATCAACAAACCTGGCTGCTTTGATTTTATCTTCGTGTATTAAAGCCGAAAGGGTGGTCAATGAATTGAATAAAAAGTGAGGATTGACTTTGTTTTTCAGTGCATTTAGTTTGCTTTCTATCTGTTGTTTTTTTAGTCGCTCAGATTTTTCTATTGAACTTTTATAGTGATTAAAAAAGTACTTTGCTTCCCATACCGCCGTGACTATGACCAGCCAAAATCCGGTATTTAGCATATTTATACCCCAGGTTTGGATAAAGCTTAGATCTTTAAAAGCCTGTATTACCAAATCATGCTTGTACACAAAAGGATTGTTATACACTACAGCATTGATACCTAATTGTACCACAGTGCATATAATAAGATTGATGATCAATGCCCAGGCTATCCTTTTCCTTGTATTTTCCATACCGGGAAACCTTTTTCTCGTAATTAATATGACCTGAGAAATCAATAACCATAGAATATAGGTATACAGGATCGTGATACCCCAGTAAAATACAAACATATCCCAGCGCCCTGGAAAGTATAAAAGCATGAGTACCAGAATACTTGTGGTCACAATTACCGGTATACTAAACCAAAGCAAAATATTGCTTTTCAACTCATTCTTTTGCTCCTCAACCATACTTACAAAGATAGATAGCACCATGGGTTTTAGTTGATGTACTGTGCATGAATTGTACTTTTTAAGGTATCAGGTGTACCTTTAAATAAATCAACTGTTTTTTCCATTATTAACTAATACACTTGCCAATCATTGATTTATTTAATTTATCCACCTTTTATTTCTTCCCGGTCTCAGGACAGGGTACCAACACAGGCAATGCCGTAAATATAGATTTATCCAACAATTTTTTTTGGCGGACATTGCCTGTGAAGTGCAGTCAATAAAATTATTGAGGTTTATATTTTTATTAATCTCTTCTTGCTTTTAATATATAGCGTTCGCCATCTATAGTACCTTCCAGCTCCAATCTGTCTTCAATCAGTTCCATTTCCAGTGTTATTTTTTGACCATCGTTTATAAGTTCTATCTCTTTTTCATCTTCATCGATTTCGTATTCACCATCCTGAAAGTCAACTGTACCATCGGCATACGTAATGGTCCATTGAAAATCACCGGAATTACCCGAATACTTTTCAAATTCCATCTTGGAATTTTTGATTACACTTCCTTTCGCCTCTACGCCATCAATGGTAAATGAGGTGATATCCCATTCTCCTACGATGTCTTCCCGTAAGAGATCGTCCTTTTTAAAAATTTCGCAGCTTGAAAACAGCATTGCAGCAGTGAGACATAATGTCATCAGACTCGTTGTTTTTTTCATTTTTTTTACTTTAATTGTGATTTAATAAGACAAATATTTACCCGTAGCATGGGATAAATCCATGACCTATTACACGAACGGTAAATTTGGCTTAATGAACTGTGTAATTAAGGTTATATGCCTCAAGCAGTAAAAAAAAGACCACTCGTATTTTCCATCCTCTCCGTATCTTCATTGGCAAATCATTTCAAAATCTTCTATATGAAAAGAAATAGCTTGCTGTGTTGCGCCATTTTAATCTGTAATTTACTGCCGGCACAATCAGCAGATGAAACCTATAAAAAACTATTGGAGATGGCCGTCATCGATCAAAAAGTGATGATGCCTATGCGCGACGGTATTCGATTGGCAACAGATATTTTCAGACCCAAAGGAGAGGCTAAAGTGCCCATCATTTTTTCCCGCACGCCTTATAATTTTAATACCTGGGGTGATGGAGAGCATAAACTCAATGCCTATACTTCGGCGTACGAAGCGGTAAAAAGAGGCTATGCTTATGTGGTTCAAAACGAAAGAGGTCGCTTTTTTTCTGAAGGAGACTGGGATATACTGGGCACTCCACTTACGGATGGTTACGATGCATTGACTTGGTTATCATCTCAGTCCTGGTCTAATGGCAAGATCGGACTCACAGGCTGCTCTTCTACTGCAGAATGGCAGATGGCGGTGACCTCTATGAATCATCCGGCACTGGCTGCCAATATTACCCAAGCCTATGGTGCCGGTGTGGGCCGAATAGGAAAATATTATGAACAAGGCAATTGGTATCGCGGTGGTGCCCATCAGCTTTTATTCACTTCATGGCTCTATGATACACAGCATGATAATGTACATCCGATACTACCTAAGAATGCTACACAAAAAGATCTCCAACGTATACAGCGATTTTATGATATGGCTCCGGAATATCCCAAAGTAGATTGGGTAAAAGCATTCGCTCATTTGCCTGAGCAGGATATCATGAAAAACGTGGATGGCCCTATGTCTGTATTCGAGCAATTGATTCGTCGCAAACCTAATGATCCGGCATGGTATACAGGAGGATTGTATCACGATAATATGCCGTACGAAAAACCTACTTTTTGGTTTGCTTCCTGGTACGATGTATCTACCAGTCCCAATCTAGCTATGATCAACCATATAAAAAAGAATGCAAAGACACCCGATGCGGCCAATAATCAATACCTGGTGATAGCACCGGTTTTACACTGCTCATATAAAAGAGCCACTGAAAATACAATGGTGGGTGAGCGTAGTGTGGGCGATGCCAGGCTGGACTACGATGCATTGACCTATGGTTGGTTTGACTATTGGATGAAAGGGGAAAAAAACGATATCCTTACCAAAACGCCCAAAGTGCAATTCTACACTATGGGATCTAATAAATGGCAATCATCAGAGACCTGGCCCCCGGCAGGATATACATCTACTGCATATTATCTACATAGTGGAGGAAAAGCAAACTCCGTATTTGGTGATGGAAAATTATCTACTATACTACCTGCAACTGAAAACCCGGATGTATTTGTCTATGATCCTGCATTTCCGGTACCCAGTACAGGTGGAAACGTATGTTGTATGGGCAATGCATTAGCCGGTGGCTCCTACGATCAACGACAATTGGAAGCAAGAAACGATGTATTGGTATATACATCCGACCCGCTTACCCAGGGTGCCGAACTCACCGGGTCCATAGAGGCTACTCTATTTGTATCATCCGATGCAAAAGATACCGATATTACACTCAAAATACTTGATGTATATCCTGATGGCCGTGCATACAATCTCGATGAGACCATACAGAGACTTCGTTATCGTGATGGTTATGACAAAGAAGTGATGATGGAAAAAGGCAAAGTATATAAAGTAGACCTCACTCCTATATCTACATCCAATTATTTTGCCCCGGGTCATAGTATACGCATAGAAATATCATCCAGTAATTTTCCGCGATTCGATCGAAACCTTAATACGGGTGGGAATAATTATGATGAATCAAAAGGGGTGATAGCAAGGAATTCTGTACATCATACGGGTATGTACCCCAGTGTGGTGAGATTGCCGCTAAAGAGGTATTAAATGGTGATGTAAAAGTGATGAAGTGGGAATAGTGGTGCTGTGTTTACTGAACTAAAAGTTAGCATTCATTAGAAAGAGTTTATTACCAAAGGTATTTAGCTAAAATATCAGGCAGGTCTTTACTGCTGGTAATGTCTTCAAATAGAATCGGATTATTATACACAGTTTGTCCATCGGATGTCTCTCCGGTAATTTTACAATTATTATCCTTAAAAAAGAATGAATCCGGGAAATAGAGTCCGGGGACATAATTACCCTGAATAGCAATAATATTTCCTGCTGCCAATTTTACTTCTGTTTCACTTACCATAGAAACAGTAAGATCCCACTCATACAGTACCGGATTAATACCTGGTCCAAATGCTCGTGCTTTTCCTTTTTTATCTTTTAAATTGAGTAAAACCTGAGTTGTAGCAACTTTGGTCATGATATACATCTGATTTCCTGACAGCAGTGCATCTAAAATAGTTTTGCTGGTACATTTAGTAGGTAGTGCCGGAGTAGTGGATTCTGATTTTGAGCAGGCTAAGGTCATACTAATCGATATTAGTACGACACAAATTTTTAGTATAGTTTTCATTAATGTATTTTTTCCAGGATTAATATGGTTTGAGTCATAGTGATTTTTTTACTGAACCTGTCGAGGTTAGAAATTCAAAAATAAATTAAAATCTACTACTTTTTCAATTTTAAACTAAGATAAACCACGTACTGAATGCAATTCAATTGGAGAATAATGATTATGGAAGTAAGAGACAATCACAAAAGGTTGAAAGCCAGCCAGTGTGAGTTTTTTAGGCAGCGTTATAATTTTTTTGAGCACAGCTCCCTGTGGGCGGAAAAAAATTAGTTTGAACTTAATTTAATCATCAAGCACTATTTGATTTCAATACAACCATTGTTTTTGATTTTTTACCAGGGTCCATTCTTCTTTACCTGATAAAACTTTTTCCCATTAAATCGAAAAAGTCCGGATCCGGCACCCCACCACATATTTCCTGACCTGTCCTGATACATACTTTGTACACAGCAGTTGATCCCATCTTTCGGAGTAAAAACAGTGAATGATTTGGGATCTGATTTGTCTAACGATGGGTCAAACCTGGTAGTACTACCCCGGGCAGTAATCCAAATAATACCTGACTTTTCGATATAAATACCCCAAAATTCAATACCACCTAATCCATCTTTGGAAGTGTATTCTGTAAAAACATTTTTGCCTGTCTTTAGTGATGCCGAAGGGTCATATTTGCAAATACCGTTTTTCATTACAAACCAGATATTTCCGTCTTTATCCTCCGCCATACCCCCGGCATAGTTATCACCCAAGCCTTCTTTATCCGTTATATTAGTAATTGACTTACTCCCAGGCCTGCTTGCAGCTGATGGGTCATATCTATAAACACCATTAGCAGAGGTAGCAATCCAGATATTGCCATTTTTATCTTCCATGATGCCGCTAACATTGATAGATGGAAGTTCTTTGAATAGCGAAAAACAGGGAGTGCCATTTTTTTCGGCAATAGGATCATACCGGTACACACCTCCATGCGTGCCGACCCAAATACCTCCTGATTTATCTACCAGTATTCCTTTTCTGGTAATATCCAAATGGTGTAATCCATCTTTTTGATTGTAATTTCTAAAACCTGTTTGTGCTTCATATTTATATACACCCTGATCGGTGCCAAACCAAAGATTTCCATTTTTATCTTCATTGATTGCATATACGGTAGTATTGATAAATCCATCCGGATTAGAAAAATAAGTCAATGTATTTGCCCTGGCATCGTATCGTGCTACCCCTTCAGCAATGGTACCGAACCATAAATTTCCTTTAGAATCCTGAAAAATGCTTCGTATGTATTGACTGACCAGGGTAGTATCAAAATCAGGTGCAATGGCCACCGCCTTTGAATTTTTTATTATCCTGGGACCGGATGCAAAGTGAATTGAATCTTTAGTCGGGTTTGTATTCACTTGACCGTTACAGGAATTAATAATCAACCCAAATACGATCAAAGTATAATTGGGAAAGAAGTACTTGTATTTATTCATTTTTATTGTTCGTAATTAAATTTTTTTAATAAGTTTAAGTGTGAAATTCTTTACGGCATCCACTTTGTTTAAATAGTCATCTATACTTTGTGACACATAAAAATCAGGGAGAATCCCTATTTCATCTGGCAACTTTATGGCTGTAGATATATGCGTATTATTCGCTACCGAGATTACTAATTTGGTATTCTTCAAGCGACATAATGTTTGTCCAGCTGTACAGAAATGGTTAGAACCCAACTCCTCACCAATTATTGTTCCTAAATGGTGTGTTTTCACCAGGCTCATGAAATGCCCGGTGGTAGAATTCCCATTTCCATCAATCAGAAAATAAACTTTTCCTTTAAAACGATTTTCAAGGGGATAAATAATTTCTTCACCATACAGCTTATCTGTTTTTCCTTCAAATTCTGATTTGAGATAATAGGTAAATGGTTCGTCCATGAGATGTTGGAGCAGGTAAATACTGGGATATTGAGAGCCACCTCTGTTGTATCTCACATCAATAATTATATTTTTTATTTTTTTATTATTGATTATCTGCATACTGCTGTCAAGGAATGATTTAAAATCGGTATAATTGTTCCACTCATAATAATTGAAAGAGGAGATAGTTAGAACAGCTATTTTCCCATCTAAAATTTCTAAACACAAATCTTTTAAACAACGGTTTACTGAGGGATCAAATAATTCTGTTGCCCTTTTTTGGGCTGTATGTAATTTAATTAAACCACTATTTTCCTTGACAACGATTTCAAAAGTATTGGGCAATCCTAATGCGTACGGTATTAAAGCAGCAAAATGGGTATTGAAATGGTGTGTTTTATAGCTTTGGATATTGGCTTGTGCTGCGATATGATCATAAATATCTGAAATGAGATTTGCAGTTTTAATGCCGTTTATGCTCAAAATTTCGTCTTTTACTTTTACCTTATCATAATTATTCATCGGATTTACCACTACTAATTGCTTATTTACCCATCTCACTTGCAAGGGAAAACTTTTCTCTAAAGGCAATATGGAAAACTCATGGTAGTCATTTTGCATTGTAGAAGAAGCGGTATGCGAGCAACCTATACTTGCAATAATCGCATTGCAATGCCAGGCGAATTCAGCATAGGTGGTTTTTTCTGTAATCAATGATTTTTTGCTTTCAATATTTTTAAAAAACCGGTCTTTTGATATGAATTTAAATGCATGAGGGTGAATAGTAGATAACCTTTGACCCAATTGGTCTAAATCTTCTTTATACTCTTTTTGGGAATAAATCGTTGAGAATTTTTCTTGTGCGGCTAAAGGTTTAAGAGTTGGAAACTTTATTTTCTGGATCACATCTTCTGCATAAAAATTATCAGGGTTCATCAGCAATGATTTCTCATAATGCTGAAGTGATTTAATGCTATCTTTTGCTTGAAGATATGCTTCACCCATACTGTCATACGCATTAGCCGAATTAGGAAATTCAGAAATAACGAGTGCAAATATGGCAATAGCATCCTTAAGATTATTTTCCCATAAAAACGAGTACCCGTATAACGTTAATTCTGTCTCATTGCCAAAATCATATACTGTCGAATTTTCAGCTTTGAGTTTATGATAAAGAGCTATCCTTTCATTAATAGGTAGTTGAGCATTTTCTTTAAGCTTTGCAACAATAGATGTTTTTTTTGTTTTGACTTCATTGGAAGATGGACTATCTGAAGTTGTTGAAAAGGACTTGTTTCCGCATGAAGCCATCCAAAAACAACTTAAAAATGTTAAACAAAGTGCATAAAAATGGGTCATATATTTATTAAAAAAAGTTTTCAGTACTGGTTTATGTTGTTTAAGGTTTGGTTTATTTTTAATTACACACCACTGCTGATTGTTATTCCGTCCAGATCCACCCGATCTTAGCGTTTGGTTGCTTTTATTCATTTTTGGCTGTTGTTAAAAAATTTTGTTTGTCAGTCCGTTACCGGCTATTGTTTATATTCCGAATAAGTAATAAATTTTTTGCCATGCCCATCCGGCAGACTGGCATCATAAACGTAGAGTCCGGTTTCTCTTGTACCCACCCAAATATTTCCATTTCTATCTTCCAAAATGGACCAAATACTGTGATTGAGTAGTCCATCATTTGTTGTAAAACTAGTGAAAGAATGACCCTGCCCGCCTTTGTCATTCCCGTCCGTACCAGCACGGGCGGGCAGGCGGGTATCATAACGGCTAAGCCCGGCACCCGCATCACCACCAAACCAAAGGTTTCCTTTTTTGTCTTCTATTATTCGGGTAACCCCGCCTGGTAAGCCATCTTTTTTTGTAAAACTTGTAAATGATTTGCGCTGCCCGACATCGTCATTCCCGTCTGTACCGGCATCGGTGGACAGGCGGGCATCATACCGGTAGGCCCCACCCCAATTGCTGAACCAAATATTACCGTTTTTGTCCTGCAATTGAGGCCATGCCCAATGGTGAGCTTTTGGCTTGGGCCCATCTTGAAATAGATCCTCTAGTTTAAAGTGGGTTATAGATTTTCCCTGCCCAACTGGCAGGCGGGCATCGTAACGATATACACCTTCATTAGTTCTTCCTCCAAACCATATATAACCTTCTTTATCTTCTAAAATACGTTCGGGTTTAAAATCAACGGTCAGTTTGCCATTTGAGGCATCATTAATTGAAAATGTTGTAAAGCCTTCCGCATCGTAAATGTAAACTCCACCTCTTGTGACGAACCAAAGTTTCCCACTTTTTGCCTGCATCATACTGTACACCCAATTGGAGCTATAATAGGGGTCATCCTTATTGGGTGCCGGATTTGGTGGTAAAGGAAGCTTTATTTTAGAAAATGTTTTATCACCCGGCTTAATAGAAGCAGCAGGATCGTACAGGCAAAGACCCTCTTGAGTACCTATCCATATTTTGCCTTCTTTGTCTTCCAAAAGTGAATAAACACTATTGGAATAAAGCCCATCGGCCACTAAAAACTGTCTAAACTCTGCGTGTCCGGTAGGTGCGGATTTAGCATCATATTTATAAAGACCATTTTCTGTGGTGCCAAACCAAAGGTTACCTTCTTTGTCCTGAAGAATACATTGAACATTGCCGTATCTGGGGCTACCTATAGTTTTTATCAATTTTGGATGATCCTTTTCCTGCGGCACATCTTTTTTCTCCTGTCCATTACAGTAATTAAAAATCAATCCGAATAGTATCAAAGTATACCGGGAATAGAAGTAAAAGTATTTATTCATTTTTCTTTTATACTAATTATTTTTTCTAATCCTGCCTAAAAGGCTAGTTACACTCCAAATCCCTTCACCTTGAACAAAAAATACCACGATCAATAAAAAAGCCAAAAATGTGCTGCCCCACAGCTGGCCATCACTCATAATAAAATTGATCACCAACATAGCAATCATAGCCGGGATCGCAGTCCATCGAATGCCAATACCCAATACTAAAGATATCCCCCCTGCTATTTCTGCCAATTTCCCTGCATAAGCCATGATTTTAGGTAATGGAAATTTTAGATCCGTGAGCCAATCTGTATATCCTTTCATGCTTTCGGCATTAAACATTTCCCGCCCCACATACAGTAACAGTAAGCCCAGGGTGATTCGTATGATTGCCAACACCTGATCGCCATATTTCATCTTATTTATCATTGATTTTTATTTATATTGACAAATATGGGATCGCCATTCTAATTTGCTGTAAATCAGCTGTAAAATAATTGTAAAAATTTGTAAAAAAGCGGTTTTGCATGCAAGATGGCTGTAGTTTTACGGGGCAATATGAAAAAATATGGAATAGCTCTATTATTCTTAATTTGTTGTGGGTCTATTTTATCCTGGGTCTCAGGTAAAAAAGCAAAAGAAGAAAATGATCCGTTTACCATGCTTCGCATGCTCGGGCACAGAACTTTATTGAGCAGGGGCGACCATACCAGCAAAGTACTACCTATTGAACACGCCGGGGAAAATGAATACATCATCAGATTTGAAAATAATTGGACCCTCAATGCAGATACCCTGACCAATATTACCAAAGAAATATTTCAGGACTGGATAGAAATAAAAGTAGTAGAATGTACTTCCAATAGTGAGGTCTATTCATTCTCCATTAAAGGCAATGAATCCATCATTCCTTGCCTTGGCAGGCAGTTTGATCCGGGATGTTATTATATCAAAGCAAGTTTGCTACAAAGCAACGTTGTAATGACCAATGCCTTCATTTATTTACCAATCGTATTTTTATTCCTGGGTTATTTCACTTTTTTATTTTTATCCAAACCTCAGATACATCCTAAACCGGCTACCATTGAAAATACAGATCATACCATTTCCCGGGTGAAAGATTATACTTTTAATCATACTACATTACAATTGAATTATAAAGACAGCGAGATTGCCTTATCCTCCAAAGAAGCCGATATAGCTGCCCAGTTTTTTAAATCACCCAATACCTTACTCGAAAGAGATTACCTGATGAAAACCATATGGGAAGATCAGGGGGTCTTCGTAGGTCGGAGCCTGGATGTATTTATATCAAAGCTTAGAAAAAAACTGACACATGACCCGGATGTGAAATTAATAAGTGTTTTTGGTAAGGGGTATAAGCTGGAAGTAGTAGGATGAATGTTGAATTGGTGAAGGGGTGAGCCTGGGTACTTTGCCCAAAGTATTTTCGTGGTCAATCCAAAAAATTCTGCCCAATTTTGTGCTACCAATGCCTGAACCCAAAACCAACATTTCCGTTTTGATTTCCGATGATCATGAAATGATATTGGATGCATTGGAATTAGTATTGCAAAATAGTAAGTATAAAATCGTAGGCCGGGCCAATACGGTGCTCTCCCTCAAAGAAAATCTGCATCATCATCGCCCGGATATACTTATACTCGATCTCAATTTTAATAAACATAATATTCTGGATGATTTGGAATCGATCAAAGCACTATCCACTAATACCAAAATCATCATCCTGTCTTCATATGATGCCCCGTTTTTAGTAAAAGAAGCATTTATCAAAGGAGCCGATGCCTTTTTATTAAAGGATACAGGCAAAGAAGAATTAATAGCCACCCTCGATAAAGTATGGGATGGGAAAAAAGTGACCGGAGACTCCTTAAACTATATTGATTCAGGAAAACAATTTGCCGATACCGGGTTTGTGCAGCAAGCCAGTTTGTCGGGAAGAGAAACCGAAATAATACATTTTCTTATCCAGGGAAAAAATGAACAAGAAATAGCCGATAGTATATTTATATCGAAGCATACGGTACATGACCATAAGAAAAACATATTTCGTAAACTCGGAATTCGATCTACGGCAGAGCTGATCAAATATGCATTTGAGCATGGATGGATGAAGTAGTGCCTGTCTTTTTCAAAGAGAGAATGGATATTTAAGAAAATTATAGCTTAACCATCAAGCTCTAAAATAGTATACTCTTTATCCATTATCTTCGTTTCCCAGATACAGTATATCCATATGCCATCATCATTCAGATACCTCTTCATTTTGACTCTTTTAATGAGTTGTGAAAAGCAACCTTCCGGGACCATCTATACCAATACATTTCCTGCGCGGGCGGATATAAATAAAGATGGGGTAATCGAGCTCAATCTCAGTACACAATCCTATGTCTATTTTAGTAAACAAGTTTTTACAAAACTACCTACGGATTTCTGGCTTTACCGTACCGCTACAGACACCTGGATTCCCAAGGCCGATTTTCCGGGTAAAGACCGCCTCACGATGCACCTGCATTTGACTAACCAATCAGTATATGCCGGCCTGTCGAAAGTGTATATACCCTCTGCATACAATGATTGGTATCAATACGATACTACTGCCAATACCTGGACACAGAAAGCATCACTGCAGTACAGGCTACCCACCTTAATGGAAATCACCAAAGCTTCCAATGCCAGTAAAATCATTTTTGGTTGTGCTTATGCACTTACCGGCACGAGCCTATGCCCGATTGTATATAATGTAGCCAATAACAGCTGGAGCAGGGATAGTATGAATTGTGATTCGGTGTCGACGAGTTGTTTTTGATATGGAGACTAAACTGATACAGCTATTGCCCAAAAATGTAAATATCAAAATATGGACGATAGGCAATTCTTTCATTTTGATATTTCATGTAAAGCCAATTTGGATGTAAATAACGATGGTGATTTTATCTTGAAGAATTTAGATAAAATAGAATATATAGATATTTCGAATGGACATTATATTTCAAATTTAGAAGACAGATCAGATACAGATTGAGATGGAATATTGTGAGGCGAAAGTGGATGAATTGGTGTATGAGTTGTATTGGGTAACGGCGGAGGAGCGGAAAGTGGTGGAAGGAGGGTGA
>JBGAVW010000036.1:0-49142 GCA_044227925.1 Saprospiraceae bacterium | reverse complement strand
TTTTAAATCATATAATTAAACTAAAACAAATGCGTGAGGACTTCGCCCTGGTGACCGTCATCAGCCGGTATGAGCCCTCCTCCGGTAAGGTTGGAGATAAAGCAGTAGTAGACCGTGCAGGAATATTATATGGATGGATAGGCGGCGGATGTGTAAAATCCATTGTATGTAAAGAATCTATAGATGCCATACAGTCGGGTCTGGCCCGGCGTGTACTTATCGGACAAAAGGAATCTGCTTCTACTAAAGAAATAAAAATATATAAAATGACCTGTCAAAGCGAAGGCACTGTGGAAGTATTCATAGAGCCTCAAGTTCAAGTACCCCACCTTATCATTATGGGCAAAACCATGATTGCAAAAGCAATGGCGCATATTGCCAAAGCCATGAATTATAATGTGACTATCATGGCTCCGGATATAGATCCTTCTTTTTATGAAAAGGCGGACACCATAATCGATGCCTTCGAAATTAATGACTTGCCGCTCAATCCAATCCCTTATATTCTTATAGCTACTCAAGGAGAATCGGACGAACAAGCGCTGGATGCGGCATTGAAAACAAATGCACAATACATAGGATTCATAGCGAGTCGCAAGAAAAAGGAAGCGGTATGGAAATATTTACTTGAAACCGGTCATAATCAGGATGCCCTGGATAAAATATTCAGCCCGGCCGGATTGGATATCAATGCTAAAAAACCAGAAGAGGTGGCGGTCAGTATTTTAGCACAAATCATCCAGGTTAGGTCCGGACTTGTACTTTCAGCTAAGGATGAAAAAGAAAAATTAATTTCTCAATTTTATATAAATCCGGTCTGTGGAGTGCCCGTGGATAAAAACAATCCTAAGCACGTAATAGAATATAAAAATGATAAAGTGTATTTCTGTTGCGATGGTTGCAAGGTTAAATTTGAAAAGGATCCCGATCGATATTTTGATCCGGCCTATAAATATGAGCCAATGTGATCTCATAAAAAATTTATGCTCGGGATTTCAGGTGGTGTATCACTTTCAATATTTCATCCCTGTTTCTTTTTGAAGTCATCCACCTGGGCAGCCGTGCACCTATACTTTTGACATTAAACTTAAATCCATTGCGCTCCCGCAATTTAGCTCCAACATGATCCGCCAGAAAATCAAGATGATCTGCATTATAGGCCCAGAGTAGTTCACCTTCGAAAGTCGCTTGAAACCATACGGGAAGATGAAAAAAAGGATCTACCGGAGCACCGAATATCAACTGTTTGCCTTTCATAGGTACTCTATCCAGCGTTTTGAAATAGGTACACTGAATACACACTACTCTTACTTCCTGTATTTCAAACTTCATTGTCTGAAAATTTCCTGTTTTTACGATAGCTTTATCACTGCGATTTGGGCAAATTACCAAAATATCTTTTATAAACTCATATAGTTGAGTTCGGTAAGTATGCTTGGTGCGTGCTGATCTATACATAGTAAAATCAAAAAATCAATTTAATATGGTCTATCCATCCTCGCATGTAAACTATACTATTGGGTTCTAAAAAACAATTTGACTATGATAGTACCCACAATAAGTAAACAGAATAAAAGCATTATTCCCGCCAGATATCCCATTCCAATACCGGGACCTTGCTCACTATAGGCTGTAAGTGCTTTTTCTATAACCAAATGGCCTCCAATAATACCCGAAATCCAGGTCCTGGTCAGCAACCCCTTTTTCTCCACTGCCGGAATTTTCCATAAATAAAACAGTAGAAAAGAAACCACCGGTATCCAAAACCACAGCGATTCAATAAAACTATCCAATGGATTATTCGGTGGAGTGTTGATCTGTTTAAGAATGGAAGCCAGTGAGTACAACACTATCCAAAACAGCTCAGGGCCAAGTACATATTTCATATTCCGATCATTTTTGAATTATGAATAACACATACTCAAAGTCCCCGCTTTTAAAACTATTGTACATGGAAGTGCCTTTTAGTGCAGTAAATTGGCGAGACATGCCCCTGAACATGAAAGGTACCAATCTTCCTATTTGTTGTTCGCGTGCAGTGTGTATCAGATCCAATGCTGCTACTACGTTTTCAGTAATCCATCTTTCGGAAATTATTTTAAGGTCTGCTTCATGTATATTCTTTAGAAGATCTGATACATTTGATTTTGGCCGAAAATCAGCAAATAAAAAGTATCCTCCTGGTTTTAATACACGATTTACTTCCGAGAAGAATTTATCTATATGAGGGTAACCATGCGATGATTCTACATTTATAACAATATCCATGCAAGCCGTTGAGATTGGCAAATTTTCTGCATTACCCTGGATAAATCGGAGAGCCTTGCTATTGTATTGATTTAGACAAAATGCTATTGCTTTCTCGTTGAGATCAATTCCGGTTGCACTTTTAGGCGAGAACTGTTGATATATATAATTCAACCCTCCCCCGCGTCCGGATCCTACTTCTAAAATATCTTTATCTGCTATAGGGATAGCAACAGCCAGTTGGTTGTATAACTGGATTGCATATCGATTCTTTTCATCTCCTGCTTCCAGTTTCAGTTCTTTACCCTGCTCAGAATACCCATAGTTCATAAAACAGACTTCACCTTTTTTATCAATGGTGCTTATAAACCAATAGGCGATACGAAAAAATAGACGATAAATAAATGTATTGAGCAACAGACTGCAAGATTAATTGGAAACTAAGATACAGCAATTTACCATTCAGCTTATCAAACTGTAATAAAGGCGTGAATATCAAATTGCAGGTTTATTAAATAACCAGAGAATAGACCCGCGGGCTTATGGCCTTCGGTCAGGTGAGAACACGAATTGACACGGATTGCACAGATTTACACGGATTGTCTTTACCTGTTTTTAATTCGTGGCCATTCGCGAAAATTCGTGGATAATAAATAACCAAGGTATGGCCTTCGGCCAGGTTAATCACGAATGAACACGAATTGCATTGATGTACACTAATTATTTTATACTTTTTTTTAATTCGTGGCCATTCGTGAAAATTCGTGGAGAATAAAAAACCAAGATTGGCCTTGGCCAAAAGAGATCACGAATTGACACGGAGTGCACAGGTTTAATAAACATAGGCAGGCAAATCGAATTTTGATTTCCTGTTTGAATGTCGAAAACAACGAGTAACTTTCGAGCTCCAATGATACAGGATTTACACGGTCGTACACATACTTATCTCCGCATTTCCCTTACAGACAATTGTAACCTGCGGTGTTTTTATTGTATGCCGGAAGAAGACTATGATTTTACGCCTGTATCCCGGCTGATGCAAGCTGATGAAATTGAAACCTTGGCTAAAACATTTGTAGATCTGGGTGTGAATAAAATTCGGCTTACCGGTGGCGAACCTCTGGTACGGAAAGATGCCGCTGATATTATCCTGCGCCTTTCAAAATTACCTGTAAAACTTACGCTGACTACCAATGCTACCCGGGTGCATGATTTTATTGAGACTTTTGAAAAAGCAGATCTTACCTCTCTGAATGTCAGTCTTGACACCCTCGACAAAGATCGGTTTATTTTCATGACGCGTAGGGATCAGTTTCAACGCACGGTTGACAACATCCATCTTTTGATATCCCGTGGTTTTCATGTAAAAATCAATATGGTGGTGATGAAAGGATTGAATGATTCGGAACTATTGGATTTTGTGGCCTGGACAAAGGATCAGCCTATTCATGTACGATTCATAGAATTTATGCCTTTTGAAGGAAACAGATGGACCAGCAATAAAGTAGTGACTTTGCAGGAAATGCTGGATACTATCATGACCAAATACGATATCGAATCATTGCATAATGGCATTCATGATACCGATAAAAAATTCAGAGCTATCGGGCACCAGGGGACTTTTGCTGTGATTAGTACTATGAGCGCTCCATTCTGCGAAGGCTGCAATAGAATTCGACTTACTGCAGATGGTAAAATCAAAAACTGTTTATTTTCCAAGGGTGAAACTGATTTGCTTACACCATTGCGAAATGGACAAGATGTAATTCCATTTATACATCAAAATATAAAATCTAAGCATAAAGCGCTAGGCGGACAGTTTGATACTAATATGGAAAAAATACATGTGGAGGACCTGGAGAATAGAAGTATGATTACAATTGGTGGATGAATGGGATTTGCAAATTTGACAATTTTTAAAATTATTCAAGCCTAAAAATGGCCTTTTTCAATCAGATTTCAAAAAACTTGGTGAGATAAAATCTGAGTCTGTAGTTCTGTTTGGTGATCCTGAATTATGCAATTTATTTTTCAAAATTCACTGGTGTCGTTCGTACTAATCCAATTGCCGTTTTCCTTCAATGTAGTGTTTTACCTTATTCTATTGGTTGTAACCAAGATCGAAATACAGGATTAAAAAAACAATCCAATCGTATTATATGTGAATCATATAACAAATAAGAAGTCTTTTGTAATAATTTGGGGCTGATTACTGCACAAATTTGTATTATTTAAAAATATTAAGTAAAATCATTCCGAACTTTAAAAAAATGTATTGATAAATTATCCGCCAATAAGGTATTCAGGAAGTACCCATTCGAAAAAAAACCGATACTTTCAATGAATTGACCCAATTGACAAAAGGAAATGACAAAGTTTTTTAAAATAGTATGAAAACGGAGAACGAACTGAATACTGATATTCTAAAAATAACCATGAAAATACAGGAAACGCATCCTGAATTATCAAAATACATAACTGAAATGCCGGTCACGATACCTAACTCAAGTGACCCTCAAATAACATTGAATGCACTTAAAGATTATTATAATTCCTTAGAGGCAATGCTATTAAAATATGACAAATACCATGAAGCAAAAAACTAAATTTAAAAATAAAACAAATAGAAATTAATATGACAGCAGTAAAAAAATTAGGCATTTGGATGGATAATTCCGCGGCTCATTTAATAGAGTTTACATCGAGCCCGATGCAAACAAAAGTTATCGAATCTTCGGGTTCAAGTAATGTAAGTGAACATGGGGTTAACAAAAACGAAAACAATATGCACAATAAGGAGCAACATAGGCAATCGGATTATTATAAAAAAATAGGGGGTGAAATTTTACAATATGATGAGGTAGTACTTTTTGGACCCACCAATGCCAAATCAGAATTGGCAAATATGCTGAAAGAAGATCACCGCTTTGCATCCATTAAACTGGAAATAAAATCAAGTGATAAAATGACCGAAAATCAGGAACATGCTTTTGTTAAAGACTATTTTTCAAATTAATGATTTGTAATACAAAATCTTCGTAATCGACTCCCTTCTATTCAGGTTTTGAATTGAATAGCGTTTTTTCATAGTTAAATCGATTTTATTACATTTACAAGGCCATAAAAATTGTCAACTTTTATCAGGCATTGTCAGTATCCTTAACGATTTATAAATGGCCATTTTAACTATGCTAAGCGTAACAGAAGCTAAAATATTGATTGCACAAAGTATACCCTGCCTGCATTCCAGGCATTTACCAATACAAAATATCCTTGGTTGTATACTTGCAGAAGATGTGTACTCGCTCTACGATGCACCCTCTTTCCGTCAATCTTCCATGGATGGTTATGCATTTATTTATGATGATTTGCTGACCAACAGGGAAATTAAAGTAATCGATGCAATAGCTGCAGGAGATAATCGATCGTTAGTCATTTCCTCTGGAATGGCTGTACGAATTTTTACAGGAGCTCCCGTGCCTGATGGCGCTGATACTGTGGTAATGCAAGAAAAAGTAAAAATCAATGATACCATTCTCCTTATTGAAGATCATCAAATCAGTAAAGGATCTAATGTGAGAGCAATGGGTGCTGAATTAAAAAAAGGGTCGTTGGTAATCGAAAAAGGCAAAAAAATAAAAAGCAGGACCATCGGCTTTCTCGCCGGGCTGGGAATAGCTGAAGTAAAAGTATATCCTGCTCCATCCATTGCTATTATCATTACCGGCAATGAACTTCAAGCTCCGGGTACCCAATTGGAACATGGCAATGTGTATGAATCTAATTCCTTTGCATTGACAGCTGTTTTAAAATCACTGGGAATAGAACATGTCAGGGTATGGTATGCTCATGATAATATAATCGAAGTCACTACAAAAATCAGAGAAGCTTTGGAGTATGCTGATATGATTTTATTGACAGGTGGAGTAAGTGTGGGGGACTATGATTTTGTAGTACAGGCAGCGATCAATAACGGTATACATCAACTATTTCATAAAATAGCTCAGAAGCCGGGCAAACCTATTTTTTTTGGAATGAAAGAAAATAAGATAGTTTTTGGTCTTCCCGGCAATCCCGGTTCTGTGCTAACCTGTTTTTATGAATATGTAGAATTAGCCATAAGCAAAATGATGAATAAGCAAAGTGTGGTCCGCAGTATACAAGCTTCGCTAAATCAGAACTATAAAACCAATCCTGCCCTTACTCATTTTGTGAAAGGGTATTTAAACGGTGAGCGTGTAGAAATACTGGATGCACAGGAATCATTTAGATTAAAATCTTTTGCAGAAGCCAATTGTCTGATTGTATTACCACAGGGAAGGGATCAGTATTATCCGGGGGATGAAGTGGAGGTACATTTGTTACCTGATTAACTACTCATGCTAGAGCACATTGCCCTCCATCATTAAACTCATCTTGAGAATTCCGGTGTATGGAAAAAATAGTTTGGCAAGTAATCCAATAAGGATTTACTATATTATTCATAACAAAGTATTATTTCCCTGGTCGTCCCAACCTACAAATTCTAATACAGTTCCGAATCAACATCACCAGGATTACAAAAAAGCTATAGTCTATAAGAATGGTAAATAAACTAAGATACCTGAAATTAAAAATTCAAATATGGCTGCACCTGTATCGTAACTTAAACATCCGATACCACTCGATGTGCAGGTGTATTATATTAATCCAATACTTCTCAGCCTGTTTATCAAAGAAGTAAGTTATGATTTTTATTTTGCGTTGCGCAGCTTACTGTGCTTGGAACTATACAGAAAATAAATCACCAAGCCTATGATCATCCAAGCCAAAGCGGATAATTGAGTACCTGATGGCAAACCTATTATCATTGCGCCACACACAATCACGCCTAAGATTGGAACTAACGGAACAAGTGGTGTTTTGAAAGGTCTCGCGATATTGGGATCTGATTTTCTCAATAATATCACCCCAACACAAACCAATACAAATGCAAATAAAGTACCAATTGAAGTAAGATCCCCTGCCCAACTCTCCGGAAAGAATCCGCCAAAAATGGATACAAAAAAGAATAAAAGAACATTTGACTTCCAGGGAGTACGGAATTTTTCGTGCAAATCAGAAAATACTTTTGGTAATAATCCGTCCTGAGACATAGTATAAAATACTCTTGATTGACCCAATAACATTACCAGTATCACAGAAGAGAATCCCGCTAAAATAGCTATGGTAATCAACTTGGCAAGCCAACCATATCCCGTCATATACGTTTGAATAGCATAAGCTACGGATGCCTCTTTACCCGCTTTAAGAAAGTCAGTATAAGGAGCCACTCCTGTAAGTACATGGGAAAATAGGATATATAAAATCGTACAGATGACTAACGAACCCAGTATACCGACAGGCATATCTTTACTCGGATTCTTTGCCTCCTGTGCGGCTGTTGAAACAGCATCAAAACCAATAAATGCAAAGAATACTATTCCTGCTCCTCGTAATACCCCTCCCCAGCCATGATTAAAAAATCCGTGATAGGTTGTGCCAGGATCTCCTTCTGGTACAAAATATGGAGTATGATTGGCAGGATTGATAAATCCCCAACCAATGGCAATGAACACCAACACTATAGCCACTTTAATAAAAACAATAATGGCATTTACAAAGGCTGACTCTTGTGTCCCTTTGATCAATACCATACTGATCAGAGCTAATATGAGCAAAGCCGGCAAATTTATTATACCTCTGCTTACCACTGACTCCCCTGCCTGCAGGGTAGTAGTGACTATGTCCTGACCTTCCCGCGAGACTAAATATTCAAACGGCGAATGGCACCACTGGAAGGGAATTGCTCCACCAAAAATCTTGTTTAAATATTGACTCCATGCTATTGACACGGTTGCTGCACCCAGTGCATATTCCAATACCAATGCCCAGCCAATGATCCAGGCTACTAACTCACCCATTGTGGCATAAGAATAGGTATAGGCACTTCCGGCAATCGGAATCATAGATGCAAATTCAGCATAACACAAACCTGCAAATGCACAACCTATGGCTGCTACTATAAAAGAGAGGGTGACCGCATTACCTGCATGTCCGCCTGCAGCAGCTGCCGTACGCACAAACAGACCGGCACCTATAATTGCTCCAATACCCAGCAATACCAATGAAGTGGCATTCAATGTCCTTTTTAATGATTTTTCTCCACCCTCGGCTTGCACCATGAGTTGGCTAATCGGTTTTTTTATAAATAGACTCATTTTGATTAAACGGTTTTAGAGGCTCAAAATAGGAAAAATCTATGGATTGGGAGTATGGTTAAAAAATCGGTAATTGGTAGTACTTGATGTCTATTATCTCTTTCGTCCTGTCAACCAAATAAATTAGAATATTTAATATCCCATACTTGAATTCCCATTTTTTTGATCACTACCTTTTTTTAATTCTGGGTCTATATTTCTGATCGTATGAAATCAGCCTTAAACCTTCTACCGATTTGACTTCTATTGGATCTGGGTAAAATGTATATAATGTTAGAGGCACCAGCACATTTTATGTAGATAAAATATACTTTTTTCACTTTATTGGGCACAAAAAAATATTAAATTATTGATTATCAATAATTTAAATATATATTTAAACTATATCAAGTTTTAATCAATTTAAAAACTTGTTTCCCTTCTTTTCCATTAATCAAGAATGAGTATACCCCCGGAATAAGGTCCCCAAAGTGAATCTCTTGCTGTACATTTTTATCAGAAAACTGTCCTCTTGTTATTAATTGGCCATTCGTATTAATCAATTGCCATTGGTTACTAAGTGATGGGGGATCTTTAAATAAAACGGATATCGTACGCTGGAACAAGGTTGGAAATACAACTGTTTTTTCCGGTAGGATGGAAATGGATTTTACAGGATATATCGTTTCAGTGCCATCGAGGTCAACTTGCCTGAGCCTATAATAATTTATACCCGGAACCGGGCTTTGATCGATATGAAAGTATTCTGCTTTTTTATCTGTAGTACCAGGGCCAAATCCACTAACCCTTTTTATTTCAATAAAAGTTATATTATCAGCACTTCTCTCAAGCGAATAATACTGATTGTTTTGCTCCGATACAGATGCCCAGGAGATATTGGGTTTTCCATTTTGGCGAGAAATATCAAATGAAGCTAGTTGGATTGGAAGTTTGAAATTAGCACCCACCCAAAAGTCGTCGATTTTTGTATTCTGAGCTGCTGTACAGCTACTTCCATTTGTAGTAGTAAATGAAAATCTAAATTGCAAATTTGATACATTTCCTGCAGAAGGAATATCGAAAAATAATGAACTCCAGGATGATGTATTAGTAGAAACATTGGACGAAATCAAATTCCAAGTTGAACCATTAAAATATTCCAAGCTTACTCCAGGAGCTGTACCTGTTCCCCTCACCCCAAAACCTATCCTAATATTTTGTCTTCCCGTAGCATTAATTATTGGTGAAACCAGGACATTGGATTGATTATTATTACCACAATTTTCAAACCTCCTATTCACACCGCCGCTAGCTTGTGGAGAAGAATTTGATTCAGAGTAGCCAGAACTAACAGTTTCAGTTATAGACAAAATATGTGTTCCTAAAGAAACAGTCCAATCTGTCAAATCTGATGTTTTGTAAAATGATTGGGAGTAAGAAATATATGTAACACCAATACAACAAATTATTAAAACCCATTTCATAGCGATAAAATTAAATGTAGTTCATTTGGGGTATTATACTCCAAAACTAATAATTATTCTTGCATTTTAAAACATATTAAAATTATATTTCTGTAATTTTTTAACTTTCAAATAGATACCAAGATCCATTATATTTTTTTATATTTGACCTGAAACGAAAACTACACCTGCCATCAAACAGACTTTCAGAGGAAACGGAAAACTACTACTCACTGCTGAATATGTCGTGATGGATGGGGCATTGGCTTTAGCCGTACCCACCAAAGCAGGACAATCTATGAATATAAAGGATGGTCGTGGATCGGAAATCAATTGGAAAGCCTACGATTCCACTGGTAAAATCTGGTTTGATGCCCATTTTTCATTGTATGATTTTAGTGCATTAAAAACCAGCGATGAGGAAAAAGCTAAAAAACTGACCAAACTTTTAAAAGAATGTACCCGCCAAAACTCTGAATTTCTCTCCGCATGGAAAGGGCAAACCGTGGAGACTTACCTGGAGTTTCCATTGGAATGGGGTTTAGGATCAAGTTCAACACTTATATATTGCCTATCGCAGTGGGCAGATGCCAATCCCTATTACTTACTTTTTAATACTGCTGGGGGATCTGGCTATGATATTGCATGTGCCTATGCCGAAGGGCCACTTCTGTACCAATTGGGTGATGAAAGCATCCGGATTGACGAAGTATATTTTAATCCATCTTTTAAAGACCATCTGTATTTTCTATTCCTGGGTAAAAAATCAGACAGCAATAAGGCCGTCGAAGAATATAAATCCAAACCCAAACCATCTGACAGCATAGTCGATGAAATCTCCAAGATTACCGAAGCGGTGGTAGGAAGTAAAAGCATTTCGGAATTCAACCAATTGTTATCCACCCATGAGCAAATAATTGCTAAAATTATTGATCAGGAGCCTATTCTAAAGAGAAGCTTTACTGATTTTCCGGGCAAAGTAAAATCCCTGGGTGCATGGGGTGGTGATTTTGCTTTGGTTGCCAGCGAAGAACCAATTGAAAAAATTAAATCCTATTTCGCTGCAAAAGGTTTCAATACCTTGATTTCATACAAGGATATGGTGCTGGAATCCTAAAAATAACTTCTCATTAGATTTCCAGGTCTGTATGTTTTCCAGATGCCTGAAAAAATGATCACATCTCAAACCTCTATCTTTGCAATATGCCTACTACCTGGTATACTGCCAATGTGATTGGAATAAAAGAAATAGCCCGAAAAGTAAAATCATTTACAATCGAGATCCCGGATGTGTCTTCGTTTGAATTTAAAGCCGGCCAATTTATCACCTTCGATTTACCCATCGGGGAAAAAAGATTACAACGCTGGAAGAGTTATTCCATTGCCAATGCACCAGATGGTTCAAACAGGTTAGAACTTTGTATAGTCCATTACGAAAACGGCCCCGGCAGTTCCTATTTTTTCAATGAAGTGAGTATGGGTACCGTACTAAGATTTAAGGGCCCTGAAGGTGGATTTGTACTTCCGGACCCTATACATTCTGACTTGGTTTTCATTTGTACCGGTACCGGGATCGCTCCATTCAGAAGCATGTTGCGTGATATGGTCAACAGACAAATTGCAGATAAAAAAATACACTTGATTTTTGGTACCAGGACAATGAAAGATCTGTTGTATTATGATGAATTACTCGATTTTGAAAAAAAAATACCAGGATTCAAATTCGATATTTCTTTATCCAGGGAAGAGCATATCGGGGATGATCCTCATTTTCATAAGGGCTACGTACATCAGGTCTATTTAAAAGAATACAAAGATCGTCGACCCGACCTTCAATTCTTTATCTGCGGTTGGTCCAAAATGATAGATGAGGCTGTAGAAAACATCTTTGGTGAATTAAAATACGATCGTAAGCAGATTGCTTATGAATTGTATGGCTGATAAAAACATCAAAAAAAGTTCCTTAGAAAAAATCCATTTTTTTTAGTTCTTCGTACATTCTTCTGAAAGCAAGACAGTATGCAAGGCATTTTTATGTTGACAAATATAGGTCTCATCGTATTTTTTTTAAATTCCTGTTCAACCAAAAAAAACATCGGACCCATGGATAATCAAACCAAAATGGAAGCCAATAAAAATTTAGCTAAAAAATGGATTCTCGAAGGATGGAATCAAAATAAAAACAAGGAAATAGTTTCCGAAATATTTGCGCCAAACTGGATAGATGGCAACCCAACCTTTGCAGATCAGCCCAAAGGTATAGAGGGGGCGATGTATTATGTAAATGTGTATAGAAAGATATTTCCTGACATTCAGTTTACGCTGACGCATATCATAGCTCAAACGGATTATGTAGTATTCCGGTTTTTAGCTACGGCTACTCACCGCGGAGAATTCATGGGTATTGCTCCAACCGGCAAAACAGTACATTTTTCAGGAATGGTAATGCATCGGATAGAGCATGGCCGATTTGCAGAAAGTTGGAATGAAATAGATTTGCTGAGCATCAGGCAACAAATACAATAAATACCTTTTTTAAATTCATTCCGAAAACAATTCGTCTAACAAAGCCTTACGCGTAGCAGTATTATAGCTATCTCTGCAGGTACCGGTCCCACTCCTCATAATACTCAGGCAAAAACCTCGGCTATCCATGGATTCGTCATGAGCCCTACCCAGGACACAATGCCCCAATTCATGAAATACAACAAACTCTCTACCCAGGTCACTGGCTTTATCCCAAAATGGTTTATCAATAGTGACTTTATATGGGGTATCATTACTGTAGGAACATTGACCTATCACCTGGGAAGTGGGTATATCGGATATAATACCGGTAAGTGGGTGATCAGAAAGCTCTACTGCAATACCTCTGGCTTTGGCCTCAGTAGTAAACCTGACAAAATAAGGTTTTAATGCTGACTCTACATCAATGAGTGGGTCTGATGTTTCAGTGAATACTTCTTCTTTTTTACATGAAAAAAAAGTGATTACCAAAAAAAACAGGAGTGGGAATGATTTGTACATAAGTTTTGAAATTTAAAAAAATAACGCGGCGTACTGACTCCACCAGTATTTTACCAGATTGGCTTAATAAATAATTAACCGATTATCATTAAATCAAATCAAACATTTTGCCTATAATTATGTTTCAATTAAAATAAAAAATTATATATGGCAGAAACAATTAAATGGGGCATTGACAAGGCTCACTCAGAGATCGGATTCAAAGTAAAACATCTCATGATTTCAACCGTGCGGGGGCAATTTAAAGAGTATGATGCGTCCATCGTGACTACTGGCGAAGATTTTACAACCGCCGAAGTGGATATCTGGGTTGACCCTTCATCTATCGATACCGGGTCAGCTGACCGCGACAAACACATCAGGACGGCTGATTTTTTTGACATTGAAAATCATAAACAAATTAATTTTAAGGGAAACACCTATATCCCCGTAGACAATGATGGAAGCTATCAATTGCATGGCGACCTTACTATAAATGGCATTACAAAACGAGTAATACTTGATGCAGAATTTGGAGGTATCATGAAAGATCCATGGGGTAATCAAAAAGCCATCATCACTGTAAATGGTAAAATCAACCGAAAAGATTGGAACCTGGTGTGGAATGTTGCTCTCGAAGCAGGTGGTGTGCTAGTAAGTGATGAAGTTGGCATAAGCTGTGAAGTACAACTTTTTAAAGCACAATAACAACGTACCACGTACCACTTACAAATTACTTATTTAGTACAAATTAATGCTTCAAATTGAAGTAATTTACAATTGTAGATTTTAATTGGTACTCGGTACATTGTACATGGTACGTGGTACATCATTTATCTGTTCATGGCGGCTTTCCAATATTTGCCCTGCCTTGAAGGAGTATAATTCCAATCGCTAAACATACGCGGAGCCCAATTTACATCAAATACCCAGGCGACAAAGGAAATCCCGGTTTTTTTACAATAAGCCATCATAGCATCACCATACGATTCATCGCTGATTACCGGGATGTGGGCACCAATATCATCAGCTCCACAAAAACCAATCTCAGTCAATATCACCGGATATTTTTCAGCTACAAAGCCCCAGTCCGCTGTCCATTTGTCTTCCCACGGCTTTTCTCTTTTTTGTGGATATGGGTGTGATACATAGGCCACACCCGCTGCATTTATGGGATTGTCTTTAACCGGTGTAAGATCATATGCCCAGTTAAATCCAGCTACTAACGGAATGGCTTTGCAACCATGAGCCCTTATTATAGTGATCATCTCTTCATTCAGTGCTTTCCACTCGGCCCAGGTGCAGGTACCCAGCTGACCATTAAACACAGTTGGTTCGTTATACAATTCAAAAAAGGCTACCGTAGGATTGTCTTTGTATCGAATTGCCATGGCACGCCAAAATTCGAAAGTTTCCTTTTTTGTAGTTTCATAATTTTCTGCCTGGAATAGTTCTGATTTTAAATTTCCAATGCTATGCCAGTCAATAATTACATACATGCCTGCATTTTTGGCATATGCCACTCCCTGGTCCACTAAAGAAAGATATGCATTCTTTCCATGTTTACGCCATGCAGCCGGATGAATGGGAAACCGCACCAGGTTTGCACCCCAGGCTTTCATTTCATCAAAATACCCTTGATTCCATTTACCATTATATACTAATTTGTCAGGATCACTGGAGCTGTATCCTTTAAATTGAATTGTTTGTCCGGCTTCGTTTATAAATTTATTTCCAGACACAGTTATTCTCTGGACTTTCGATTCATCAGAGGAAATGGACTGTGCATAGATATCCGTACAGCTCAACAGTAGGTATGTCAATAAAAAATAAATTCTAATCATAGCCCAAATATTGAAAAAATATTCCGAATTATTAATCCGGAAACGAAACCAAAAATCATGCGATGAAGGATAACTGGTTAAAATCCGTTAATCTATCAGTTAAATACTCTTAAAGGTGAATATTTGTAAGCAATATATAGTCTAATTTGTATTAACTAATTTTTTTTAATGTATGATCAGACTAATCTACTCTTCAATTCTTTTAGTTTTAATGACTGCTTGCTCTCCTACCCTAAGTCCATATACTCAGCGCCTGCATGAAAAATACGAATGGAAAGAAACCGATTTGAAAAAAGTGCAGTTTTATCTATCTGATGATATCGTACTTCGCAGAAGATCAGAGTCTGGCAAAGCCGAAATACAGGGTGGTGAGATAAAGATTATAGACGGAAATAAATATGAAATGATCCGATTTAAGGCCGGCACCCCGGGCGTTTTATTATTTATGCCGAAAGAAAACAGAATGGCTGTGAGTTTTGAAAATGGGGGTGACGACAAATTTCTTATGTTTGGTCCAAATCCACACTACGACAACCGGTATGTATTATTAGCCGCTGATTGGAAGAGAAACTATGGCGAGGTGACCTATATGGGTAAAAAATGGGAGACCAATGCTTCGAGTGCCTATGCCGGCTTAGCCATTAATCTTAGGAATATTGATCAAAATTCGTCTCAGGCAAGAGTAGTAAAAGGAAGGACAGTGGAATAGAAACCGTTATTTGTGGCTCTTTATCTTTAGTTTTAATTACCCTACACCCATCGCCATTCTATCAATCACCACCAACCAATATTTTCGTATAATTGTGCAGCAGTATGCAATAAATGACGAAATTGGTAGACAATAAAGTAATCTTGATATTTGGCGGTACCGGAGGTATGGGATGGGAAGCAGCATCACTCATGATGGAACATGGTGCCAAACTATTGGTTACGGGAAGAGAAATAAACGATGTAGAACACATCAATAATTTAAATAATCCGTCTATATATGCTATAGCCCAGGATGCCACCTTACCCGGAAATGCCGAAAAAGCCATAGAAATCTGTCATTCAAAATTCGGTACCATAGATGGAATGTACCATGTAGCCGGAGCTTCCGGAAGAGCATATGGAGACGGCCCACTACATGAAATGACAGATGAGGGTTGGGATCAAACCTTACTCATGAATTTAAAATCCATTATGATGACCAACAGGGCCATGGTTAGATATTGGATGGAACACAACCTTGCCGGCAGCATCCTTAATATTGGCTCTATATTGGGTATCTCACCTTCGCCGAAATACTTTTATACGCATGCCTACGCTGCATCCAAGGCGGGAGTAATTGGATTTAGCAAAGCTGTTGCATCCTATTATGCTTCGTATAATATCAGGGTAAATGTATTGGTTCCTTCACTCATAAATACGCCTATGTCTCAGCGATCAATGAAAAATGAAGAGATCATGCATTTTATAAAAACAAAACAACCACTGGATGGGGGCCGGGTGGGATTGCCAAACGATTGCAGCGGAGCTGCATTGTATTTTATGTCTGATCTATCACGCTTTACCACAGGCCAGGCACTCTGTATAGATGGTGGTTGGAGTATAAGCGACGGTCAAATTTAAAGACTATGTTATTAGGTATAGATCTTGGAGGTACTAATGTAAAAGGGGTGGTCCTGGGTGATGATTTTACGGTATTGCATCAACACACACTATCTACCTACAATAGTGCTCACGAAGATTGGAAATTGTCTATCCTTGATTTAATAGGCTGGCTGCAGGCTGAATGTAATCATGAATTTAACTACCTCGGTATTTCGGCACCCGGCATACCCAATGGTTCCAATACGATGATCTCCTATATGCCAGGTCGTTTGCATGGTCTTGAATTCTTTGATTGGAAACCCTATTTATCTAAACGGACCTTTGTTTTAAATGATGCAAATGCGGCACTATTGGCAGAATCAAGGATTGGATCACTAAAAGGGAAAGGCACAAAACATGCCATTATGATAACCTTAGGGACGGGAATGGGTGGAGCAATACTAATTGACAATAAAATCTATACTGGTATGGGACAAAAAGGTGGCCACCTGGGCCATATTACCATAGATATAAATGATCCCACACCAGGTATTACAGGTCAACCAGGAAATATTGAAGAAGCTATTGGTGATTGCAGCATTCATAAAAGAACAAATGGTAAATACAACACTACTAAAGATCTGGTGCATGATGTTGAGTCTGGAGATAATTTTGCAAAAACGATTTGGCTGACCAGTATTCATAAGTTGGCTGTTGCATTAGCCGGACTAGCTAATGTGCTATCACCGGAAGCAATAATAATTGGAGGTGGGATGGCTAAAGCCGGTGCAAGTCTAATGAATCCACTCAAGGAATATTATGCAAAATACGAATGGAAACCGGGTATAGATGGAGCAGAAATCCTTTTTGCTTCGGCCGGCGATTATGCAGGTGCCATAGGTGCAGCTATATTTGCCTACGAAAATGAATCAAAATGGCATTAACCAATCAATATCTGGATAAGTGTGCGGCAATATTGGAAACAGTACGGGCTCAGTCCGAATCCATCAGGACTGCTGCAGCCTGGTGTGCTCATTCCATACTAAACGAGAGGATAGTGCATATGTTTGCTTCCGGCCATAGCCGGATCATGGTGGAAGAGATGTGGCCGAGATATGGTTCCTTTCCCGGCTTTAATCCGATAGTGGAATTGTCTTTGACATTTCACAATCTGGTAGTCGGTGCCAATGGGCAAAGACAAGCTATGTTTTTGGAGAATGTATCCGGTTTGGCTGAGCGCATACTCAGAAATTATGTATTAAACGAACAGGATACAGCCATAGTGATTTCATCTTCAGGCACCAATATAGTACCGGTAGAAATGGCTGAACTCTTCCAAAAAAATAAAATAAAAGTAATCGCCATCATCACCCATCATCATTCATTAGCCAGTGAAAGTAAAAGAAAAGATGGCAAAAAATTATCTGATTTTGCCGAATTGATTTTAGATACAGGTGCACCCGTTGGTGATGCAATGATTCAAATCGAAGGTATGGAATCACCAGTTTCTCCAGGAAGTACTGTCGGGGGGATTGCGATCATCAATTCCATCAAAGCTGAATTAGCCCATATTCTAACCCAACACGGTAAACCACCCAAAGCCCTGGTGGCAGGTAATATAGCAGGCAAAGAAAAAGCATCTGCAATTTTTGAAGCAGCTTATGATGAACATGCATTGAATATGTCACGACTTTATAATTTTCCAAAAAAATAAAATATGCCATTACATATTCCTATACGCACTACTGTAATTGGGAGTTATCCATTTCCTGGCTGGTTGGAATTTGCTTCTAAAAATCTGGACCAGTTTGGTAAGGCCGACATAGATGAAATGATCGATGATGCTGTCGTGGCTGCCCTACACGATCAGGTAGACGCAGGATTGGATGTCATTACAGACGGTGAACAAACCCGATTGGATTTTAATCTGTCGTTTTATGGATTTATAGATGGAATAGACCATAAGGCAATTCAACCAAGAAAATGGGGGCCTCCTGCACATGATCAACGAGGTAAGCACAAGATCACCACTGAGCTTAAAGCAACCCATGGCCTAGGGGCGGTTGAAGAGTATAAACGATTAGTACGCTTGGCACCCAAGGATAAAATACTGAAATGCAGTGTACCCGGACCATATACCTTGAGCGGAAGATTGGATCCAAATGGGATATATGCTGATCGGATGGAAGTTACCAATGCATTGATACCGATCATCCAACAGGAACTAAAAGCATTGGTCGAAGCTGGTTGTAAAGAAATCACTGTGGATGAACCCTCGATGAGTTGTTATGCATACAAGGAAGAAACCAAAAAATTTGTGGACATCTTTAACAAGACCATTGAGCCTGTGGTTGGAAAATGTTTTCTTTCTACTCACCTGTGCTTTGGCAATTTTAAGGGCAGACCGGTGGGAAAAAGGGAAATAAAACCTATGCTGCCGGATTTTCTCGATTTTAAAGTAGACGAAGTGCATATTGAAATGGCCAATCGTGAATTTGCTGAAATAGAATTATTGAAAGAATTTGGTGATCGGATGAATGTAGCCGTGGGCATAGTAGATGTAAAAAACTATTACATCGAGTCTGTAGAAGATATAAAACAAAGGATTAAAATGTGTCTTAAGTATATTGACCCATTCAAACTATCTGTAGCACCCGATTGTGGTCTTTCTCAGACGGCAAGATGGGCTTCAAAACAAAAATTAAAAAATATGGTCACCGGCGCCCATGCTGTTCGTAAAGAATTAAATCTGATATAAAATGCCTTTGATACCCGCATTTAAAAAAAACGAAGAGTTAGTAAATGAAATGTTATCCGTTCCCCACGATGACAGCCTTCATATATGGTGGCTGGGGCAAAGTGGATATTTACTACACTCCAATGGCATCTATTTTCTGATAGACCCTTATTTGTCTGATTCACTTACCTTAAAATATGCAGCTACTGATAAACCTCATGTCCGTATGAGTGAAAAAGTACTCGATCCATCCGCACTTCATTTTATTAATTTTGTCTCCAGTAGTCACAATCATACCGATCATCTGGATGCAGATACTTTAATCCCAATATTAAAAAACAACCCTGGAATTAAATTTATCATTCCGGAAGCTAACCGCAGTTTTGTAGCTGAGCGCTGCAAATGCCCAGTAGACTTTCCCATCGGTTTGGATGATCGATCGATGCATTCATTCGGTCATGTATCTGTACATGGTATACCTGCTGCGCATGAGACCGCAGATCGCAATGAAGCCTGGCAGCCGATCTATATGGGGTATGTCATCTACATCAATCAGTATTGTATCTATCACAGTGGGGATTGCATTCCATTTCATGGATTAGAAGAAATACTTAAAAAATATCATATAGACATTGCATTTTTACCTATAAATGGACGGGCACCGGAAAGAAAAGTATCCGGTAATTTTACTATTCCTGAAGCCTGTGATCTAGCAAAGAATATAAATGCAAAGATTCTAATTCCAGGTCATTATGACATGTTTGAATTTAATACTGCGAATGTAAATGAACTACCGCCCTATGCAGATGTTATAAAGCAGTCGTACCAAATCGTAAACCATGGTGAGCTGTTTTGCTATAAAAAATCCGCTTAGCGCATAGTATGTAAAGGCAATTCGCCGATATCCGTTTTTATATCTGATTTTTATATTTTAAAAAAGAAAGCTAACTTGTTTTCGATAATCATCAAAAATTCAGTATATATGAATAGGAAAAAATTTTTACAGGTATCGGCGACGACCACCCTCGGTTCGATATTCCCTTTTCAGTCGATAATTGATTCTGTAGATGCAAATAAAAAAATGGCCATCCAGCTATTCTCATTGCCCAAAATGTGCATTGCAGATTTTCCAAGCACAGTAAAGATGTTATCCGGTATGGGCTACAAGGGATTGGAATTATTTGGACCTTATCCATTTAGCACTCAAAAAGCAAAAGACAACTGGGCAGCCATAGCTCCTATGGTTGGGTTTAGCGGCAGTGGCTATTTTGACAGAGATATAAAAGAAGTAAAAAAAATATTGGACGATCATGGTCTCTCCAGCCCATCAGCACACACAGATCTGGATACATTAATCAATAAGATGGGAGCACTCGGTGAAGCTGCTCATACCCTGGGTCATAAATACGTAGTATTGCCATCCATTCCGGATGAATACAGAAAATCAATAGATGATTATAAAAAAATAGCTGAAACATTCAATACCATTGGGGCTGAAGCAAAGAAAAACGGTATTCGGTTTGCTTATCACAATCATGGCTATGGTATTAAACCAAAAGATGGAATAATACCCCTTGAAATCATTATAAATAATACAGATTCTGACCTGGTATACCTGGAGATGGATATATTCTGGACTACGGCCGGGGGTGCAGATCCGGTGCAACTGCTGACTAAATTTCCCAATCGATATAAAATGTTACATATAAAAGATATGAAACATAAGACCCAGTTTTCAGGAGATGGGGGAGATGCTTCCCAGTGGGTAGCCTTATGGGGTGAGATGACCACTGCGGGAGATGGTGTCCTGGATTTAATATCCCTATTTAAACAAGCAAAAAAATCAGGTATCGAGCATTATATTGTCGAGCAAGATCTTGTATCCGATCCCAATATAGCATTGAAGAAAAGCATTGATTATTTGAAAAAAATATAAATGCCGAAAAAATTATTCCCCGATGAATTACTGAAATATTATGATCAGTTAATAGTGACTTCAAAAGGCATCGAACGCAAAGGGGCGACCATGCAGTATACCTCGCTCAACGGCCATATGTTTTCATTTTTGGATAAAGAGTTCCAATTTGGACTAAGACTGCCTGCAGGAGTGAGAGAAGAATTTTTAAAAAAATACAATGCCAACATATTCGAAGCTCATGGCACTGTACTGAAGGAATATGTACGGGTACCGGGTGATGTATTTAAAGATACTAAAAAGCTAATACCCTATTACCTCAAATCGTATGAGTATATAAAATCATTAAAACCTAAAGTAGCCAAAGGAAAAACAAGCCATTCAAAGTAAAATTCGCAGCCAAAGCCTTCAGGAAGTATATTTACATCAGCGAATGGAGATAAGTCTAAACAAATACATCAGTAACAGTGGCTACTGCAGTCGTCGTGAAGCTGACAAATTTTTGGAACAGGGCAGGGTCACAGTAAATGGAATAGACGCGCACAAAGGCCAACGGGTGACTGAAAAGGACGATGTACGTGTAGATGGCGAGCGCATAAAGAAAAAAACAGAGACCCTATACCTTGCTCTGAACAAACCCAAAGGAATCACCTGCACTACGGATACTAATGAAAAATCAAATATTATTGATTTTATCCGATTTAAAAGCCGGATTTTTCCAATCGGTCGTCTGGATAAATTAAGCGAAGGACTGATTTTTCTTACCAATGATGGAGACATTGTAAATAAAATACTACGGGCAGGCAACCGTCACGAAAAAGAATACCTGGTGCGGGTAGATAAACCCATTACACCTGAATTTATACACGCTATGCGCAATGGCGTACGAATTTTGGGAACGGTAACTAAGAAATGTACAGTAAAACAGGAAGGACCCAACGATTTTAGAATTATTCTCATACAGGGCCTCAATCGACAAATTCGAAGAATGTGTGAAACATTGGGCTACAAAGTCACCGCTTTAAAACGAACCCGGATAATGAAATTCACCTTGAAGGATTTACCCACAGGGAAATGGAGGTATTTTACTCCGGCAGAGATAGAAACAATGAATGTATTATTAAAAGACAGCAGTAAAACCGCGGAAGTACAAGACGGTGGAATGGACGAATGAAACGAGCAACCCCGATTACCTAAATACCGTTTGTATGTAGTATATTGTAGTTGTAATCATGAAAATCCTCACTTGTTTTATTATCATCATTTGTGCTTTCAAAATAGCTCATGGGCAAAGGGTGATTGCCGTTCAAAATCCATCCTTCCAACGGGAATTGCTATGGTATTCATGCAATTTTATGCAATACCAGCAACCCGAAGATCAAAACAGTATCGCTTCCAATGGCAATTCTAAAAAAGCCAATAAAAAAGAATCCGGCAATGAACAGGAAAAACAATTATTAAATATAGTAGATTATACCAATGTGGCTTTTGAAGGCATATCGCAAAAGCTTATAAAACCGATGATACGCAATAAGACCTACTTATTTACATTTTATGCTGCCCGTGATTCAGGTTATGCTTTTAATACAGAAGCAAAAAAGAAACAACCACTAAAATTATACATTTTCGGTTCAGAGGCTAACTGTGGATTTGGTGAATTATTGGCTCCCCCTTTTAAAATCAGTAACTCAAAATGGACGAAATATTCAATGCCGATAAAAGCATCCAAAGCCAATTGGACACATATGGTGATTTATGCAGCCCTGGATTCTGCAACAGATGAAAAAGAAAAGGCCAGCGAATCATTTCTTCTTTTCAATCAACAGGGCCCGCTGGTACTTAATTACCGCAATGTAAGAGTATCCAAATCCGGCTATGATCCCGGAGTATTTAGCATGGAATCGTATTCAAAATTATCCTATGGAGGCATACTCATGATGTATGAAGTAAGCCCAAAGTCCATACATATTTTTGATAAAGACGGAGAAATCATGCAGGAAGATTCTATCCGAAAAGACATAGACAGAAACCGGAACCTGGACTCTATGCTTAATAAATTCAGGGGCATTGATTATCTGTTCATCATCATGAAGGAAAAAAAATACAATACCAAGAGGTTAAATATCATCAGCTACCTGAAAACAAAATATCCTGAAATATTACCGCATGCAAAGATCACCCGGTATAGCACGCTCATCAGTAAACGAAAAAACAAAAGCTCTGCCAAAGACCTTCAAAAATACAAAGATGAAATTGGCGATCTGCTTATCCTGGAACAGGTCCGTACAGTGGAAAAAGAAGTCAAGAAGTAGTTATTTAATTACAGGTTAATTTCTAACCAACCTTTTGCTATGTTTGCAATCATTAATCATGAAACATACAGTTGCCTTCATTAGCTCCATTTTCCATTTCTTAATTGTATTTGGTCAAACGGTAAACCCAGCAATCAAATACTTCACTCCATCCAATCATACCCGAATGGCGGCCGAATGGGAACCAGCTCAAGGAGTACTCTTTGCATGGCCACCAAGCATACCGCATGCACTCATCAAAGAATTGGCCCATGACACCAGGTTATTTGTATTAATAGATTCAGACCGTAACCGGCAGGATGCTACCAAATGGTTTTCAGAATGGAAAATTGAATCAACAAAAGTAAAATTTATAAAATCCCCCCATGGAGTAGATGTAAGTTGGACCAGAGATTGGGGGCCGCATGCATTCTTTAGACCTGGCCAAAAAATGAAACTGGCCGATGGAAAATATCTGTATGCCACACCGGTAGTCGATTTGGAATGCGATTCTTTGAATTTTTTATATAAAAATAAAGATGGAAGCATAATCCAAACCACCGTTGATGATGTCATTCCTGATTATATCGCCAATGAATTAAACATGAATATAGATCATTTGCCTTTCGCTTTCACAGGGGGTAATGTGTTTTTTGATGGTCAGCAAACGGCATTTTCTACCTGTGCCCTGACAATGGAAAATAAATATATGGGGATTGCCGATACTGCATTTTTTTCACTTGCTGACAAAATGCTTGGTATAAAACAATATCATATTATTTCAAATTTTGAAAAAAAAGGGATACAACATATAGATTGTTTTATGAAATTGCTTGATGATGAAAGGATGCTCGTAATGAGGCCTCCGGCCGACCATCCATTGTTTGCTCAATATGAAAAAATGGTACACGAAGAGTTGGCCGGTCTATTGAATCCTTTCGGCCGGCCGTATCAAATACTAAGGCTGGACACGGATTCTTATTCAAAACAAAAATTAGCCGCTTATTCCAATTCGTTGATTCTAAATAAATGTATTTATGTTCCCTTATTTGGAATTCCGCAAGATACTATAGCACTTACACAATGGAAAGGTGCAATGCCCGGCTATAAGATAAAAGGATTTGAATTTAAATTAAAAGACGAACCCGCACTCAGCGAGGACGCCAAAAAAAATTATTCTGAAATAGGTTGGACCGACGGGGATGCCCTGCATTGCAGGACAAGGGCAATCTGGGATCCCAATATGATCTATATCAGTGTAGATCGAGTGCCCTCTTTCATAAAAAATAAAATAAAAATCAATGCCATAATAAAAAACTATGGAGAAGGTCAATTAAATACACCTGAATTGATTTGGAGAAAAAACACAAAAGCCCAATGGAGAAAAACAAAAATGGCAAAATCCGGTACTCTGGATTTATTTACAGCCAGTGTGAAAAATAATAATATAAATGGATTGAATTTTTATGTGACGGCAACATCCAGCAAAGGGATCAATAACTCGATGCCCCTGACAGCCCCTAATGGCTACTATAGTTATTCTATTACAAAGTAAATTTTCATTTGATACTGTTTATAACGAAAACTATTTAAATAACCAGACAGCTGATCAAATACAACAGGTGGTATATATTAAATAGTGACTTACTATGAACTATATATCAATAATTTATTCTATTATTCTGATCGTAGTGAATGAATAGGGTTTGCAATAGCTGCTTTGATGGATTGAAAGCTAATGGTAAACAAAGTGATGATCACTGCAATGAGTCCGGTTAAAACATACATCCACGCACTGTTGTCAATACGGTAGGCAAAGTCTTTAAGCCATGTATTCATCACTATCCATGATAAGGGCATTGCGATTGCAAAAGCAATAAGCACCAACCAAACAAAGGTTCTGGATAGCATTATAAACAGGCCTGCTGCGGAAGCTCCTAAGACTTTGCGTATACTCAACTCCTTTAGTTTTTGTTTTGCAGAATAGGATGACAAACCAAATAGGCCAAGACAGGCTAAAATCAAGGCAATACCCGAAAAAATTTTAAATACTTTGCCGGTTCTGATTTCCGATATATACAGATTATTAAAATCTTCATCCATAAAATGATATTCAAAAGGCCGGTGTGGAGCCAGTGCTTTCCACTTTGTCTGTAAAAAAGAAATAGTATTGGCTAAATCATTACCGGATACTTTTATCATCATGATGGTAGCCCAATTACTTGGGAACAGTACCAAAGGTTCAATAGTGGAGTGCAAAGAAGCAAAATTAAAATCGGCTACTACTCCTCTTACTTCACCAGGTCTTCCTTCTCCCAGAAACATTTTTTTTCCAATTGCCTCCTGAGCGGTCCAACCCAACTTTTTGGCTGCTGTTTCATTGATGATAAAGTGAAAATAATTTTTAGTATAATCTTCCTGATTGGCATCCAGTAGATCCTGACGGGTAAGATCTGTACCCGATATAATATTAAGACCATTTGTTTTTATATAATCTTCATCGATATTGTTTCCGCGTGTGTTGATGGCCTGATCACTGGTCTGGTCACCACGATACATAACATACCCCCCTGGAATATGCACAGGAGTAAAATTTCCCATTGAAACCGAAGTGATGGTACTATTGATTTTTAACTCTGTTTTAAATAAATCCATTTTATCACGCATCTTCTGATCGATCTTGGTAAGAATAATATGAGTGCGATCGTAACCCAGATTTTTATTTTGGATATAATGCAGTTGGCGGCCAATGACGATGGTAGAGGCAATCAAAAAAAGCGAAATCACAAATTGGAATACGATTAAAGATTTTCTAAGCAGGGCCCCGGAAGATGTATTTTTAAAAGCACCTTTTAAAACTTTAATAGGCTCATAATTGGACAAAATGATGGCAGGATAACTACCGGCTAATAAAGATATGACTGCAATGATCAACGCTGCCACTGCCAGTATACCCGGTTTTAATGCATCCGAGAAAATCAATTGTTTATCCGTTAATTGATTAAAATAGGGTATTACAAAAATCAACAGACCCATGCTTACCATGGTGGCCAATAAGGATATCATTGCCGACTCTGTAATAAATTGCCAAAATACCTGACTTTTTACTGCTCCGGATACTTTACGAATGCCTACTTCCCTGGCACGCTCTATGGATCGGGCTGTACTCAGATTGATATAAGTAAAACAAGCAATAATCAAGACCAGAATAGCAATCGCCCCAATAATGTAAATATAACGGATATTGCTATTTGGGGTCAACGCATTATAGGGTGAATGTAAATGTATACTGGTATAAGGCTCAAATTGATAATTAATATACACTCCGGTTTCGTTTTTCAATTCACTTTTCATGAAAGGTTCTATCTTCTGCTGTAATGTACCGATCGAGTTTTTATCCCTCAGTAAAAGATAAGTAGTATAGTTTGCTTCAAAATAAGATTCCTCTTGTGGATTTTTAACCAACGTTGTAAATGGCGCTACCATAGTAAATATCAATTGCGAATTGGCAGGGCAATCTGCTGCAATACCTGAAACAATGTGATTATCATGACTACTCCCTATCTGCAGTGTTTTACCCATCGGATCTTCATCACCAAAATATTTCTTAGCAGCGGATTGAGTGAGTACAATCTGATTGACGCCATTCAAAACAGTTTTTGCATCTCCTCTTATTAATTTAAAATCAAACATCTCAAAAAATGAAGAATCTGCATATAAAAAACCTTTTTCATCAAATGTGATATCTTTATTTTTTACCAGCCGGTCAAGGGCAGAAAGTCTCACCCCATCCACCACTTCCGGGAAATTCTTTTTAAAAGAAGGTAATACTTTGGTGCTGGTAAAGTTGCCGGTGGTCAATTCACTTCCGCCAAAACTATACTGCATTATTACACGGGCTATGCGTTCGCCTTTGGTCTGAAAACGATCATAGCTTAATTCATGTTGTATGTACATTACCATCAATAGGCAGCAAGTCAATCCGGTTGACAATCCAAGAAGATTAATAATGGATGCAGATTTATTTTTGAGTAAACTGCGCCAGGCAATTTTTACAAAGTGTCCTGTGGGAAGAAGGTTTGAGAACATATGTTAAATCATTTTATATCTACCATTAACCAGCAGGAATCTTAAAATATTTTATTTTCTAATGTCTTCGCTACAGCTGGATTCCATTTTTAGTTTTCCACTTTTTATACCAAATATTCAATTCTCTGATTTTCTGAAGTTTAGCCAGCTAAAGTAAATACTGAAGTGTACGAAAATGAACAGTATTGTCCGAATTAACAGGAAGAAGAATCTGGTACAGAATACAGTATTTTCTATCTACGTAAAATCATAGCAAAATGACTGCAGTACAAAAAACTGCAAGATTGTGCTTTTTGATCATGATGATATGGTAAAAAATGAGGTGATGAATATCGCAGTGAAGGTGTAAAAGATTTTTGGAGTGACTTCATTAATCTTCCTCTTCCAATTGGAAAACTACTTCCACTGTAGTACCAAATACTTTTGCCATTTTCAATGCTAACACGGTAGAAGGCACAAATCTACCGGTTTCAATAGAGTTTACTGCCTGTCGTGATACTCCTATTTTTTCAGCCAGCTCAGCCTGGGTAAGGTTTTTCCTGGCCCGTTCCACTTTAATCGTGTTTTTCATAATCAAAATGATATTTCCGTTTTGAAATGAAAAGGCCTATAAAATAAAAAACTACAAATAACGGTATCAGGTTTCGGTATGCCCAGTCATCTTTATTTATTGTAAATACCAAATCAAATAACCCAAGCTTCATCACGGTAATCAAACTCAGTGCAAACGCAATGGCAGTGGCTTCCAATTGAATTTTGGTCTCTACTTCGTCCATCATTTGAATACTTCGAAAGTATTTATATACAAATAAAATAAACGCAGCAGCTGTAATGGAGATTAACAAAATATTTACCACTATGGATAACTCCAATGCTTTCAGTGCATACAAACTTCCCATATAACTTAAGCACCAAATAATGGCATAAACGAGCACCCGGTCGCTCAAATGTTGTTTTTGATTTTTCATGATCGAATAGATTTAATTTAAGTTGGAGCAAAGATAAGTATTATTGTCATATTGTCTACTATTCTTTACATTTTGTAATGTTAAAATGTCTTAACGACGAAATTTGTTTATTTAAATGGGTGGTTTCAGCCTCAAATTTTTAATGATCTATTCCCTGCATGCAACTTCAAACAGGTAAGATTTATCTGACTTTTTAAAAGTAAAATGTTATTTACTTAATCACCGTTGTCGTTAATATCCAGTTGGCAATTAAACCTTAAAATACGAAATAAAAACTCCTACCCCACCCTAACCTTCATGATGAAATGGATCAGTTGGTTGCACCAAATAGAATAAGAATACGTTTTATTGAGCTTTGTATTAATTCCCAAGCAATTTATCCATTACCCCAAAAATAGCATCAAAATGAGTTTGCATCCCGTGTTGCACCATAGCATCCCGTGTCACCACACTATCACAAATGATTTGGATACTAAGCAGTACTTGGCCTTCCTGCTCTTCAAAACTCAATACTTCCAATGTAGGCAAAACTTTAAATGGCAAACCAAGAAACTCTGAGGTTTTTACTATTCGTTTATTTGGAACAAGCTCGTGATATATGCCTATGAATCCATAAGTAATACCATCAGGACCGGTATGGGTACTATGATATGATCCACCCGTAGTGCAATCAAAATGGAGAAATTTAAAATTGGCCAGGTAAGCACTTTGCCACTGCAATTGCAAATCCTTTTCAACAAATAATTGATAGACCAATTCTTGGTCAGCTGCAAATCTTCGTTTAATCCAGATATTTTGGCTGCCTGAATCAGCAATGATTTCTGTATTCATTTTTTATTTTTCATTTTTAAAAGTAATTCATCCATTTTGCCGAAATGCGTCTCCCATTGTTTGCGAAAGGGTGTGATATAATCGTCCACCTCTTTCATTTTTTTAGGATTGAAACTATACATGATCTCGCGACCTTTCTGGTAAAAAGTGAGTAATTCACATTCTGTTAATATCCGGATATGATTGGAAATAGTCTGCCGGCTTGTTTTATAATTTTCAGCTATAAGACCCGGATTCATGGGACCTTTAGCAGATACCAAATTTAATATAGATCTGCGGGTAGGATCAGCAATGGCTTGAAAAACATCTCTTCGGTTTATCATAAGATTAAATATTAGCTGTGTGAAACATCCATCGATTTCCAAATTTATCATTCAGAGCACCGTAGGCTCCAAAAAATTCCTCTTTGAGCGGATCCGTGATATAAGCTCCTACGGAAAGTTTATCATAAAGAGATTTCACATCTTCATACGAGTTGCCACTTATGTACAAACAAGTCTTATTGCCCTGCACCGGTATCTCTTCAGGTCGGAGCCAATCCGATGCAGATATATCCACATTTGCTCCTTGCAATCGCGCGTGGATGATTCTTTGTTGCAGGTGCGCAGGGAGATGATCTTTAGCTGGTGTATCAGCTGCTTTGGTCATGGTAAGGGTGCCCCCGAAAACAGATTGGTAAAATTCCATAGCTGGCTTGCATGTGCCATCTAATAACAGGTAAATAGATATGTTGGTCATTTTATTTCGCAGTCATTTGACTGCAAATATATGTGCAAACATTTGACTGCGCAAATTTTTTTCATCACCTTTTTTACAATTAAATAAATTATTTCACTTTGTAATTCAAAGTACTTTATATTTGTACTAAAATATACAGTTGAGCTCATCTGTAAGCGAAGGCCGTGCTTTCATTTCAGATTCCTTTTTCTTGACATAAACATTAAACAATGGAAAATACAATTAATTTTAAAAAATCTCCAATTTTGAAATGGGGCTTTCTGGGAGCCATAGGCGCTGCCGGAGGTTTACTGCTGTTCGTCATTGCTCTATTGCTCTTTGGCTCCTTATTTAGAGGCAATTCCTTAAGCGAAAACATCATGCAATTATTTCCGGTATTGACCGGTATTATTGGGGGTGCTGTAGGCGGCCTCTCTTTTGGTATTCTACAGCATTTTCTTAACCCATCAGGGTGGAAAACCTATTTAACTGTGGGACTTGGAATTTTTATTTACTTAACAATAATATGGATGTGCCTTATCCTTGGTTTTAGTGCCATAGGGCAATGGGATTAATAAATAATGTATTTGAAAATTAATATCACACATAGTCCAAATTTTTAATATATGCATAACAAAACCATAGAAATAGTATGTTTTATAGCTGGTATAGGTGGGTTTATACTTCTATTTAAAATATTTATCCACAAGAATACAGGACCACAGGATGAGCTTGCACCCGGCGTAGTAATGCTGATGGCTATGCTCATTGGACTCTTATCATCGTATGTCGGAAGACGAATACAAAAGTTGATTACCAGGATTTAATAATCGTCATGAACCTATCTCTTAAATTTCAAAAATATTATGCAGACGCCAAAGTGAACAAATGGTATTACTATTTTGCCGTTCTCTGCCGTTTTGCATTGGCACTAGCATGGATCATTTCCGGATTTGTAAAAATAAAAGGTGAGCGCTTTGCTGCAGGCTTATCACATAATCACCCGCTAGGTCAATATTTTGATGCCTTGTTAAATACCGGATACTATTATACTTTTATTGGACTGGTTCAGGTTCTTGTGGCGATATTATTAGTCATACCCCGGTCAGCACTTATCGGCGCTATTGGCAGTTTTCCGATTATTCTCAACATCTGTGTACTTGCCTATTCAGTCAGGTTTGAAGGAACGCGCATAGTCACCTTCATGTTGCTGGCGAATGTATATTTACTGTGTTGGGATTATGACAGATTAAAGTCCCTTATACGTTCCGGATCCTCAAATGAAAACCATTTGAAAACAAAAGATAATCCATTTCCATACTTGTTTTTTAGTGTGGTCATTATCACACTTGCTTTTGTTGTATTTTTAAATAATGTCATGTATGAAATCCGACCCGGAAATGAACCGGCAGAATGCTGGAATAGCTGCCCCGGAAATAGAAATCCCAAGGCTTGTGAGGCATTTTGTGATTGCATACATAATAAGGGTCAACCGTTGAGTCATTGTTTGGAGGTTTATGAAAAAGTAAAAATGGAAAAATAATGATCTTATTTTTGGATTAGATAAATTAATATAAACTTAATGAAAATTCTATTAGCCCTTTTACCATTGATAACTAATTCCTTTTTGGTGGCGCCCAAAAGTATATACACTGAAGTATGTACATCAGAGGTAGTCAAAAACGAAATCCACTTCATTGGCTCTACACCCGGGGACGATTTAATAAAAGAACAGTTGGGGATTGAAGCCGATATAAAAATTGACTTCATACGATGGGATTTAAAACTTGGTCCTGAGAGCACTTTTATTCTAAATATACAATTTGGTGAAAACCAAGCCAACACACTTGGCTTCATTCGAGGCGGACAAAGTAAAGGCTATCAAGGAACTTTTACCATTATAAAAAATGAAAATACCGAGATATATCAATTTAAAGCAATTAATTTAAAACTTGCGATGATGCGTTTAAGCAATAATCTTTTTCATATCCTGACTCACGAAAATAAATTAATGGTTGGCAATGGTGGCTGGAGCTATACTCTTAATAATAAGTTTCCCACCAAAAAAGAAATTAAATTACCGACTTTAAAAGGGTTCAATAAGTCCGCCAATGACCGATTGACGCAGGTCATTTTTGATGGTCGTACCCCTTGCCAGGAGTTTGCCACGGAGCATCAAATGAAGGTAAGCCAGGCTTGTTTTAAACTAAAATGGAAACTTACATTGAACAGAAATCCATTTGATTTTCAACCCACCACGTATTCCATTCGTAAGGTAGTAGACAATACTCCTAAAGATATAACCGGGACCTGGACGATCATAAAAAACGCTGAATCAAATCCGGATGCCATTATATATCAGCTTGACCCTGATAAACCTAACCAAACTATTTCCTTGTTGGTAGGAGATGAAAATATTTTATATTTTTTACATAAAGACAAAGCGTTATTTGTTGGAAATGGGGATTTTAGTTTTACTCTTAACAAAAGAAGTCAATGAACAAATATTCAATAATTTGTATTGCAGAATACATTTACCTTTCTTTGCTCAATATGTGGGTTTATAGAGCGTGATAAAATTTGCAATACTTTTTAAAGAAACCAAATGAAATTTATACCTATTTTAAAAGTAAGGAATATCAAGGCAGCTGTAGAATTTTACACCCACATCCTGGATTTTGAATTAAAATATCCAGATGAAGGACTTAATATTTTTGCGGTGGCTCTGGTAAAAGGTGATTTGGAAATGATGCTGACTGAGATCGATGGAATTTTTGGGGTATCCGTTATTTTAATGGTGGATCCAATTGACGATTTATTTAAAAAGTATTTGAAGCGAGGATTAAAAACTCCCCAAAAAGCAGATTCACCGGTACATGAGGGACCCATTAATCAAACGTGGGGGTTGCGTGAGTTTTATGTGACCGATGCTGATGGAAACACGATACGATTCTCAAGCCCTATCAAACAAACAATTTAATTTAATGAAATTTGAAAAATCAAACCCAATACTTTATTCTTCTGATATAAAAAGAAGCATTCACTATTTTATTGAAGTATTGGAATTTGAGCAAAGTTGGGTATGGGGTGATCCTATAGATTTTGGTGGTGTAACTAAAGACGAAGTTGAGATTTTCTTTTGCTTATATGGTCAGGGACATCCAGGAACATGGATTACCATTGTAGTGGATAATGTGGATGAGTATTATGAGAAAATAAAAGAAAATGGTGCCCATATTCTTGCTCCTCCGATTAATCAGGAATGGAATATGAGAGAAATGTATGTGGAGTGTCCAAACGGCCATATATTGAGGATCGGGCATAGGATTGAATGCGATTAATCCTAAAATGAAATGAGATTATCTCTGTAAATTTATTTATCATTACTTTCCTGATTTTAATAACTCCAATTTTACTTCAAATGCTACGAAGAAATTTTATCGCCAATACTGTCGCAATGGGTACATTAGCTCTTATTCCTGCTAAATACAGAAATACAATGGCTAAGAAATACAAATTTGGCATTCAATTATTCTCTGTCAACAGGGATATGAATAGAGACCCGATAGAAACCCTGAAAGCAGTAAAAACCATGGGCTATGAAGATTGTGAAGTATATGGATTTGATCCCGAAAAAGTCAGTTTTTATGGGATACCTGCATTGGATTTAAAAAAACGAATGACGGACATTGGTCTCAGTGCCTCGAGTGGTCATTTTGGATTTGCATCTTATTTCGAGCAATCCGATGACAACATGAAACAGTATGTAGATCAATGTATTAAAGGAGCCAAAGCCTTAGAGATGAGTTATATTACCTGGCCCTTTCTCAATCCCAATCAAAGATCGAAGGACAACTTTTATTTGCTGGCAAAAAAACTAAATGCCATAGGTACACAAGTAACCAAAGCAGGTTTAAAATTTGCTTATCACAATCACGGATTTGAATTTGAAAATTACAATGGGATAAATGGGTATGAAATTATCCTGAACGAAACGGACCCTGATCTTGTAAAATTGCAAATGGATTTATATTGGGTGATGCATTCATCCGTGCAGACACCAAAAGAAATCATTGCCAAACAACCGGGAAGGTATGTAATGTGGCACATAAAAGATATGGATAAAGTCACCAGGGATTATACGGAGTTGGGTAATGGCTCTATCGATTATAAGGCCATCATGCCTGACCCTAAAATATCCGGTCTTGAATACTATTATTTAGAGCAAGGAGGTAATTTTGCTTTTTCTGCTTTAAAAAGTGCTGCCGATAGCGCCAACTATTTTAAGAAAAATCTGATGAATATGTTTTAAAATAAAACTGAAAACATCATCATGTCAGGATATTTTTTCTTTTTATTGACCTTGTTTTTTTACTTCGGTCTGGCCTTATTTAAACCAACATCCGGCCATAATGATATTATTAGTGGTTTATTTTTATTCGTTTTCTATGGAGTCGGACTACTCAGGAGTTTGATAGTAAGCTGTTTATTTATTTTCCAAAAATTTGAAGTCCTTCGGCACCAGCTATGTATTTTAAAAATTCCTCACGCTTTACAGTATTGAGGTATTGTGGGCCATTGGGGCTTATTTTTTTCATTATGGGCCCGAACTTCTCTTCGGCCTGAGCGTGGGCAGCGGCATTCTTGTATTCTGTAATAAGTGTGATGTCAAAATACCCGGTACTGTCTGCCGGTGAGCGAAACATGCTATAGCCTGAAATCACTTTTTGTCGTTTAGCCTCTGCTCTGAATGCTTTCCAGTTTTTCTCATAGAAATACAAAGCTTCTTTTTCATAGCTGGCCTTGGCTTTTACTATGTCTACAGTAGCATATTTTTGTGAAAAAGATGGTAGTGAACTGATTACAAAAAGAATGGTAATTGCTTTATGCATATGAATTATTGTTTTGACATAAATAAGATTTCTGTTTCGGTGTTATTTGGCAACTTGGAATGGCAACTCAAGGTAATGTATTTAGCTTTTTTATGTGCATTTTTAGTTTGATCGCCATACTCAATTTCACATATAGCATGGTCTGTCATAAGGTGCCATTTTCTAACTCTAAAAAATCCTGCATTTTCTTTTGAAGACTCTATTGTGTAATCACTTGTAAATTCCGTTTTCTGATTTCTGGACATATAACTTGTAATTATTTCCTTTTCTGTAAATATGATTTTACCCGCATGCATACTTCGCTTCCAAATGCTATCAATTGTAGAGCCTGGTGGCATAGTGTACAAAATAGAAATGCTATCCACTTGCCATGTACCTGTCAGGCTTTCATGAGCATGTACTTCAGGTTTGGTACATTGTACCAAGGATAACAAAATGATATAAACGCAAATCGCCATTTTAAACATTCTTACTTTTGTTTTGGGATAATAAAATCGTAACAAGTCTTTTTCAAATTTTTCCTTTTCAGCTATTTCCGTATTATAAAGTGCCATAATCAACTACTGGATATACCCTTTTCAGGTCAGTGTCGTACTGTATCAAATCTATTCCTTCAGCCTGTTTCCCATATTTATTTAATTTTAGTTCCATCGATTTACATGTGCAGCTCTGTAGTAACCAACCAAATAGTAAAATTTCATATGCTTTTCTGAAAAGGTATAGGTGACTTTAAACTGATTACCCTTATTCATACCTTCAGTTTCTCGAGCGTACAAATCTACTCCCATAAGCTTTCGACCTCATGCCACCTGACCACGCTGCAAATACCCGGTTGGCAATGGTGACATTGGGATTGAGGCCATAAAGCTGATCATGGCGATAATAACCGCCCCCTCTAAAACCAAAGCCGGAGGTCTCAGTGCTACCTTTTGGCCAGTCATCTAAATTGGCAAAGCCATAACTTAATATTCCATCACCGTGTGATCCCTTGAAGGCTCTGCCAGTGGAATCACCAGTGGTAACCACTCGCTCCCATACACTTCCCGATAGGTCCATCACCCAATAGTATGAAGCTCCAAATAGTTCTCTGTTTTGATCTGTCAGGTCGCTTTCAGTATAACCATCCAATAAGGTAAGCTCGTCGTGTTTATCAATATATCTGATGAGTTTCTCTTTGGATGCAGTGTTCCAGGAATACTCTCTTGCAATAGGCGATAGTGGCCCTCTACAGGCTTTTTCATATTCCAGTTCAGTATAAGGTCGTAAACCAGCCCAGTCGGCATATGCCATAGCATCATCCCATGAGATAAAATTGGCGGGTCGAAGAGGCGAATGTGCTATAAATTTTTTATTAATTAATTGTATACTTCCTCGTGCTTCCACATAATCCCTTCCGCCGAAATTGGCTCTTTGATAGGTAGCTGAGTTTGAAATAGAATTCAGAAATTCAGCGTATGCTCCTTGAGTGAGTTCATACTTCATTATCCAAAATGCGTTGAAACCCTTAGGAAACTCAGTGGGAATACTACCTTTTTGATCTCCCTGATATGCAGCTGTTTCGACATGGTAATACAGACTGCCATTGCCGGCCCCTACCGGGATGGGGGTAGATTCGTTTTCAATAGTATACAGGCCATCGTACTTTCCATTTTTATCTGATTTATAAAAAGTAAAATTGGATTTAATAGCTGATGTGTCTGCATCGCCAATAGTAAATTTTCCTTCAGGAATCAACACCATTTCAATACCATAGATGCCTATACTTCTTCTAATGAGATCCTCCTTTACATCTTCCATTTCTACCAAAATGCTCCAATTCAAATGACCACGGTACTGTGATTTTGGGTAAATGAATAAACCCACTTTATCTATTGAAACTTCAAAATCAGGCCCGGGTGAATTTTCAATATGATTATGAATTAATTTATGACCACCTGTTTTAACTTTAGCATGCACATAATTGTCGTTTTCGCCGTAAGGGTAAGGCAAATACTTAAAAAACAACCATACTCCATCGTGATTTTTGGCATTGTGCCAGGAATTATTCCATGCAATGTTGAGTTTGATGTGTAGTTTTTTAGTGACCTCATCTCGATACCATTCTGTTTGCTCGATTCTTAAATCAGATGCAATGCAAGACAGTAACCGGGCACTCAAAAGTATAAAGCAAATTGTTTTCATTATCCGTAGATCCATTTTTGTAAAAAAATCAAATTGAATTACAAGTTAATTATTTTGCTTTCCCCCATACCCACCAGGCTAATAAGCCCCGCATTACGGGCTGGTAGACATAATTATAGGTCTCTATACCTTTGGCAAGAAGCTCACTTTTTAAAAATTCATTACTCAATGCCAACATACTTCCCAGCGACCAAAGAATTAATAGCCAACTCAATATTTTACCGAATCTTTTTTCACCCCATAAACTAAGGCCATAACACAAATTGCCGAGGCCGAAAGCGAATACAAAAAGTCCGAAAAAAGACACACTGAATAAAGTAAAATTGTTGATGTCGTTTTTTAACAGTCCTTTAATAGTCATATCCGTTTCGGCCACATAATTAGCTCTAAGACCATTGAGATAGAACAAAACCAAGAATTGGCGAAAAATTTCTACTACAGCAAATACCCCAAAAAACAAAAAACCTAGTCCTGCCCATTCTTGTTTTTTATCTCTTTGGATCAAATAAAAGCCCCACATCGCTACCAATACCAGCAGACAATGAATTATTATCCACCACCTGTTGAATAAATACATACTGCTTTGGAAGAGCAGTGCTCTCGATTCAAAATCAGCCGGAACCGGCGGAAAAAACAAGTGTATACCCAATGTGGTAATTATGGAAAGAAATCCACAGGCCGCTGTAATTTTCAGAAAACTTGCCGGAGTATTCATTTTATTTAGAAGATATCTGTAAGTAAAAAAAATATAATCCTTCTTATACAAACGATTGGAGGTAGAAAAGTGAATGCCTTAATCTCCAAAAAAAGCAATATAAACACATTCATTTTTATTGTGAGTGTACTTGTTGTCTTTGTAGATTAGAAGTCGATATTTTTGCGGGAATATTTTTCAATACTTCAACTGTATGGCCTTCTGCTATCTGCCAATCTGATATTAATATTGATGCAAGGGTATCCATTTGCTGAGATATGACCAGGAAGGCCATTGCCCAAAGAATCAGAATGGTATCACTTTCTTATCCTAAAAATTTGAGTTTCAAAATAAATTCCCCAGCCTATTAACCGTTTTCGGAATACAGGTTAATATCATTTTATTTTCTTTTTAAATTCTTCAATTACTATATTTTCATTTGTCCAGGTATAATCTTTCTTTAATTCCAATGCAGTAATTTTTTTATCCAGAAATGCATTTTGAAAAAATTGCAGAGTGGCCCAGAGTATTATTTCAGGATTGTTTCCAATTTTTAATTTTGTCTTATTGGGAAATAATTTATCCAGCCAGCCATGGGTACCAAAATATCCATGATCCATATTATCTAAAGCTATTAAATAATTATTGTTAAAATGTGTTTGCTCAAACCATTTAATATTACCATGTATATCATGTGGATTGTACAAATGAAGTAATGGTGTTTGAAATTGGTCAATTTTAAAGAACGGGAAATTATTTAACAAATATGGGCCAAAATCAGATCCAATTCCACCATCCAGGCTTACCATCGCCTTTGTCAATGGATTTCTTACTGCATACCCCACGGCAGATTGGCCCCCGAAGCTATAACCAAGTACACCAATGTTTTTAATATCCAGTTTGTATTTTTTTTGTATCTCTCCAACTGCAAATTCAGCATCCCTGATTTGGGTCTCCATACCGATTACATTAACATCGATGTCTTTTTGAAGAAAACCCTGGTAAGGCAAGCCAATTGCAATCATTCCATGACTAGCTAAATATTGTCCCAAAAGCATATACTGAAATGCCGACCCATGGAGTAAAACCACTACTGGCCATTTTCCTTCCGCCAATACTGCGTTTAACTGCGAATGGGTTTTGGTTTTTAAAAATGCATTTAGGCCGGTTGTGTCAGCCCCTTTGCTTAATTCAGTTTTGAATGCTACCACATTTTCCCGGACGGTATAATCAAAAAACGACATCTTGTTTTTTGAATTGACTGGCGTTGGATACCATACGTTTACGGTAATTTTCCTGCCTAAACGCTGTGTTTCAAGCGATGGCCTGGAATAATCAATTATATATTGACTGAGAAATCCAATATGGTATTTACCGTAAGAGATATGATCAAGCTTTTGAGCAATTGATCCTGTGCGCAATAATAAAATCGCCAGAGTAAAATATATTAACTTCATTTCTTATACATGTTTTTTACCCACCTGATCATCTCATCAAAATAGCCTTTGCATTCTCTCGGAAAATCCCATTCCCCTTTTTTATTTATCACAAAAATAGAATGGTCAACATCAGGCCATATTTTTTCGGTTGCATTTTTATTACCAGCATTTGCCAATGCATTTTTTATAATTTGCTTTTTTTGGAAAGGAACTACTTCGTCCGCATCTCCCCAAGCGAGATACACAGGCACTTTTACTTTGGCCCACATGTCTGCAGGCTCTGAAAAAAGTAATTCCATTATGGACGCACCTGGACAATCGACAGAAAGCCCTAAGGGCAAAGCCGCCGCTTCAAACCAAGGCTCAGACTTTACAGCTTCTATAGCATCAATGGCTTCCTGGCGCTTTGACTTTGAATTATTATTTTGGTCGGCGCATAGTTTGGTTGCTCTATTCAAATTTTCTCTTAAGCAAGCAGCCTTGTTTATGACTATGCTGTCAAATCCTGCTCTCTTCATGACTTGCATACGGTGATAAACCGATTGTTCTGCAGCATTAACAGGAGAGGCAGCACTGACCAGTACAAAGCCAATATCTTTACTCATACCGGCAGCAACAGGAGCTATCCAGCCACCCTGGCTATGACCAAAAATACCAATCCTCTTTGAATCAATATCACTACGGTTTTTTATTAATTTAAGCCCTGCCAATGCATCAGAAGCAAAATCAGTAAAACCCGAAGCCCGATAGTCGCCACCCACACTTTTCCCTACGCCTCGTTTGTCATAAATTAAACAGGCAATTCCCTGTTCCACAAATTTCATAGCCGTGCCGTAATAGGTTTCGCGGGTTTCAGGATTGCTGCCATGTGTAAAAATTACGGTTGTATATGGACCTTTGCCAACAGGAGTAAGCAAGGTACCTGCTATTTTTACATCGCCATTTGCCCAGCCTAGATCATATGATTTTACTTCTACTTTCTTTGCTGATTTTACTATGAAACCAGCCTCTTTTATGCCAATGCCATCAAAAGTTCCTGAATAGGTACCCTGACTATAAATCCCATCAAATTTTAAATCTACCCTGGGTGATGGTTGTTTGCGAAGGAGTACTACTTTATTCCCAATACTATTCATCTCAAATTCCCTGCGGTAAGCACTGATTTCCAAAAAATCACAATAAACTAAGCTCTTACCTGTCCGGTCTGTGACAAACTCAAGGGCAATATTCCAGCATTTATCTTGATGGGTGATTTGGCCTTCGAAATAACCTGTCTGTGAAGTGCAATTATTATTAATCAACAAAAAAAAGGCTACTAATTTAAAATTGAATAGAATTTGATTAGCATTGGCCATTACAATTTGATATAGACCACAAATGGTTTGCCTAACTGTTACTGATAACCACCTGCCGGATTGCAGTATGTATTTCAAATTGCTACTAACTTCCATGAATTGCCTGATAGAGTATAAAAAAATCACTTTAAACCATCCTATAGATGAAGGTCGAGTGAGACAAAGCCAACTCTTTTTCCCAATCAGCCTTTTTAAAGCAATTGATTTCACACACATGAATACTTTGACAAAAGTAGATTGTTACTCCACCGGTCACATCACCCAATACGGGGGAAAAATTGGTGATTTTAAGTTGAAAAATAATTCTTATCTGAATGGCAGTTAACTACATTAAAAAAAAAGGATCGAAAATTATAATTATTTGATTTTTAAGAAATCAATGCCTTCATCCGAAAGTTTCAATTTAAAAACCTTTCCGGAATCATCTCTATAGAATTCAATAAAACCAAATTTATCTACGCCCGAGTTTTTAAGTTTTATCTCTTTTAACTTTTGATTTGACAATACCAGTCTATTATTCTTAAATGATACGTTCCAGATACATTCCAATTCGGTAGAGGCATAGCTACCAACATATGAGCTTAGATCAATTATTTCTTCAAACTTCTCTTCTTGTTTTAATTTATCTTCTTCCTCCCTGGCATTCGGGAACCCCTCCAGGCTTAAATCAGGAGCACGAATAGAACCGGTCCTGAACAAATCTATAATTTTATTAAGTCGCAGGTAAGTAGCGTCATTATTATCATTTGTCAAATATATAAACGAAAGTTTTAAGTCAGGATACCTTATGATGGCAGTCCTATAGCCAATCACCAGTCCCATGTGATTTATTTCTTTGGTACCATCCGGTAATGTTTTATACTCATTTCCAAAAGTATACCTCGTCTTCCCGTTATTCTTTACCTCACCGGTATTGCCAAATAATCTTTCAATCCCGGGGGTTATCCATTGTCTGGATTCAAATGAATGTACCCATTTTACTAAATCATCAAGTGAAGTATTAACTGCAGAGCCACCCATCGCCACCCAATTGTTTGGGCGTAAGCGATATCCGGATTTTATTGCCTCGTAAGAGTTCACTTTATTTACATATACCTGACCGGGATCGGCTTTAAAAAAGGTGGAGTTCATACCCAGTGGTTTAAATATATTTTCTTTAGTCCAAAACTCAAACGGCTGTCCTGTTACTCTGCTTATTATTTCAGCCAACAAGTTATAATTGGTATTGGAGTAATCAAATCGATCTCCTGGTTTGAATTTCAGACTTCTTTGTCTGCAGGCAAATTTCACACAGTTATCCAGAGTGATAGGATCCTCGGGTGTAAATCCTGTGTACTCCAGTATATCTGTATTTCTGATGCCAGAGGTATGATTTACTAAATTTGCAATGGTTATTTGGCTGCCATAATCCGGCATTTCAGGAATATATTTTCTAATATCATCTTCCAGAGCCAATTTTCCCCTGTCAATGAGTATGGCTACCGCGAGGCCTGTAAACTGCTTAGAACAGGAGGCTATTTCAAAAATGGAACTGGTTTTTATTGGAATAGTTTCTTCCACATTGGCCAGGCCTATCGTATTTTTAAATATTACTTTACCATTTCTTAAGACTGCCATGGCCACTCCGGGAGCATTTTGAGTATACCAGCCATCCATTAGTTGCTGTGCTTTTTGAGCTGCCGATTTCCCTTCAGCTTCCAACTTATCAAGTGTAATGCTGTAGTTTCCTGAATATGGTCTGGTAAAATTCCAATTGACAACTATTTTATAATTCCCAGTTTTTTCAGAGAAAAAGCTGACCACTTCTTTGTCACCCATTTGATTTTCATCTACTATGGCTATCAAACTATCTTGTGGATCAAAAACCAATGCATGTATCCTCACTTCTTTTTCGGTAATATTCATACTGGCAAATTGGCCTTTGCGCATATTTAAATAAAAAGTATCTGATCGGGTAGGTGAAATGCTGGAATGAATGGTTTTGCCCAGGCTAAGAAATGGTAGTTGTGAAAAAGAAATGGTGTTGATAAATAAAAGGGTTGCGCACCAGACGGGTATTAGCTTATTCATTGAGATTTATACTAAAAACTTGATTTGATCAAAAAGGTTACAACTATTATTTTTATTAAAAACCATCATTATTGAGGTTCGAAAACTGTCTTTTAAAAATGTATGCAAATTATCAAAAAAGGTTGTCTTGGACTGCCTATTTGAATGATTCAGAATAAAATTAAAAAAAGCAAACCGGTATCGAATTGGGTATAAATTTCATCCATTGAAATAATTAAAACTGTACCCCTTCCATTCTCCAATCTGACCATAATCCCGCCATAGTAAAACCATTTGCCACCTATATTCCTTACTCAATATCTCACGCTTTAATTTATAACAACAATTTTGAATTTAGAGTACTGATTCAGGGATCAAGATATTTATTCACCGGTTCTATTTTGAATAGGCTATAAAGATGATTGGCAAATCATCCCGTTTACCCTTCCAATTTAAGTACCATGTACATCCTGTGACATCCAAAGCCAAGAATGAAACTGTGTTGAGCCAATCCCGTACTTTTTGATTTTTCTTAAAAACCCTTTTCAATTAAATAACCAGCATACTCTAAATACGTGTTTAAAAGGTTCCCCTACGAATTCTCTCATCCATTCGTTAGTTTAATCTTTCCATTTCATGAAAATTTATTTTTATTAAAATTAAACTTTTCAATTAAACCTTAGTCGCCTACTTGTATCCAATAAAGGTTACATGATAAATAGAAGCATGCCTGTTTTCATTTAACTGTGAATTCTAATTATTAATTTTTAAAATTTGTTTTAAATGCAAAAGATAGCTTTAATAGCCTTATATGGTATTGCCACACTTTTATTCTCATCCTGTCATAAAGACCATTATGAACATTCTGAGAGGGATCTATCTAAAAATCTGCTGGAGCCCAGGGCTGCAGACGGTTGTGAAGGATTGATTGAAAAAAATATCACCGCTTGTGGCCTGAGCAGATACTTTTACATTGATTTACCAACCGGATTTCATCCTGACTCTGTTTATCCACTGGTTTTTGCTTTTCATGGCAGGGGAAATGGTGTAACAAATAAAGCCTGCGTATGGTCAGAGCGTATAGGAGCCTGGAAAGATGAATTTAGATTTATTGCAGTGTATCCACGCGCGTACCATGACGAATATTGGTATGTAGGCGGTGATATGGATGCTGATCCGATACCGGACATTTGCTTTGTACAAAAAATAAAAGACCAAATGACATCGCATTATCTAATAGATACAAACAGGATTTATGCGATGGGTACCTCAAATGGTGGCGGCCTTTGCTACTGGCTTGCTGCTAATGTATCCTGGTTATCCGCTATTGCCCCGATTGCAGCATATCAATGGAATGGATATGATCTGGAAGAGTCCCCCACATTACCAATAATACAAACACATGGTACTGCTGATTATACCATTCCCTATTCGGGTGGATCCGGTCCGTTTGGATTGGAATTTTCAGGCGCCTTTACTGCCGACAGTATATGGGCCAAAGTAAATAATGGATGTTTGGCTACTAACTTAACCAATGAATTGATCGTAATGGGAACGCCAATAACAAAATATTCATGGTGTCCGGTTATATGTGGAGGAGGATTTTGTATAAGCAAACGAAAAACAACCGTCCATTTGAAGTTACACGGCATCGGCCATACTGTCTACGATTTAATAACTCCGGAGGTAAAAGAATATATGAATAATCAGATTTTTTATTTTTTTAAACAACATCCTAAGTAATTATAAGAAATATGACATTAAAAAACCCGGATAAGCTATTTTGTCCGGGTTTTTTAAAAAGAAATTAAAGTTGTGAAAAAGACAGGGTCCCGCTAAATAAAGTACACAGCATACAAGAAAGGAAGTAGTTTATTTATTGAGATTTATTGCAACCTACTTGATTTAATTGGAAGGGTTACAATATACATTTAACCAACAACAGCGTCAGGATGTGAGTACGGATAGAACGATATCCCTTCATATGTGTAAATACCTTCTCTTATTTTGGAATGATAGTAATATGTTGAAAAAGGTACAACCACAAAATTAACTTAGAAATTCCTTAAGCCCCTTTAACCCTTTTTTAATAACCTATTCCCAACCGGGATTCTAAAAAATCGGTTTATCTATATATGTCAAACAAATTAACATCAATAGCATTTTTATTAATCATTCTATTAAGTTGTAAATATGAGGATGATGTATTTCCTAATGCTTTAAGTAAAGAATATAATTTTGAATCAGGATATGAAGGTTGGCAGGTAAACTATACAGATTATCCATTTAATTTGAGTGCTAAAGATAGCCTCGAATTGTATGAAATGATACACAATCATTCCCCATTGCCTGCCTCTATTCAGCCTGCCCAATCGGGAATTAAAATCCGCGGTCATAATCGCAGTGATGATCTGTGCATGTATTTATTTAAAAAAATGTCTGATTTACAACCAAATACTTTATACAGCGTGGTTTTCACACTTCAGATTGGGTCGAATGCTGCTACCAAAGCTATAGGTGTGGGTGGGGCACCCGGTGAGTCGGTCTATATAAAAGCCGGTGCATCAAATATAGAACCAAAAAACAGTATTGGCGCAGAAGGTAACTATAATCTGAACATAGATAAAGGTCAGCAGTCACAGGGTGGAAATGACATGATGGTCATTGGACATATAGGGGTATCAGATACTACTAAGCAGTATACTTTGATTCAACGGAAAAATTCAAGCCCATTTCTAAAACAAAGTAATGATAAAGGAGAACTATGGTTAGTAGTAGGTACCGACAGTGGCTATGAGGGCCTGACGGAAATCTATTATGCATCGATCAAAGTAGAATTGCAAAAGCAATAACCTGGGATTCACCTCATCACCACCCGCAGTCTGTATTTTTTTACTACAAATATTGTAAATATTAATTTTTAATACTACATTTGTGGTAAATATAAAGAAATATGGGAGAATTTGAAGAATTAATATTGCTTACCGTGGCCATCCTGAACGGTAAAGCGTATGGCATAGGTATTATTGAAGAGCTCCAGGTAAGAACAGGAAGAACTGCAGCTATTGGAGCAGTGCAAACAGTACTCAAACGGCTGGAAGCCAAAAGCTGGGTAAAATCTGAATTTGGTGAAGCCACAAAAGAGCGTGGTGGGAAAAGGAAAAGGTATTATACTATTACCGCTGAAGGGCAAAAAGTACTAAATGAAAACAAAGAACAGCGCAACGAATTATGGAATGCCATACCTAAACTTAGCCTGCACTATGGAATCGCGTGATCACCTGTCATCATTGCCATCCTGGGCCAATGCATTGCTTCGATGTATCGTGCATCGTGATTATCGGGAAGAAATAGAAGGGGATATGGTAGAAAAATACCAAAATGACTATTTCAAATACGGAGTAAAAAAGGCACAAAGAAGATTACTAAGCGAAATAATTTCCCTGACAAAGCTCAATTTAATATTCAATTTAAATATATATTCTACTATGACATCCAGATCCTGGCTTGTATTGCTAGTCACTTCATTATTGGTAATCATTGGATCCATTTCACCCTTTTTACCTGGTCCGAAAAATGAGATTACTCATGCGTTATCCAGGTTTGCCCAGACAATAGGTTTCATTGGTATTGTTTTTATACCCTTTGGATTGATTTGGTTGATAACCGAAATTCGCAATAAAAAAAATCAAAAACTCAACAAATGGACCAGCGGTTATTACCCTGCATGGCTGACCCTGATACCTTTTTTCCTTTTTATTCCCCTTCAAATAGGAAGAACCATTTTCGTAAAAGGCACATTTGATTTTGATCTTTGGCCACTGATCATTATTACATTACTAATCGGTTTTTTTATATATCGAATCCAGAAACTAAAATCTAAATCAGAATATAAATTTAATCCAACTCCATTATTTATCGTTCTATTGCCGGTAGTAGCATTATTGAGTTCTAAATTGGCCGTGCAAAAAATGGCAGCCTATACGCGGGAAAAGGCTATCACTAAAACTCAACCACTGATCATCGCACTGGAAAAATATAAAATCGAGCAAGCCAGATATCCTGATAAATTAGAAGATTTAACCCGTAAATACATCTATTCCCTACCCAAATTCAACTCCATGGGCGTTCGGGCTTATCAATATGAAAAAAGAGGAGACTCCTACCAACTGTCTTTTGAACAAAATTACCATTGGTATGCAACAGAGGTAGTTGCATACATGAAAAACGGTCATGCTATCACCAAAGCCGGCTATGAAAATCACCCTACCAAAGACCCCGATTGGCGATACTATTTGGCAGATTGAATATGCTGATTAAGGCAACATTTTAATGGCCGTATTATAAATCATACTCCATATGAGAAAAATATCATTCATTCTATTAATTCAATTTCTTTGTATTTTTTGCGCAGCTCAAGGTGAAAGAGAGAAGAGTTGGCTCATGGACATCGATTTTCTGCTTTCAGAAATCAAAAAGCAACACTATGTCTATAAAAATAAGGAATTGCCTGAGTCGATGATAAAACAATTTAAAATAGTAAAAGAAAATATACTACGGTTTAGTGATGAACGAATATTGATAGAACTACAACGGGCCATGTTTCATTTGGGAGACGGGCATTGCTATGTACTGCCATTTGGCGCTGACAAAGTACCTGCTCATTATTTACCCTTGCATTTTTATGAATTTTCTGATGGTATGTATGTGATAGACGCAACTGAAAAATATCAACACTTAATTGGTATGAAGGTCGTAAAAATCGGAAAATACAACATTGAAAAAATGATGGAAGATATGCACCATTTTATCAGTCAAGATAATGCGATGGGCCCAAAATGGATAGGCCCCTTTTTTCTCAGATTCAGAGGACTTTTAGAGGCTTATGAATTGACAAGAGGATCATCCGAAGTATTCATTCAATTTGAAAGTAAAAATAAGCGCAAATTTAATCAGCAGGTATCGTTTATACCTGTACCTCGGTTACGTGGTATTCCCAAAATGACCACTCCCAAAATGGTACCAGCTCCTCTGTATTTATCCCAGGTGCATAGGGCATATTGGTTAAAATCAATTCCAGAAAAAAAAGCTTTGTATTGGCAATTTAATCAAGTAATGAATGAAGAGAATGAAGACATACTTAAATTTAGTAAAAAACTGGATAGCATATTGACAACACAAAAACCGCACCTGTTGATAATAGATGTGAGACACAATAACGGTGGAAATGGAGAATTACGGTATCCTTTGCTGGCGGTAATTAAAAAATATGAGCAAACCCAAAAAGGAAAAATCGTAGTGATCACCGGACGAAATACTTTTTCAGCAGCACAAATTTTTATCACTTTTATCGATAAAGAAACAAATGCGGTCTTTGCAGGTGAACCCAGTAGCTCCAAACCAAACTTTGTAGGAGAAGATAATGAAATAATACTGCCCAATTGCGGTGCTCTCGTGAGCATTTCTAATCGATATCATGAAAACAATAAAGGTGATAGCCGGCATTGGATTGAGCCTGACCTCCCGGTTGCCATTGCCTCAAAAGATTATTTTGCAGGCAATGATCCTGTGTTAGAGACAATATTTAAAAAATATCTAAGCAACAAGTAAATGTATCTGAATGATCAAAAAAAATGAATTCGTATACCGATCTATTGTAAAATAATCCTGGTAGAAATATCTGTCCTTTCATTTTGGAATTTTAATATATATACCCCTTTAGGCAATCGGCTAAAGTCTAATCTATTTGAAGTACCGGTTACTTTTGCAGAATACACTCCCCTCCCTACCGCGTCAAATAACCGAATCTGGTGTTGACCAGGTACTGATTCAGATACCAATTTCAGATTAAGTATGCCGTTGGATGGATTTGGAAAAACCTGCAGACGATGAAGATTTACAAATTTTTTCTGACCGTAATTAACACATTGAGCAAGCTGTACAGATAAGTATTGTTTCATGCTCATACCGCAATTATTAGAAGCTATCACACTGATTAAGCCGGAATGGGTACCAAAGTCCACCTGAATTGTATTGGTACCCTGGCCTGATTTTATAACCGCTCCCGTAGGAACTGTCCAAATATACTCTGTAGCACCAAATGCAGTCGGTATAGTATACACCAGACTTTTTGCATTTGGGCATACTATTGATTCACCACTGATTGCATTATCTAATTCTGGTGCAGGACTGACTGTAATACATTCATCAGGGCTTGTACCACAGTCAGTACTGTAATGCACGCAAATGTCGGAAGTACGAAAGGATGATGCAAAACTAACTGTTATTGCATTTGTATTTTGACCACTTATAATACTCACGCCTAATGGCACTGACCATACATAGCTTATAGCATCATTAATGGCTGGTATGCTATACATAGCAGATTGAATTTTGCATATACCTGCTTTTGGGCCGCTGATGCTACCCGGTACACTACCCGGTGCTGCTGATATGTACAATCTGCTTCCTTGCCAGGTAGGACTTGCTCCACAATCATTATGGGCACTTACTTCTATATAACCTCCTGTAAAAGTATTGTCAAATTGTACTTTAATTGATTCTGCAAAAACACTCGAGTCCATCATAAATCCATCGACAATGGTTACCCCTTTGGGCACGTGCCATATATAAC
>JBGAVW010000035.1:0-50888 GCA_044227925.1 Saprospiraceae bacterium | reverse complement strand
CTAAAAAAGTATATAAGTATTACGGGCCCTTAACGGAGGAATTCAAATGAATCAGAGGATATATATACTTGCAAGGAATAGGTCCATTCAAGATTTGGTTTTATTTAAAAAAGATAAGATTATAATAATTATTATTTAGGCTCCTCAACATAAAACTTAGCCTGGAATGTTAAGGTTATAAAAGGTTAGTTGCAAATGAATTATATTTGAAGGTATCAGAAAACCCGGCATTCAAGAATATGGCACACCATACAATACCATACAGAATAATATTTGCAATTGGAATAGTGATTTCCGTGCTGATGGCCTGGAATAGCGAAGGTTTTTATCATTATGATGAGCATTATCAGATTATTGAGTTTGCCCAATACAAAGCAGGTAAAGCAGTACCGGAAGGTTTAGCATGGGAGTTTCATGAAAAAATAAGACCTGGCTTACAACCTTTCTTTGCGTATCTGGTACTTAAAGCTTCGTATTCGATGGGTTTTAATAATCCTTTCCAGATAGCTTTTCTCTTGCGTTTGATATCTCTTGCCTTATCTCTTTTTGTGGCTTATCATTTTGGAAAATGGATTTCAAAAGAGTCTGAGCTGGATCAAGCTTCCAATCTATTTTGGATACTTACCCTGTTTTTTTGGTGTAGTTCATTTTTGATGGTACGATTTTCATCAGAAAACTTCGGTGGCCTTGCCTTTGTAAGTGGTATTATTTTATTATCCGGTTCAGGAAAAAGGAATTATGTATTGGCAGGTGTATTATTTGGTCTAGCATTTCAATTCAGATACCAGATGGCATTTGCAGTAATAGGTTACCTTGGATGGTTTTTAATACAAAGAAAGTATTCACTTAAAATATGGTCATGGATACTATCCGGTGGAATAATGGCGACTTTATTAGGCTTAGTGCTGGATTATTGGCTGTATGGATCGTGGCAATTTACAGCCATCAATTATTTTACATCCAATATCATTGACGACAAAGCATCCGATTTTGGCGTATCGCCCTGGTATTTTTATTTTAAATCTTTATTTCTTTCATTGGGGCCGATCTTGAATGTAGTAGCCATTATATTATTGGTGTGCGGAGTGGTTCTATGGCGAAATCACCCAGTAGTGTGGTCATTAATCCTGTTCTTTATAGGTCATGTAGTAGTACCCCATAAAGAGATGAGGTTTATGTTTCCGATGTGGTATGTCTTTTTAGGTTTGATCTCTTTCGCCGGTATCCATTTGTACCATCAATTTAAATTAAAGCGACTTATACTGATTCCGGTTCTGAGCGTATTGGTTTTGATTAATTTACTGTTGTTTTTTTACAGGGTTTCAACTCCTGCGCATAAATACATGCCCTATTTCAGGTATGTCTATGAAAAAGCAAAAAACACGAGAGAAGTCCAAATGTATTACGATGGGTTTAATATGTATGGTCCATATGGATTGCGAATTACATTTTACCGCCCCGGTAATTTGGTACAGCTGCCATTGGATGAACCTTCAGCCCTTGGCCAACCATTGGTTTCCAATAATTTGTTTTTTCAAAGAGGGGTTATGGATGAAAAGTATAGAAGATCGATACAATCGGTAGCTTTTAGTTGTACGGCCTGGGACATGTCAGCTTTTCAATATGGTTTTTCACTGCCCCGTAAAACTAAACTCAATTGGAATATTTACACTGTAAAATAGAAGGCTATTTCATATCCAATTGTACCGGGCAATGATCCGAATGCACTACATCACCTAGATGTTTTACATCTTTTAGTAATGGCAATAATGGATCCGTTACGGATTGATAATCTATTCTCCAGCCTTTATTGGAGGCACGGGAGTTAAATCGTACAGACCACCAGCTGTATTCTATTTTGTCGGGATGTACATGTCTGAAACTATCGTGAAATCCGGATTCAAACCATTTGGTGAGCCATTCCCGCTCAGGCATCAGGAAACCACTGGTGTTTTTATTCCCCTTAGGATTGTGAATGTCTTTTTCAGTATGGGCTATATTATAATCACCTACTAAAATTACTTTTTTCCGTTTATCGATAATGTCCTTTGCCCAGGGCAATACCTGGTCTAAAAATCGGTATTTCACTAGTTGTCTTTCTTCGCCACTGGTACCGGATGGAAAATACCAATTGATTATGGATAGGTCTGCTATATCCATTTGAATCATTCTGCCCTCAGCATCAAACTCATTCAATCCTGAACCTTTGATGATATTATCCGGTTTGATTTTCGTTAATATTCCCACGCCACTATAACCTGGTTTTTCGGCCGGAAACCAATACGATTCATAGCCGGCTTTTTTTATAGTATCCAAATCAATTTGATCTTCTTTTGCTTTGATCTCCTGTATACAAATTACATCCGCTTTACTGGATTTGGCCCAATCAGCAAAGCCTTTGTTCATAGCTGCCCTGATACCATTTACATTATATGAAATTACACGCATAGTCGTCTTGATTTATAGAGATGATTTACCGTTTATATCTTCAGGTTTTGAGGGTTCCTGCGTATCCACTATTTCTATTTCATCCTCATGCCGGTATTTATTTTGGTCCTTACTATAAGCTTTGATTATTTCTTTTACAAGCCGGTGCCTCACTACATCTTCTGCAGTAAGCTCTACTTTAGCTATTCCATTGATATGCGACAATAAATTTATAGCTTGAGCCAATCCGGAACGCTGATTTCTGGGTAAATCGATCTGCGACAGATCACCTGTGATAATGCATTTTGCAGAAGGCCCCAGCCTGGTAAGAAACATTTTTATTTGCAGCGGAGTGGAATTTTGCGCTTCATCCAGGATTATGAATGCATTGTCCAGCGTGCGACCCCTCATGTAGGCCAGCGGCGCAATCTCAATAATGCGTGTTTCCATAAATTGAGCAAGTTTATCCGCTGGTATCATATCATCAAGCGCGTCATATAACGGTCTTAGATAAGGATCTATTTTTTCTTTCAGATCACCTGGTAAGAAGCCCAGGTTTTCACCGGCTTCTACTGCAGGCCTGGTCAAAACTATTTTTCTGACAAGCCTGTTTTTAAGAGCCCTGACCGCTAATGCTACAGCGGTATAGGTTTTACCCGTTCCGGCAGGTCCTACAGCAAATAAAATATCATGTTTGTCTGAGGCTTCAACCATCACTTTTTGATTGCGGGTTTTGGCCCTTATGGCTCTGCCTTCCCTGCCATACAGAATTACTGCATTATCTACATTGGCTTGCAATTTAGTATCAAATGGATTACTGCCGGCAAGCAAGTCTTCGATGGTGTGGGATGATAGTTCATGGTGATCCTTGAGGTACCTGACCATCATTTCAAATTTTGACTTTACTTCCTGAGTATCTTTTTTATCTCCTACCAGTTTTAGATAATTTCCGCGGGAGGTAATCTGTACATCCGGGAATGCTTTTCTAACGAGATTTAATTTAAGGTTATTTTCTCCGAAGAGATCCAGTGGTTCTACGCCTTCTACTGTGAGGTTGATTTCTGATGTTTTGTCCAAATGCTTAGAATTAAAATATATTAAAGTTTTAAATAATATGTATTTTTGACCTTGAAGTAAATTTCTACTTACGGTTTCAAAATTACTAAAAAACAAAGATCTAGATGAATTGGGTTTCACTTATAACAGATTTTGGACTTTCGGATCCGTATCTGGCCCAACTCAAAGCGAGTGTTTGGTCAAAACAACCCGAAGTACGTTTTATTGACATCAGCCATGATATTAAGCCCCATGATATAGTAAGTGCGGGTTGGATATTAAAAAATACATTTAAAGATTGCCCTCCAGGTACCATCCATTTTGTAAGCGTACTCAATAATTATAATAACAATTCTTCCTATATACTTTTCCGGCATGAAGGCCATTATTTTATAGGACCCAATAATGGAGTATTTAGCCTGGCATTTGAAAAACTGCCTCAGGATATCTATGAAATAAAGTCAGAGCCATTTGATGCACACAGCCTGAAATCCATATTGGTAAAAATAATAGACCATATATCAAGACAAAGATCGATGGAAGAGCTGGGTGACCAGGTGAAAAACCTGATCATGCGGATACAATTGCAGCCGGTGATCAATAAATTTATGATCAGAGGGTCGGTGATATACATAGATCATTTCGAAAATGTAATTATTAATATTACAAAGGACCAGTTTGAAAAAGCCAGGGCTGGCAGGAGGTTTTCAATTTTTATTAAAAGGAATGACCCAATCACAGAAATAAGTCATACCTACCAGGAAGTGGGTATGGGCGAAACCTTATGTCTTTTTAATTCTTTTGATCATCTCGAAATAGCCATCAATGGTGGCCATGCCGCAAGTATGCTTGGATTGGCTGTGGATGAAATGATACAAATTGATTTTGACTAATCATTTTCTTAGTGACCGCCTTATAATTAAAAAGATCGGATATGCATACGCTAAAGGCAATTAACTATCTTTGATTTTAAATAAATGGAAAAGATTCCCGTTTCGGATTACGATATTTTTTTGGGTAAAAGTGAAATTTCACTTCCTGGCATACTAACAAGTGCGGATGCTTCGACTTTTTTTATCCTCACGGATGAAAATACACATACATATTGTCTTCCGTTAATTGAGCCATACCTGAAGGACAAAAATTACCATATTTATTCTATTCCCTCGGGAGAAAAATATAAAAACATTGCCACCTGCCAACAGGTTTGGTCGGCTATGACAGATGCCCGCCTGGACAGAAATAGTATCATGATCAACCTGGGAGGGGGTGTGATCACGGATTTGGGTGGTTTCTGTGCTTCCACTTATAAAAGAGGTATACGATTTATCCAGGTTCCCACTACATTATTAAGTCAGGTTGATGCTTCTATTGGCGGCAAACTGGGAATTGATTTTGAAGGATATAAAAATCATATAGGAGTATTCAGATTCCCGGAAGCCGTTATAGTAGATCCGCATTTTCTGCATACGTTGTCAGATCGTGAGTTGAGAAGTGGTTATGCAGAAATCATAAAACACACGTTGATTGCAGATGGTGATGATTGGCAATTTTTATCTCATATAAAGAATCTCAGATCACAAGACTGGACCAAAATCATCAGGCGATCGCTGGAAGTAAAAAGAAAAATAGTAATAGCTGATCCTTACGAAAAAAACGAAAGGAAACTACTCAATTTCGGTCATACCATAGGACATGCTATTGAAAGTCAATATTTAGATACAGAACAACCGCTTTTGCACGGTGAAGCCATTGCAGCAGGTATGATTTACGAAACCAAACTTTCTATAGCCTATCTTGGATTGCCTGAGGTCAAAGCAACGGAAATCATAAGCTATATAAAAGAAATATATGGTGAGCCTGTCCCGTTGGAATGGTCCAAACTGATACCCGTCATGAAACAAGACAAGAAAAATAAAAACAATAAAATTAGTTTTTCATTACTTGCCGACATCGGTGCAAGCAAATGGGATATTTTAATATCAGAAGAAGAACTATTAACCAGCTTATATTAAACTCCTGTACCATTGAGCCTCACAGATAGCCATGTGCATAAAGGAATGCGAAAAAAACTCGTAGATGAATTACGGGCTAAAAACCTCTTTAGTGATAAAATTTTAATGGCCATTCAAAAAATACCAAGGCATTGGTTTGTACCCAAAGGATTTGATCACTGGGCATATAAAGATGTGCCTTTTCCTATCGGTCATGATCAGACCATAAGCCAACCCTTTACAGTAGCTTTTCAAACAGAGCTATTAGACATTCATCCCGGGGATAAAATATTAGAAATAGGTACCGGTAGCGGATACCAGGCTGCTGTACTTCATGAATTGGGTGCAAAAGTATACACGCTGGAAAGACAAGAAAAACTATATCATCTTACTGCTTCATTTTTAAAATCTTCAGGATTCCAGGCAATACGATGTTATTTAAAAGATGGCTTCGAAGGATTACCTAAACAAGCTCCTTTTGACAAAATTTTAGTCACGTGTGGTGCCCCCTTTATTCCACAGACCTTAGTAGATCAATTAAATGTGAATGGACTGCTGGTAATACCGGTTGGAGAAGGAGAAGATCAGGTGATGAAGCGTATTCGCAAATTAGAAAATGGGAATATCGAAGAAGAAACTCATGGTATGTTTAGGTTCGTGCCTTTTCTGGAAGGGATCAATAAATAATACTGCGACGGTTTTTTCCGAATAAATTCAGTTTGTAATTAAATAGAAAATGCTAACTTTAACTTCTTCATTTTAAAACCTTTTTAATCATGGATCGCAGAAATTTTGTAAAATCAGCCGCAGCACTGGGAGGCTCAGGACTAATATTAAATTCTATTCAAGCAGAAACACTGGGCTATTATGGAGTCGGTGATGAAATTAAAGTAGCTGTGATAGGCTGTGGAGGCAGGGGTACCGGTGCTGCTATCCAGGCATTATCAACCAAACAAAATGTAAAATTGGTTGCCATGGCAGATGCATTTTCGGATCGCATAGAAGAAAGTGTAAAAGCGATAAATAAAGAGATTGCTGATGCAGGGTTGGATAAAATGAAATTCGCTGTTACACCGGACAAGCAATTCGTAGGTTTCGATGCATATAAAAAAGCTATTGCCCTGGCCGATGTGGTGATTTTGGCCACCCCTCCGGGATTCAGGCCCATCCATTTTGAAGAGGCAGTTAATCAAGGAAAACACATATTTATGGAGAAACCTGTAGCCACCGACGCTGTAGGGGTGAGACGGGTATTGGCTGCGGCTCAAATAGCCAAGACTAAAAAATTGAATGTTGTAGTCGGTCTGCAAAGACATTATCAAAAAATTTATCAGACCTGGGTAGAGGCATTACAAAATGGAGCAATTGGAGATATCATCGCCTCCAGAGTATACTGGAATGATGCCGGGGTATGGGTAAGACCACGCAAAGAAGGCCAAACTGAAATGGAATACCAAATGCGCAACTGGTATTACTTTAATTGGTTGTGCGGGGATCATATTTGTGAACAACATATTCACAATCTCGATGTGGGCAACTGGGTAAAACAAGCGTATCCAATTACTGCAAAAGGTATGGGTGGCAGACAAGTTCGCACAGGTAAAGAATTTGGTGAGATATACGATCATTTTGCTATAGAGTATGAATATGCTGATGGCTCGCGAATGTATGCGGAATGCAGGCATCAGAAAGGTTGCCTTAATTCTGTGACCGAACAATTTGATGGAACCTCCGGTGTGGCTCCCAGGCCAGGGGTATTGACTACCCGAAAAGGTTATTCTCTAATGAAATACGATGACAAAAAAGACGGCAATCCATATCAGGTAGAGCACGATGTATTGTTCGAAGCCATTGCCAAAGGAGAATACAAATTTGCAGATGCCGAAAATGGTGCTAAGGCTACTCTTACTGCCATCATGGGTCGTATGGCCGCTTATGGCGGACAGCTGGTAGAATGGGATAAGGCGCTAAATTCCAATATTAATTTACAACCAACTGCTTATACCTGGCAGACCAGTCCTAAATCCTTACCGGACAAAGATGGTTGGTATGAAGTAGCCATACCAGGAAAATCTGTTGTCGTGTAATAACGATATCACTACTTTCCAAAAAACATCAACAAAGGCTTCTCTACCCGTTTAGCCCACGCAGATTCATTATGTTCTGCACCCTGTGCTATCTTGTATTCAATTTTATAACCCTTGGCTTCAAGGGAGGATTTCATGGCATCCAGGCCGGGTTGCAGGTCGGATTCCAAACCTACGGTACCATTGTCAAAATATAAAGTCAGCTCTTTTTTGGGCCCATCGAACTGGTTGACCACGGATACCATGTCGATATTGCGATACTTAAACGCCGGAGACAAACAAGCAGCTTTTGAAAACAAATCAGTATAATGCCAGGCGAGGGAAAAAGCGACTAAGCCCCCAAGGCTGGAACCCATGGTTGCGGTATTTTTTCGGTCTGGTAAAGTGTGATAGGCCGAGTCTATCCTGGGTTTCAATTGTTTTGCAATGAATTCAAGATATTTATTACCGGTGCTTACATCACCATATTCTTCAGATCGTTTTTCTGTATTTTCAATGGCGATGCAAATGGGTGCGGTAATTTTACCGGCCGATTCCAATTTGTCTATATTTTCATCTATTTCCCATTCCTGGTGTATAAAAGATTTGGTGGAATCGAATTGGTTCTGACCATCATGCAGATACATCACGGGATATCGTAATGTTTTGTTTTGATCGTAACCCTTCGGCAATAATACATGTATTTTTCTTGCTTTCAATCCGTTAAAGGGTTCGATATTGAATGTTTCCACCTTACCATAACTTGTAATTACTTTTTCGTTTTCAGGGTTTTTCCAATCTTCTATTACAAAATATACTTCGGTGTCCCTTACAGCATGAATGATGCTATTGGATGGAATAACACCTCTATTGGAAACAGCTTCTTTGTCAAAACTGCCCAGAGTAAATTTAAATTCAAGATGAGCACTATCTATATCAAATGTCTTTTCCCACCTGGTCTCTGATCTCCTGGTCATAGCTAAGGCCTGAGGGTTCCAGTTGCCAAGTATTTTTTGGTTTCCGGTTAAATAAATGATATCTGATTCGGGGAGGGGTTCTTCCGTATCCAAAACAATTTTTACTGATGTGGCAGTATCTGCCGGGCCAGATGATTTGCATTGTATCAGAAGTATGCAAAACAATCCAAGTATAAAATATTTCATAAATCAAAAGTAAGAATTAATGTAGTTGGAGCTTAGGGTGAAAGAAATGATTATAGTCATATGGCAGGTTTTCAGAAATTAAATCGATTTTTCAAGAAAGTATAATTTAAATAATAACTCAATTTCCTCTTTTTTATATCTAATTTGATTATTGATTTTCAATTGATTAGCTTGAAAAAAATGGTATATTTGCGGCCTCAAATGAAGACCTTTCGTAATTTTTGTGTAATAGCGCATATAGACCACGGTAAAAGCACGCTGTCCGATAGATTATTGGAAATCACCAAGACTATTGCAGAGCGTGATATGCAGGATCAGGCTTTAGATAATATGGATCTCGAAAGAGAAAAGGGGATTACCATCAAAAGCCACGCCATACAGATGAGTTATCTCCATACCGATGGCGTCACGTATACACTTAATCTGATTGATACGCCCGGGCATGTGGATTTTGCATATGAGGTATCCCGGTCCATTGCCGCCTGTGAAGGGGCATTGCTGTTGGTAGACGCCACACAAGGTATACAAGCTCAGACGATATCTAATTTGTATATGGCTATCAATCACAACCTCGAAATCATTCCTATTCTGAATAAGATAGATATGGATGCTGCCATGATAGATGAAGTGAGTGATCAGATAATCGATCTGGTGGGTTGTAAAAAAAGCGATATTATTCTGGCCAGTGGGAAGACAGGATTGGGAGTACCGGAGATATTAAATGCAATAGTTGAAAAAATCCCGGCACCAAAGGGGGACCCAGCCGCCCCATTGCAAATGCTGATCTTTGATTCAATGTTTAATTCCTTCAGAGGCATTATTGCCTACTATCGGATATTCAACGGCACTATCAAACAAAACGACAAAATCAAATTTATATCTACCGGTAAAGTGTACAGTGCTGACGAAATCGGAGTGTTGCAATTGAAGCAAGTAAAAAAACAAACACTGAGTGCCGGTAATGTAGGATACATCATCACCGGAATAAAAGACAGCAAAGAGATCCGCGTAGGGGATACCATAACTTTGAGTGAAAAGCCTGCCGAGCCGATACATGGATTTGAAGAAGTAAAACCAATGGTATTTGCAGGTATATATCCCGTAGATACCGATGACTATGAAGATCTGAAAGACAGTATACAAAAATTGCAATTGAATGATGCGGCACTGGTATTTGAAGCTGAGACTTCAGCCGCTTTGGGATTTGGATTTAGATGTGGATTCCTTGGTATGCTGCATTTGGAAATAGTGCAGGAAAGACTTCGCAGAGAATTCAGACAGGAAGTGATTACTACGGTTCCCAACGTATCGTATTATGCTTATACCACCAAAGGTGTAAAACTGGATATTCACAATCCACATGAATTGCCTGATCCCAATCTCCTGACCAAAGTAGAAGAACCTTATATCGACGCGCAGATCATATGCCGACCGGAATACATAGGTGGTATTATGTCTTTGTGTATGGAGAAAAGAGGCAGGATCCAAAAACAACATTACCTCACCCCTCAGCGTGTGGAATTACAGTTCGAATTGCCTTTGGCTGAAATCGTTTTTGATTTTTATGACAGATTAAAATCCATTTCAGCAGGTTATGCCTCATTTGATTATGCACCCAGTGTCTATCGCGAGTCAGAATTGGTCCGGCTTGACATCAAGATTAATGGTGATAATGTGGATGCTCTTTCTGCCTTAGTGCACAGAGATAAGGCGGAATCCCTTGGCCGCAAGATGTGTAAAAAGTTAAAAGATTTATTGCCCCGCCAACAATTTGTAATTGCAATACAGGCAGCCATCGGAGCTAAAATCATTGCTCGGGAAACTATCTCGGCTTTAAGGAAAGATGTTACAGCCAAATGTTATGGTGGTGATATTTCCCGAAAGAGAAAACTTTTAGAGAAACAAAAGGAGGGTAAAAAGAAAATGAGACAGATTGGATCGGTAGAGATACCACAGAAAGCTTTCCTGGATGTATTGAAACTAGATGATTAGGATTAGAAAGTCCATTTCAGCCAGGCTGGATTATCAAAGGACCTACCCTGAATATTTTGAGTTAAATCACTGTTATTTTCGCCACTCCTTCTAAATTATTTCCAATAAGTTTTATGATATATTGGCCTGGGGCTAATCCGTCCAGGGCGACTTCTATCATTTGTTTACCTCGTTTATAATTTCTGTTTTCAAACAACTTTTTTATGTGCCGGCCTTGAATATCATATACGTTAAGGTTTAGCATCTTAGTTGATGGTAGATTGATCTCTAAAAAACATTTATTTGTCGCAGGATTGGGGAATATTTTAATCTCTGTTTGTATTGCAGCATCCTTTATTCCTGTGACCATGACATCATTGGTAAATCCAATAGCGTCCAAAGCAGGTTTGATCTCAGGACTTTGCATAAAATATTTCCACAATAAACCTGTTCGGTAATTCTCAATCATGGTAATAATAGGCCCTTGATCTATGGCCAGGTAACTGTCGGCAACCCAGTTTCGGGTAAGATTATATGCATCATAGAAACCCATCAATCCGAATAGCTTTGCTCCTTGTGTGCGGTAAAAATATTTTAATGCCGCCAGAGATTGAACAGGCGTATAAGGCATAGAGGATAATGCCGCAGTAGGAGAAATGGTACCGTTATCTGTGTTGGACATAGGTTCATGAGCTAAATATCCATCGGGATCATCAGATGCGGTCAGACCCCAATTATCACCACTATAGCCTGTCCATTGTTTTGGATTTTCTTTACAATAAGCCCAGTTAATCAGTGATTGGTTTACATTATGAGTAAAATAATTTGCATAGGCATCTTTAATATTACGGGGATCAAATCCGATAAAGGAATAATGTGCAAAAAACAATGGTCCTCCGGCATTGGGACCAACAAATAATTTATTTCCATAGAATGTTTTACCATTAACATAGCCAGGCAATCCCGCCCAGCCCTGATGATACACACTCGATGGAATTTTATGTGTAGGTGATGCTACCCCAAGTATATAGGTGATCAATGCTTCGTAATAGCCCTTTAAAGGAAAGTTCATTTGCCAATCAAAATTGGGAGACCAATGCCAATAAAGTACATTTCCACCTCCTTTTAAATACCAGTCCCATTCAGCTGCTTCCCATAAGGATTTGACGCCTGAACGAAGCTGTACTTCATCCGCAGAACTACCATTGAAAAATTGTCGGGCTGTCAATAATCCCTGAAATAGAAAAGAAGACTCCACCAGGTCTCCGCCATCATCTTTTGGACTAAAAGGAATGACTTTTCCTGAAGTTCCATTTAGCCAATGTGGGAATATTCCATGGAAACGATCGGCCGTAGTTAAAAATGAAATGATCTTATTGATATGAGCCACCCCTTCAGCTCGGGTGATAAATCCACGATCAACAGCCACAACGATGGATGAGATTCCGAATCCTGTACCACCTATAGTTACTACATCTGGTGTGGCATTTCTTTCTCTGGCCATACCGGATATGGGATGAGCGTACTCCCAAAAAAATCTAAAAGTATAGCGTTGTACCATCGTAAGTAATGCAGAATCACTCATGCTTGCTGTCGATGTACTTACTTCATTAGTAAAAGAAGAAAGATTGTTTTTATCATCTACAGCCCTAATCTTATATTTTAACTTCAGATTATTGCCTAAATCAGTTACAAAATCAAGTGCAGCATTGGCAGGCTGTATAATTTTCCGCAAGGTAAATGAATCATTACCTGCTGCACTCCAGACCTCATATTTTTTTGCGTTTTTGCCTTCGGTCCATCTTAGTTCTACGTGGCTATCATACCCCTGGGCGGTTAAATTGGCAGGTGGTGTCAAGGCCACTGCCACCGTATCAGGTTTGTACGTTTTTACATTGTCCACATACATCAGGTGGTCAATATTGTCAGCCGTATTTTGAGTCAATATAATGGCTTTGGTTCTTTTAAAATCCAATGCACTATTGCCAGGATCATTAAAAAAAACATGTAGTGGGAAACGAATTTCAGTCCAAACATTGGCTGGTATATCATTATTGTAATCGCCCAGATTGTACTTTTTAGATTTACTGGTATTGGGTGCCACTTCCATAAATATTTTAGGCATAGCTGATTTGGATAGGCCATCCGGTGCAAATACCATCATGGAGAGACTGTCTGTAACAGCAATGTTTTGAAAAGGAAACCCCGGAGCAATAATATAAGTAGTCCAGTCACCCCCGGACTTAGAGGTCCAATGTATTTTCAGACTATTATTTCCTTCGAAAACCACAACATTGCTGGTTGGGATTTTATCTCCTGATGTTCCAGCCTGTTCCAGTACACTGGGTGCTGTCTTGAAAGCCAGTCCTGAATCATAGAATCCGGGGTTATTGCCATCTTTAAAAAAGTATACGACTTGGGATTCTAATTGACAGGCATTAAATAGTATAAAACCAACCAGCAGTAAGCAATATTTATTCATGATCGAGATTAATTTAATAAAGAAAATAAATTTCAATATTAAAGTACAAGCTACAGTTTTTAAATTAGACCCTATGGCTTAATTTGAGTAAACCGGGAATAGGATCAATATCGAAACAATAGGTTAGTTTCAGCACATGCGACTATCCTGAGCAGAATGGAGTCTAAATCTAGGTATTGTCCAAGAAAGTGAAGAGAGCCGGAAGTAAATTATTTATACTGACCAGGATTCAGTACACCATACTAATCGATTAAAGCGCTATTCACTTAATGTTACTCTTTGAATCTTATCTCCGATCTGAATTTGATTCACAACATCCATTCCGGAAATGACTTCGGCAAAAATAGTATACTTGCCATCCAGGTGTGGGGTAGGACTGTGGGTAATAAAAAACTGACAACTTTCGGTATGAGGCCCGCTGGAGGCCATGCCTACCATGCCTGATTTATTATAATAGATTTGTGGTGTTTCCGATCTGATACTATAGTCCATGCCGCCGTAGCCATCCCCTCTGGGGCATCCACCTTGAATTACAAAATTGGGAACTACTCTATGAAAATTCTTACCATTGAAAAATTCTGACTTAACTAAACGGATGAAATTGAGTACTGTGGCAGGAGCTGCATTTTTTAATAATCTTAATTTTATGCTACCCTTGTCAGTTACTATTTCGGCCATATTATTTGTGTTTTCCAGTGCAAAATCATTTGTGGTCAGGCTTTTTGCATTATTCATTTGCGGTATGATTTCAGATACCCCCTTGACTGCATTGAGCGTGCGACCAAGCATATGCTGGGCATAGACATTGGATGAGAGAGAAGATTTTATGGATTCCAGTCTCCCCACATCTATAATTTTCTTTAAGTCAATATCCTTGGCAATGTTTTCAATAATTTCCAGGGCAGCTTCATCGCCTTTGGTTAATTGGTCTGCAATAAAATCAAATACTTGTTTTCTGATATTTTCACCTCCACCCCCAAAAGCTCCATTAAAGTGTTTACTCTTAAGAGCAGATACCGCTCCCTCCATTACGGCAGAATGTATGGCCGGTAATTGAGAGTTTTTTCCGGTCTCCAACAGGAAATTGATGTTTTTTGGATCTGAAGCTAACGCTTTGAGAGCGGCAGTTTTTTCACTCAGATTATCTGTACGGTTAAATATGGATTTGAGTTCAGAATTGATATTGCCTTTTATGATTACGTATGCATAGCCATGGTTTTTATTGGCTATGCCCATAAGAGGAAGTTTTACTTGCCAGGGAAGGTTTTCACGGGCAATATTTTTGTATTCACCTGCGTCAGATTGTCGACCATATTCTTCCAGGTAAGATAAAGCCGCACTGGCTATAGTAATCGATTTATTTTTCACTGCATTAAGCACTGTTGACCGGACACTGGTATAATCAAAATTATTTAAAACCTTCATAGCACTTGCCGCCAAGCGATCATCAGATGAATTGTTGATTGCATCCAGTAGCAAATTCTTTGAATCTTCAGTTTTGGTTTTTCCTACTGCCTGGATTAATGCTAATTTAATATCTAAATCCGTCTCTGAAGAATAAGCTTCTTTGAGCAGTGGTTCTGAACCTGATAAATCAAGATCCTTAGCCCTTGCCAGATAATGGGCAGCCAACATCCTCACCTCTTGTGGATATGCTTTAGTGGTGGCATATTTTATGGCGGTTGAGGTTCCCGCCGGATCGGTAATACCTCTCAGCATATACCTGTAAATGCCCCTGATCTGTCCCAATAATAATGCAGTATCATCTGGTTGGTATGTTTCAACCGTAGCCATTGCCGTAAGAAAATCAGCTGTACCCAGTTTACCTATTGCTTCCAGAATCGCACTGTTGATGGAAGAGTTTATCCCTGCAGTATCATATTGACGAAAAGCATTAATAAGGGCCGATTGACTTTCCGGTTTTCCTATCTGGCCTATGCTGTACGCAGCTGCGGCTGCGACATTTACATTGGCATCCCTTAATAAATAAGATAATGTGTCTGCAGACTGAATATCCTTTATCGACCCTAAAGCCAAAGCGGAGGCATACCGGGCTGAAGCGTTTGGGCTATGAAACGAAGAATAAATCGCCACCAAATCCTGATCGTTCTGAGCTTTTAGTATACTGCGAATGGACGAGTCCTGAAGGTTTATAGTAGTAGCTTGCAGATCGATGATATCTGAATTTACAACATCTTTTTTAACTGGAATACATGATATAATCAGGCAAGTAATAAAAATCAAACCAATCCCCCAATTTCTTAGCCCACTTGTCATTTGTTGTAACATGAGTATAATTTCTTCTTTTTCAGGATCTTAATACGTACATTAGAAATAAGAGTCCTGGAATATTAGTGCAAATTTACTGTTTTAACTTGCACTGCAAAAAGGATGCCCATAACTAATAAAAAAAACCTTTGGTCCGGGACACAAAGGTTTTTGTAATTTGTCTTTATCTTTTTTGGTTTCAGTTTAACTCCGCTTGCTGAGATATCTTGGCATATTCCATGATCTGTTGGATACTACTGAAGGAGGGGCGAACACGTAGATTCTTTAAAGAATCCAAAGTGTCCTGCATCTGATTCTCCAAGGTTTCAATGGAATAGGAGTCAACTTCTGAATCTCCAAAATTGAATGAGACTGATTTTTTTTGTGTAAAGGTTTTTGCCATACTCTATGTTTAAGAATTTAATTAATTGCATGAATTAATATTTAAACATCACTGATTATGAGATTATTGCACAAACGCAATTCTAATTATTGTTAAAATTGCAAAGTATTGATTTTGTATTAGATATATATTATCATTAACGTGAACTATAGAAAAAATTCGATCCCTTAATGAGAAGGGAGGATTGTAAGCTCGGTTTTATTTCTTTTCCCCTACAAAATACACGAAGGACTCCGGTTTAGACTGATAGTTGATAGTGACTAATTTGGGTTTGTTTTCCAGGTAAGGATTTACTTTCCAATCTCCTATTTTTTTTCCATCGAAACTGATTTCATGGTGGTCCTCTTTTTTTACCAAACTTACGGATTTAAAAATGATTTCGGATTTCGGCTCATAGGTGTTGAGTTTTATGGTAAAGGTATTTTCACCGGTCCTGGAAATATTCATGGTAGGAAGCTTAGTGGGATCTAACGCCACACATCTGAAATCCAATAATGCATTTGTTTTATAAAAACCCTGGAAAATCTCAGGATTGTGATCATATTTAGTACAGGAAACCAGTGTAATACATACAAGCAGAAAGAAAGAATAAAATTTCATAAACCCCAATTTTGTGTAGAGACGGGGAACCACACCGTATTGGTTGGGAGTATAATCAACCTTTTGCTTATTATATCCCTTTATTTTTTGCCTTTGGCAGCATATAATATTCCGGCATAGATATGGTCTTGCAGAGCCTGTTCTGAAAACTCAGCTGGCAGATGCCCTAATCCTGTATAAAATGCTCTTCCTCCATCGTACTCATGATACCATGCTATTGGGTGGAGTGCCCCCATACCATCGGATTTGTTTTCTCCCCATTGAACTTTGGGATTGTACGTTTTTTCGTCTACAGCTAATATGTACTTCAAATCCGGTACTGTAGCCGGTTTGTAATCGTACCATTCTTCGGTCCAATAATTAGTTTCTTTGAATCCCTGTAGACCAGGAAATGGGTTTTGGGTAAATTTAAGTTTGGCTGATTGAACCGCAGGATGTATTTTAAACATATGGCCCACCAATTTGGTATACCAGGGCCAATCGTACTCTGTATCGGCAGCACTATGAATACCTACAAATCCTTTACCGGCTTTAATGAATTTTTCCATAGCCGCTTGTTGTTCATTATTCAAAATATCCCCTGTAGTATTAAGAAAAATAATGACATCAAATTTTGCCAGGTTACCGTCATTGAATCTTGCCGGGTCTTCATGCCATTCTACATCAAACCAATGGCGGTCAGCCATTTTGCGGATAGCGTCTACCCCTTCATGGATCGATTCATGATGCCAACCGTTTGTCTTGGTGAAAAGCAATGCCCTGAATTGTTTCTGAGCTGTACTACTGATGGTCAGGCACATCAGTAGCATTAAGCAGGTAATTTTATTCATATCCATTTTTATTCTGAGTAAGTAAAAGTAGTAAATTATTTATTTTACATGATCAATAAATGAATCACATTAATTAAATTGATAAAGATGGATAAATGTGTATTAAAATGAATTCAAAATCTTTGGTTGTTCCATGGCTGGTAGAGAATCGAAAAAGATCTGCCTATTTTTGCAGTTATCTTGAAGTCATCAATCAGGTTTGTTGTAATACATATTTTATTCTGGTGGTTAGTATCCATTTTAAGCCGTTTTGTATTTATTGGTTATAATTGGAATATGATCAGGCCCGTCAGTGGCCCTATTTTGATGAATATATTCAAATATGGATTTTGGTTGGATTTATCCATGAGTTCCTACCTCACCTTGCTTATGTTTTTTTTATTTTTATTATCCAGGCTAATCCAACACAAAGCCTGGATCTATACTATTCATTTTATTTCTGGTATTTCTTTATTGCTATTAACGATACTTGCCTGCGCTGATGCAGTAGTGTATAAACATTGGTCAGCCAAAATCAATCCAATGGCGATTTCATTTTTATCCAGTCCCAAAGAGGTCATGGCAAGTGTAGGACATGATGATCATATACTGGTTATTTCCATCGTTGGTGTATTGACCTTTTATGTACTGTACAAGCTGTATTTTATTCTATCCCGTTTTTTATTCAAGGACCAGGTAAAAAATAAAGTTGAGTTGATGGTGGGCAGCCTGATCCTATTTCCTTTATTGGTCATTGGAATAAGAGGAGGATTGCAGCTGGAGCCGATAAATCAATCATCCGCTTTTTTCAGTGACCGGACCATTTACAATCATGCCGCTTTAAATACATCCTGGAATCTGCTCAATAAGTACACCCTGAAAAAAAAGGATCACAGTATCTATGGAGCCAGCTCTGAATCCAAATTAGATTCAGCAGTACTTGCTTTCTATCATAAAAAACAAAATGAATGGATTATTAAAAATCATCAAAAACCGAATATTCTCTTTATTATACTGGAAGGGATTTCAGCAGATGCCATTGCTGCATTCGGTGGCTCAAAAGGGTATACACCCTATCTGGATAGTGTGATGCAAAGAAGCTTGATTTGGACCAATTTTTATGCCAATGGTGACCGCACATACAAAGGTTTGCCCGCGATACTAAATGGTTGGCCAACAAGGCCGGTTGGTTCAATTACCCAGGATGCAGACCACACAGGCGATCTACCATCCCTTGCCAAAATATTAAAATCAAATGGATATAGTACATCCTTTTATTATGGTGGTGAATCGGAGTTTGCCAATATTAAATCCTATTTGCTGAATACAGGATTTAATCAAATAGTAGATATCAACGATTTTTCCAATACACTTCGCGGCAAAAAATGGGGAGTAGCAGATCATTATGTTTTTGAAAAACTGGCTCGCGATTTGAATGAAACAAAAAGACCATTTTTTAACACCATACTTACTCTGAGCAGTCATGAACCGTACGATATTCCTTTAAAAGCATTTGTTGAAGGCAAGGATCCAAGAGAAATGTATTTGAATACAGTAATGTATACCGACTATAGCCTGGGCCGGTTTTTCTCATCTATAAAAAACTACGCCTGGTTTGACTCTACCTTGTTTGTGATCACCGCCGATCATGGAAATTACCTCCCTGCAAATTATATGACTAATTATGAACCCGGCAGATTTAAAATCCCTATGATTTTATATGGCAATCTAATTCCGGATAGTCTGAAAGGTAGCCGCAATACCAATGTATCGTCTCAAAATGACATTGCGTACTCTATATTGCGACTTTTGGATTTTGAAGATACCGGCTTTAGATATGCTCAAAATATGTTTGCCTCAGCGGGGGGCTCCGCTTTTTATACTTTTGATCACGGATTTGGGTTAATCAATACAGAATCCAAAATTTGTTATGATTACAATTCAAATAAAATCATTTTTCAGGAAGGAAATCAAAAAGACAGCCTGCTGTCCTTAGGTAAATTGATTATGGAAGCAACTCAGAAGAAATAGGGGAATTCATAAAATAAAAATAGTAGACCCTCTATTAAATGGAATGAGTTGGGTTTGTTTACCTTCACACTCATGTCCTCTTTTCAAAAACGCATTACTCTCTATGGTCTTACTATGATCGCCATAGGTTCGAGTATTGGTTCCGGCATTTTTGTAACTCCTGGCACTATCGCGCAGGGACTGGGGCATCCCTATTTAATTATCCTGGTTTGGTTATTGGGCGGAGTAATGGGTATATGCGGTGCACTTACTTTTTCAGAACTGGGTGGCCTGTTTCACCAGGCTGGTGGAGTATATGTTTTTTTAAAAAAGGCCTTTGGTGAATTACCTGCTTTTTTATATGGATGGGTGATGTTGCTGGTCATTAATACCGGATCCCTTGCCGGTTTATGTGTAGCCTTCTCTGATTATTTGGGCATCATCATACCCGGTGTATCATCTGATAATAAAATTTGGATAGCTGCATTTACCATGATTTTACTTACCGCTATCAATCTGCCAGGTGTACAATATAGTCAATGGGTATCCAACATACTTACGACTATAAAAGTGACGGCTATTCTGCTTATAGCGATAGCAGGTTTTGTGTTCGGTGACAGTGCAGTCATTTTCCAAAATTTTAATCAGTCCCACTCTTTGCCTGCTCATTTATTTTCAGCAATGTTTACAGGGATGATAGGAGTTTTTTTCTCTGTGGGAGGTTGGCACCATGCCACCTATGTAGCAGCCGAGGTGATAAACCCTGCGAAAAACATTTCCCGTGCTATGATCACAGGTATGATGATCATTACGCTTTCTTATGTGTTGATCAATATTGCCTACATGCGGTTATTGCCTTTGGAATCCATTGCATCAAGCAAAACTATAGCCAGTGATGTGATCACTAAATTAATTCCGTGGGGGGGGAAATTAGTCGCCGTCGCTATTGCTTTATCTATATTCGGCACCATCAGTATTTACAGCATGAGTGCCCCCAGAATATACTATGCCATGGCCCAGGATGGATTGTTTTATAAGCCGCTCGCAAAATTGCATGCCCGATGGAATACTCCAGTAGCGGCTATGATATTTCAGGGAATATGGGCATTATGTATTCTATTATTTTTCAGGGCTTTTTTTGATAAGATCATCACTTTTGTAACCTTTATGGATGCCTTGTTTTTTGCACTGGCAGCTGCATCTATTTTTGTTTTCAGGTACAAATTAAAAAATGCAGATCGCCCTTATAAAACCTGGGGGTACCCGGTTATCCCTGCTGTTTTTATTGTATTGCAATCTGTGTTTGCTATCAATATTTTTTTTCAAAAACCGGAACAGGCAATTCCCGGGTTGATATTATTGGGTTTGGGGATAGGAGTATTTTTTTGGTTTAAGAATAAGGATTAGGATCATTTTTATGGAAAATAAATTTCGATTTCGACCTTCCCTTTAAATTTGCAGTAACAACCAATTATGAAAAAAGGAATCATTTTATTTGATATAAAAGACTTTCTGTATCAGGGCATGGAAAGAGAGAATCCGAATATCGATTTGATCAATGAAAAACAAAGCGAAAGTTTGAAAATAATGCATAGAGAAATGAAGCAGGAAAGGGAAAGGCGTATAAAGGCGGGTACCCAATCTGCTATTGTAGACCTTTTTCTGCCTACGGGCGATGGCTATTATATGCTTTGTGAACCTGACCTGGTTTCTATTCTGGATATATCTCAATGCATTGTAGCGTTATTGAAAGCAAATGAAATAAATGCCTACTGCGTAGCCCATATTGGTGAAGTAATCGTGTTTACAGATATGACCGGAAAACAAAATGCAACCGGATTTGAATTGGGCTATGCCTCAAGATTGCAATCCATAAGCAAACAGGATGGTAAGCTGGTATGCTCAAAACAGATAGTCAATATGTGGGACACCAATCCTATCTATGACTTGGATACTGAGTGGCAGGCCGGCATAGGAAAAGATGGCATTACCTATCAATGGAAGACTGCAGTTCCTTTGAATTTCGAAAGGGAAATTAATCGATTCAAAAAGTAATATTGGGAAACTGACTTACATTACACCTTCAAATACAAATTAGTATTCAATGCAATCCATCACCGATATCATTCGCAGCCGCAGAGCTTTTTTTCCCAAAATGTATTCCGGCAAAGAAATACCCAGGCAACTCATTGAAGAAATTCTGGAAAATGCCAATTGGGCGCCCACCCATAAACGAACAGAGCCTTGGCGATTCAGGGTGTTTCACTCATTGGAATCAAGGCAACGACTTTCCGACTATATCCTGGCTGATTTTAAAGCAAATACACCCCCTGAATTATATTCCGATGTAAAAGTAAATGATGTTGCTCTCAGACCATTACAGGCAAGTTGTGTCCTGGCCATAGTGATGCAAAGAGAACCAGCACAATCTCTGCCGGAATGGGAAGAAATGGCTGCTGTGGCCATGTCAGTACAAAATATATGGCTTAGTTGTACAGCCCATGAAATTGGGGCTTACTGGGCCACACCGGGTTTTATATCCAGACTGGGCACTATACTCGATTTAGGAGAAGGCGAAAAATGCCTGGGACTATTTTATATGGGCTATCTGAAAGAAGATGCTAAAGCCCCTGCCCTGAGAGGGAAAATAGAGGAAAAAGTACGCTGGATGTGAATCTAAAGTTTATTAATCCTTTTCGCATACCAGGTCATCTGACCCCGGTGATTGGCATAATGCTCGGCTACATGAAACCATTTACAGTAATTGTTCCAATCCCAGTCTTTGGTGGCTCCGGCGGTAAGCCACAGGTCATCTCTTTTTTTCATTTCCGTTTTAGTCTTTGACCGCACTTCGTCAATTGCATCCTTATAATAACTTAATGGATGCCCTTTGATTTGTTTTCTTGCTTCTTCGCCAAGATCCATAGCGATTCCCCATTTTGATTTATTATCCGGGGTGAAATCTTCAAGATTATTAAAAGTGATGTCCTGGTATATTACTTCAGTAGCGGCTACATGCAATATCAATGATCCTATACTGTTCGATTCAGCATCATGTATATAATCAAGTTGCTCGGTAGTTAATTTTAAATGATATTGAATTACTGAATTACTCACCCAGTCCAGCATGGAAATCAAGCTTCCTATAAGTGGGGTATAGCCTTTTTTGGGGCCGATATGATTTATATTGTCATCAACTATTGGATATTTGGGTTTTACTAATGAGGGCGAGTTCACTGCAAAAACAGAACCAGCTCCTAATTGGTGGATAAATCGACGACGGGATGCCATTTTGAGATATTTGATGAATTAAAGCATGAAGATAAAGGGATTATCCGGGTAAAAAACTGAAATAGTAAGATCACAAGCCCTCAAAATCGATAAATGAGGCAAAAAAAGAAATATTTCATCCTGGTGCTTCAAATTTGGCTGTGCCACGCAATATTTCTATTTTCGCACCTTCAAAATTTATTATCTTAGAAATTAACTAATTATGGCACAAACAATTATGATTGCAGTTCCGCTCCTTGGGATTGTAGGTTTATTGTATACATATTTTAAAACAGCCTGGGTATCTAAACAAGACCCCGGTACTGAAAAAATGCAGGCAATAGCAAAAAGCATTGCTGAAGGAGCAATGGCCTTCCTCAAGGCTGAATACAAAGTCCTGGTATGGTTTGTACTGATTGCCGGGATATTGATGGCTGTGGGAGGTATGTCCGACCCAAATTCTTCATGGGTAGCCGGATTATCATTTGTGCTGGGTGCAGGATGTTCAGCATTGGCAGGATATATAGGGATGAAAGTAGCTACCAAAGCCAATGTACGGACTACAGCTGCAGCACGTACCAGTATCGGAAGTGCACTGGAAGTTGCATTTGCCGGTGGATCTGTAATGGGTATGGGTGTCGTAGGCCTTGGTGTTTTGGGTTTGGGTAGTTTGTTTTTAATATATAATAATATTGGCTGGGATATAAATAAAGTGATCACGGTAATTACTGGTTTTTCATTTGGTGCCTCTTCCATTGCCTTATTTGCCCGTGTTGGTGGCGGTATTTATACTAAAGCCGCTGATGTAGGAGCTGACCTGGTAGGCAAAGTAGAAGCAGGAATTCCAGAAGATCATCCACTCAACCCTGCTACCATTGCTGATAATGTAGGTGATAATGTAGGCGATGTGGCCGGTATGGGAGCTGATCTTTTCGAATCTTATGTAGGATCTATAGTGGGTTCTATGGTGCTGGGTGCAGCATTTATCGGAATTTCAGGATATGAAAATACAAATGAGTTTAGTGGGCTCAATGCAGTGTTACTTCCCTTGGTTTTAGCTGGTGTGGGTATACTTACATCTATTTTGGGTACTTTCTTCGTAAAAACCAAAGAAGGTGGAAATCCTCAGAAAGCACTGAATTTAGGGGTAAACCTTTCCAGTATTATTATGCTTGCACTTACTTATTTTATTTCAGTTTGGATGTTGCCTTCTTCCTGGGAATTCAACGGATTTACGTATACCAGCACAGGTATTTTTTTAGCAGTATTGATTGGTTTGGTTTCCGGTATTGCTATTGGGTATGTGACTGAATATTATACTGGGACAGGCACTAAGCCGGTACGATCTATAGTTAATCAATCCTTGACCGGAACAGCTACCAACATCATTGCAGGCCTGGGTGTAGGTATGCAATCTACGGCTATCCCTACCATTATATTGGCAATAGCGATTATTGGCTCGTATCACTTTGGTGGTTTATATGGCATAGCCATAGCCGCTGTCGGAATGCTTTCAAACACCGGTATCCAATTAGCTGTAGACGCCTATGGCCCGGTATCAGATAATGCAGGTGGTATCGCAGAAATGGCTGGCCTACCCAAAGAAGTAAGACACAGAACGGATACTTTAGATGCAGTAGGAAATACCACTGCTGCTATAGGCAAAGGATTTGCTATTGCGTCAGCGGCATTGACTGCATTAGCTTTATTTGCTGCTTTCATGACCAGCGCAAAACTCACCGCAATAGATATTTCAAAACCATTGGTGATCTCCGGGTTGTTTTTAGGAGGTATGTTGCCGTTCTTATTTTCTTCCTTGGCGATGGGCTCTGTAGGAAAGGCAGCCATGGATATGATACAGGAAGTTCGACGCCAATTTAATGACATACCCGCCCTTAAAGCAGCATTGGAAGTAATGCGTAAAAATGATGGTAAAGAAATGGATACCTGGTCCGATGCAGATAAAAATACATTTGAATCAGCCAATGGCAAAGCCGAATATGGTAAATGCGTAGAAATATCTACCAAAGCAGCAGTAAAACAAATGGTATTGCCTGGTATGCTGGCTATCTTAGCTCCGGTACTGATAGGATTTGGTGGTGGCAAAGAAATGCTCGGTGGTTTATTGGCCGGCGTGACTGTGACGGGTGTATTAATGGCGATATTCCAATCCAATGCCGGAGGTGCCTGGGACAATGCAAAGAAAATGTTTGAAGGTGGTGTTGAAATTCAAGGTAAGACTTATTACAAAGGTTCCGATCCACATAAAGCTGCTGTAGTAGGCGATACAGTGGGTGATCCATTTAAAGATACTTCTGGCCCTTCACTGAATATATTATTAAAACTGATTTCTGTAATAGCCTTGGTAATAGCACCATTGTTATCATAATAATTTTAAAATTATATTTTTAAAAGGTCAATGGTTTCATTGACCTTTTTTTTTGGAGGATTATAGTAGGGAGAAATTAATTACTTTCTTGTTTATTTTTTTTATTGATCAGGTTTCCAATCATTAAAATAAAAACGGATAACAAGACCACCTGAATCACCAATGAATTATTTACGATATCAATCCTCAGCTCACTGCCAATAGATAAAAACAGCAAAATGGTAATAAGTCCTCTTGGTGCAAAAAAAAGTATCGGCATAAGTGGAATACGGAAAATCAGTAAACTTACCATCCTGATGAAATAAATACTGCATACAATGATGCAGGCCACTGGAAGTGTATTCAGATTAATAATGTCATTTAAATCTATTGTAAAGCCAAAAACAATAAAGAATATAGCACGAATTATAAAAGTAAGTTCAATGGTTATATGCTTAAATTTTATTATTTCAGCATTCAATTTATCCGGGTTCAATTTTTGGATCCATGGGTATTGTTTTAATTCATCAAGATTACCTAAAAATAAACCGAAAATCAAAATAAATAAAAGGCCCGGCAAATGATATAATTTGGAGAAAGCATAAAAGAGTATGATGATCAGGAGGATCGGTGCATACGTGATTTGGTGCTTTAACCGGCTTAGTAAAAAACTGAGTCCCAGGACAGCCAAAAAAGAAAGGATCAGAATCAGTAAAAATTGTCCGCCGAATGCAATGATTTCCGGACTCTGAATGGTATCGGATTGTATCAGGAAATTAAAAAACATGACACCCAAAATGTCTGAAATAGAGCTTTCATATATAATAAATTCGCGGCTATCTGATTTTAGGTTGATTGCACTTGGAATAGCTATGGCGCTGCTTACAATACAAAAAGGCAAGGCATTGATGAGTTTTACCTGGTCGCTTGCATCTGAATAATAATTAAAGACCTGCACCAGGATTATTGCCAATATCAACATGGGAAGGAATGCGATACAGAAAGATTTTAATACCACTTTCCATTTGTGTTTATTTAACTCTAACTCCAATGCGCCATCCAACACGATTAAGAGTAAGCCAATGGTGCCGATTATTGGGAGGTATTTAGAAAAATCGGGTTTTGAAAGTTGGATAAAATCAAATCCATTATTTACTAACCAGCCCAGTATTAATAATAATATTACTGAAGGTATTTTTGTTTTGGAAGAGCTGATGTCAAATACATAAGCAATAAGTAACAACAAACAAATAGTAATAATAACAGACTCCATAAAACGGTAGTAATTTAGTTTGCTATTTTTAAAAGTTTTTGCAGTGATTTAGTATGGATATTTAAATCAGATTGGTGTAAGAGCAACTTATCTTTTGTGCAAAAGGATACTCCAAAGCCACATTGTTTTATCATGCATAAATCAAAGATACTATCTCCCACAGCTATAGAGTTTTTTAAATCAATTTCGTATTTCTTCAGTAATTGATTCACAGCATGAGTCTTGCATAATGCATGGCTGCAGTTGTTTTTTTCAGAATAAAAATACATAGAAGGTATTTTTACTTCTCCTGTGCAGATTCCTTTAGAAAATTCCAATTCATGACCAATAGAAAAATCCAGTCCCAGTTTGGTTTTGATGTGATTAGCAATGCAATCATAACTGTGGGAAATAATTCCAACTATATAATTTCTTTTTTTTAATTCCTTGATCACATGGATTGCATCCTGAATCACAGGTATGTTATCCGTAATTTGGATCAGATCAAATAGCGTAAAACCTTTTAACAAAGCAGCCATTTTTTTGATTTGAACTACCAGGTCAAAATTTTCAGAACGTATGGCCATTATTTTATCGGTAATTCCCAATTTTATACCAGCTTCATTGATAAACGAACCCTGGATGAGCGTATTATCCATATCAAAGAATACAATTTTTTTAAATTGCTTCAAATGCTCACCCATGGTCAACTCCATCTGGCTTCGTATTTCATTGAGCGTGGTCAATATTTCAAAATTGTAATTTGAATTTTTGTTGTATGCAGCTTTACTTATTATAGTCATGGAGACTTCACGACTCATTTTGCTTAATGCATTCCATGGTTTGCTTTTATTTTCAATATGCCCTATGGTGACTTCCAGTAATCGTGCTCCACTTAAATGGGAATCAATTAATATTCCAATATCTACACCATAATCATCGCTGAAATTTTGTTTGGCTAAAAAGATTTTGCGAGCAGCAATCATACCACTCAATGGTTGTTTGAATTTTAGCAGATCAGGAAAGAATATGCTTATCAAGGGCTTGGCGACCAATTCGGTGACTCTGCCGGCATTGCGGCTAAAATTGGCTTTCGTGAGATCAGCTTTATTATTTATAATCGGGTGTACTAAATTTTCAATCGTATCGGGAGGATATGGATTAATATCGCCATCGAGAAATACTACAATTTCATTTTTAGCAAATAATAATCCTTCTTTCATAGATGTACCTTTGCCCAGCCTGGTACTGGTAACTAAAACTACATTTTTATCTAAAGCTTTCCGTACGGTATCGTCAATTGATTTGTCATCAACCACAATTACCTCTGATACTAATTCACATGCCTTTGCGAAATCTATTACATATTGAATTGTGGATTCTTCATTTAATACCGGAATGATGACAGTAACCATATATTATTGTTTTTTGCAATGTACCATCTAATTCTAATTAAAAATTAATTTTAACTCTTTATAAAGAATATTTTTTTATCTTGTACTCGTAATAAAAATTTTAAATTTACATTAAGTAAGCATAGAAATGATTGGTGTACTGATCTCGTGTTTTATTGTAGGATACATTTTAATTGTCTTTGAACATCCATTAAAATTGGATAAAACGGTGCCGGCGTTATTTGCAGGTGTGATGTGCTGGACTATTGTTTCAGTTGGTAAAATTCCAATAATAGGAGATGGTTCCTTAGATAATACTATTTCTAATGCAGTACTGCATCATCTTGGTAAAATTACGGAGATACTAATATTTCTGATCGGGGCCATGACCATTGTTGAAGTCGTTGATGCTCATAAAGGGTTTACTTTAATTACCAATCGCATAACGACTCAGAATAAAATTAAATTACTTTGGTTGATATCCTGGCTTGCTTTTTTTCTTTCCTCTGTATTGGATAACCTGACCACTACCATTATATTTATTTCATTACTTCACAAACTGATCTCTGATAAAAATCAAAGGATATGGTATGTTTGTTTTGTTGTCATTGCTGCCAATGCCGGCGGTGCTTGGTCGCCAATAGGTGATGTGACTACCACCATGCTTTGGATAGAAGATAAAGTAAGTACTGTACAATTGATTACCAAGCTTATTCTTCCTTCTATACTTTGCCTGTTGGTACCGCTATCCCTTGCCAGTTTAATGCCAGCATTTAAAGGTAATTTAAGTAAATCCACTGATTCGAATGTAAATGCATTTAAGGATGTACCCATTCTGAGCAGCAAAGTCATTTTAATTACAGGAGTACTGGGCCTGTTATTTGTACCCGTATTCAAAACAATTACTCATTTGCCCCCCTGGATGGGTATGATGATTTCCCTTGCTATGATCTGGTTAATATCGGATATGATTAAGCCGGTCTCTGATTTTGATGAATCAAAAAGATATCCGTATACAGTAAAAAATGCATTGACCCGTATAGAAATGCCAAGCGTATTATTTTTTCTTGGAATATTATTGGGTATTACTTCACTAGAGTCCACAGGTATATTGCGTCAGCTTGCCAGCTCATTAGATACAGCCATACCCAACAGGGACCTGGTGGCTACAGTGATCGGAATATTGTCAGCCATTGTTGATAATGTTCCTTTAGTCGCTGCCTCAATAGGTATGTATGTAGAACCAATGGATTCAAAGATATGGCATTTTATTGCCTACTCAGCAGGTACAGGGGGCAGCATGCTTATTATTGGCTCTGCCGCAGGTGTGGCTGCCATGGGCATTGAAAAAATTAATTTTATCTGGTATATGAAAAATATAACCTGGCTGGCAGCTGTTGGTTTTTTTGCCGGGTGCATCGCTGTTTCATTTTTGGCATAAATTGCATTGCTACTAAAAGAAAGTACTGGTAAATTTGATTTTTTTCGTTTCTACCAATTTTTCGCTGACCTCTCTTCTATTCTAATATACTTTAATGATATTTGGATATCAATCAAATAATTAAGAAACTTCCTGAAATTGAAATTCGTTTTGAGAAAGACTCCCGAAATTCGATTTCGAATGATCCGGGCTAAAGCAGAGGCATACCAATGCTTTCAGAATTACTCAAATTTAGTTTACGACTCTATTTCTCACCCTTGCTACCACATACTCTTTCATTCTTGAATAATAAGTCAAGACGATTCCCATTAATACTAAGCTGCCACCAATGATTTCTTTTGCTCCAATGTGTTCTTTAAATATCACAGCACCTAAATAACATGCAATAGGAACTTGTACCAGCATGGTCAGCGATACTTCGGTAGATTTAAGGGAACCCAGGGCATGATTTACAAACAACCATCCTGCCAGCTGTGGTATCAACGCTAATAAAGTAAGGAATACCCAGGACCTGGTGCTGAATCCTACCAATGAAGTACCCGTGATCATGGAAATTACCAATGAAGTCAGCAAATATCCCAGCATCGAATAAAACATAAAACTCATGGTCGGCATTTTACCCCTTACAAATCCGGTAACCACCATATAAATCGCATAAAAAATACTGGCCATCAGAGAAAGTATACTGCCCCACGAAAAACGCAGATGAGATACATTATCCCACCCAATCATAATCACTAAACCTATTAAGCCCAAAAAGACTCCCAGCCAATACCATATCCTGGGCATATCTTTTACTATAATCCAAAGCAACAAACCAGTCCATACCGGAGCCATATTCCCAATCACTGTGGCCAATGAAGTGTCGGTAATCATTAATGCCTGATTCCAGCAGGACAGGTCTAATGAGAAAAAAATGCCGCAAAACATAGCCTTCAATGCCAGTGTTACCGGAATTTTTTGCTGACCTGTAAATAAAATATAAGGTAAAAAAATAATGAAAGCAATACACACTCTGTAAAATGAAGATGTTAGCCCTGGGACTTCCGTCAATTTGGTTAGTATAGGAGAAAGGCTAACACAAGCCGCACCAAGAAATAAAGCTAATCTATGACTCAAAATTAATTGATTATTGGAGGATAAGAATGTAAAATTAAGATTATTATCTCAGAGTATAAGCCTGCTTTAAAAAGGGTATTTAACTGTTTATGAAATACCTCAATTTTGAAATTCAATCCCATTGATACGCAAAATAAGTAGCCGGTTTAGTTCCCTTATTTTTAATACCATGTAGAATATTAGATCGTAAAAAATACAACTCCCCTGTTTTTGCAGCATACATTTTATCCCCTATGAGCATCTCTGTATTGCCATCTATAATCAATACTATTTCTTCTGCATTATGTGTATGGGGATCGTGACTGCTTAATCCTGCATTGAGGGTGGTAACATGCATCTCAAATCGTTTTGATTGGCTGGTGCGTTTATTAAAATAATTCCGTACCCCGCCCCGGTCATGCACTCTATAACTCAGGTCTTCCCATAGCCGGACAAACGAACTGGCAGTATCTGATCCTGACATGGGATCTTTGGCAACATAATTCATTAAATAATAACTAACCTCTGTTGAAGTAGGATTAAATAATCTGAATCGGTCTCCTTGCGTAATCATGGCTATACTGCCCGGAGTCAACTCACCGGAAACTTTATCAGAAATTATTGATGTGATACCCGATTTGGCTAAAATGAGATATTCACCCGCTTTTACTTTTGTTTTTTTAGATTTTTCATTCGGCTTCAAGATTACCATACGTAAGGTGAGATTTTTCATTGGCTTAGCCTCGCCTTGCAGAATCAAACCGGGAGTATTACCCGGGTAACTTTTAGACTCTATCATTTGGCCGTAGACAGAGTATGAATATAAAATAAATATTAGCGTAATATAATTTTTCATCTATACTAACTTAAACTTTTAAATAAATGATTTATGAAGTGCAATCCGTCCGCTCATAGACCTGTAGCTTATTTTAATCGAAGTAGGGTAAAATTAATAAACGGGTACGCTTTATCCTATGTCTGTTCATGAAATCACATTCATTCGACATTTCACTCGCCATTTTCCAACCTCAGTACCCCCCTCGGACATACCGCCGAGCATACACCACATCCCACGCACGATGCTCGTACTATATCGTCTCCCCGCTGGGCATAAGCTTTTACATCTATACCCATCTCGCAGTAGGTACTGCAATTGCCGCAGGATATACATTGGCCACCATTGGTGGTAATCCTGAATTTTGATTTTTTCTTTTGTATTATACCCAGGTAGGCAGCCATCGGACAGCCAAATCTGCACCATACTCTGCTGCCCATCAACGGATAAAACCCAACACCGATCACGCCTGAAAATGCAGCCCCAATAAAAAATCCATACCATTTGCTGAGATCATAGCTGCTAAAGAAAAATACATTACTGTTACCAATAAAACGTGTTGCTAATACAGCCAATGTCATAATCACTGCAAATGCCAATACTGAATAAATTAAATATCTTTCCCATTTCCATGCTTTGGTCGATTTGTCTGATAAATGCCTGAATGGATCGCCTGCTGTTTCAGCCAAACCACCGCAACCACAGACCCATGAACAATACCATCTTTTACCAAAAAAATAAGTGAGTACAGGAGTAAATACCAAAAACGATAAGATACCCCAGAATAAAATAAAATAACCAAATGTACCCGCCTGGATCATTTCGTCCAAATGCCAATCAAAAAAGAAATAATAATTTAAAGGCCAGATATTTTTAAAATCATTGTAAGGTAAATTAAATGATTGTAATATTTCAGGTAATAAGAAAGCAACTATAGTCTGAAAGAACATCACAGACAGCGTCCGGTAGATTTGATATCGGTTATGCCTGTATTTATATATAAATTTTACGCCCATGATCAAAATGATCAGAGTATAAAGCGTGCCATACATAAACCACTGACTGGCCTTATTTCCATTTAGTATTTTGCTCAGTGGGTCAAATAATCTGACCAGGCCTTTATTATCTGTTTCTCCTAAGCCCAATAATGAAGGATACCAATAGAGTAATATATAAAATCCGGTTAGAAATACGGCCAATACCCAAGCCCATACTCCTCTGTTAGTCAAAGATGAAAACCAATTATGATTATTTTTTATGCCCCACGGCTCATGTAAATAAGAATCGTATATATACCAGGAAGCTCCGGTTACAGCCAAAGCTGCAGAAGCGATAAACCATAGTCCGGCATGAATACCGGAAAACGATAACCAATATACAAGTTGAATCAATAGGCCAGTACTTACCATGCCGATGGCCAGTTTTTGCTTTACTGTAAGATTTAGGCTGAGGTATGAAGGGCTCATGGAATAATCCATGCGTATGCCGGGATTGTTTTTCATGTGCGTAGAAATTTGAGTACCTTATTTAGATTCCTCGTTGATGATAATTTGATGGATCTTTTATTCATGGCATTATATTCTTTTATCAACATTTCTTCATATTCAGTAAAAAATTCGGGATCAAAATTAGCCAGGCTCAGATTTTGTAATACATCTTCGATATGGGCCTTTTCTTTGATCCATTTTTCACATACGGCATGTCTGTATCGTATGCCCAATAAACTAAAGCCTGTCACATTTTTATCTATTCGGTGATAATTAATACGAATGGAGTGATTCCTGTCAGCATGTCTGCAAAAAACAGTCTCTATATGAGGCATTGTTTTATTGGGCACATCTCCGTATACCTGGTATTCTATATCAAAGAATTTTGCTGAATTATACCAAAGCCCCGGATCGTATTCTGTTGGATTACCACAAATATTTTTACCTGCCACCTCTCCCATTAGTTTTGCGGTGTACCACATAGGTTCTATTGCCTTCCTGCCTGGTTTAGGTGATTGCAATTCTGCACAATCTCCGATAGCATAAATATTTTTATCTGATGTTTGTAGATATTCATTTACCAGTATCCCTTTGTTTTTATCTATATTTAGTTTATTGGCCAAGTCGATATTTGGACTTACGCCTACTGTAAGTCCTACAAATTCGCATGTTATTGTATCCCCTTTTGAAGTAATCACAGCTTTTACTTGTCCTTTTTCATCACCCTTGATTTCTTTGAGCTCCGTCATTAGTCTAAGATCTATATCATGATCGCGAATTTCTTGGTTGATCATATCGCTTTCTTCATCGGGCAGTACATGATTCCAAAAATCATCTTCCCGCACCAGGTAAGTGACTGGTATCTTTCGGCTATGAAACATTTCGGCCATCTCAATACCTATCAGGCCACCACCTACAATCACTGCATTCTTTACATTTTTTGATCTTTCGTCCATCAATTTCAAATCTTGGATACTGTACAAGCCTTGTACTCCTTTGAGTTCCTGACCCGGCCAGCCGAATTTATTGGATTTGGAACCAGTAGCTAATATTAGCTTATCATATTGAAGAGTTTGGCTATTAGTTAAATGAACTTCTTTTTTTATAATATCTATATTCAGAACTGATGCGAAAATCCTTTGTATTTTATTTTTTTCCCAAATATCATCTTCATATAATTTGGTATGTTCATATTTTACATGTCCCATATAGATGTACATCAGAGCAGTCCGGGAGTAAGGGTACTCGGTCTCATTGGATATCATCACCACATCATGATCACTGTGTTTTCTAATGGTCAGAGCTGCTGTAGACCCTGCTATTCCATTTCCTATGATTGCTATTTTCATGTGCAGGTTAAATATACGCAAGTAACTGATCTAAGTTTCAATTCAATTTAATAATTTAGCTTTGGACTAAAGATTGGTAAGGTAAATTTTAATCTTTTTGATTTCTTTGTAAATAGATCGGAATCATATGTTAAAATTAAAGTTCGGAACCGATGGATGGCGGGTCATCATCGCAGATGAATACACCGTAGGAAATATATAGTGAGTTGACCAAATCACGGCACACTGAATGAAGCAAAAGCATGACCAAGTAGTAGTAGATTATGATACTCGATTTAGGGGTCAACTTATTTTACCCTGTTTTCATATTATTTCAATTTAATTGCATCTCATTTATAATCGCAGATAATTTATTGTCAAGCTTTTTATTCACAGCATCATATTCATTTGCTGATGGAAGTGTTTCTTTTATACTGAAATAAAATTTGATTTTTGGTTCTGTACCACTGGGTCTTGCAGATATTTGACTTCCATCTTCCAATATATATTGTAACACATTTGATTTTGGCAGATCTATAGTCCATGTGTCATCAGTATTGGGATTAAAACCTCTTTGTAGTTCATAATCCAAAACTTTTACTACCGAAGACCCATTGATGGTAGCGGGAGGATTGTTTCGAAAATTTTCCATCATGTTGGCAATTTGTTGTTGGCCATCCATTCCCTTTTTGGTCAATGATATGAGACTTTCTTTATAAAATCCATGTTGCACATATAAGTCTATCAATTTATCAAAAAGGGTACTATTATTTGCTTTTTCATAACTTGCCATTTCGCACAATAATGCGACGGCACTTACAGCATCTTTATCCCTCACTTTATCTCCAATCATAAGTCCGAAACTTTCTTCTCCGCCAACAATATAATTTTCTATACCTTCTTTTTCCCTGATCATATTTGCGATCCATTTAAATCCAGTGAGTACTCTGTAACAGTTTATATTATTTGCTTTAGCGAGGCTATCTATCATTCCGGTAGTCACTATGGTGGTGATTACCATATCATTTGGCTTCGCTATACCTCTTTTTCTACGAGCTTCTATCAAATAATTAAAAGCCAATACTGCAGTTTGATTTCCGTTCAGCAGTACCCATTCCCCATGGTTGTTTTTTACTCCAATTCCTACTCGGTCAGCATCTGGATCTGTACCAAGTAAAATGTCGGCATTTATTTCTTTAGCTTTAGTTAAGCCTATATCCATAGTATCTTTTTCTTCAGGATTTGGGTAAGATACAGTTGGAAAATTTCCATCTGGCGTTTCCTGTTCTTTTACAATAGTCACCTGGGTGAAACCAAATCTTTTCAATACTTCCGGAACTAATTTAATTCCTGATCCATGGATTGGAGTATATACTATTTTGAGATCGTGTTGGGCGGCTATTATATCCGGGTATACACTTAAACTTTTTACCATTTGGTAGTAGGACTCATCTATTTCATTGCCTATGATTTTAATATTATGGTTGCCTCCTTGCCATTTTACATCCTCGAGGGACTTGATTTTTTCTACTTCAGAAATTACATTAGTATCATGTGGCGATACCATCTGTGCTCCATCATCCCAATATGCTTTATATCCATTATATTCCTTTGGATTATGTGATGCAGTACAAACTACTCCCCCCTGGCACTGTAGTGTACGAATGGCAAAGGAAAGTTCTGGAGTAGGCCTAAGGTCATCAAATAAAAAAACCTTAATACCATTGGCCGCAAAAACCTGCGCAGTAGTTTCGGCAAAAAATCGACTATTGTTTCTACTATCATGAGCAATTGCCACTTTGATTTCACCTTCATAACATTTTTTAAGATAATTTGCAAAACCCTGGGTAGCACTTCCCACCGTATATTTGTTAATTCGATTTGTGCCTGCACCCATCAGGCCACGCAATCCCCCAGTACCAAACTCAAGATTTTTATAAAATGCATCAGCTAACTCTTTGGGATTGTTAGCTTGCAATTGTCTTATTTCGTTTTTGGTATTTTCATCATAGTTACCTGCTAACCATATATCTACTTTCGATTGTATTTGCTTTTCCATGTTTTTACAAACAAAGTTATAAATTAATTTTCTATGATTCAATCTCTTTAAGGCATAAGAAGTAAGAGATTTGTCAAAAGTAAACATATTGTATTCTCCCTTCGTAAATTTGAATATTAACCTCATGTATTATCCTGTTTATACCACCTTAGAATTTACAATTCTTGCCTGATCTTGATATTTATTATTATTTTTAACCAATTTATACCATTAAAAATGAAAAAACTACTACTGTTCTTTTTCTTAAGCTTTTTTTTGTTTGAGATTCAAGCCCAGAAAAAATCAAAAGCACTATATACAGCGCCATTTGGCGTGCAAGCCTATACTTATCGGCGGACATTACCCATGAATGTAGAGAGGACATTAGACTCAATAGCCATGCTCGGATTTACTGAGATTGAAGGTGGTGGTGGAAGGATAGCTCCCGAAGATTTTAAAAAACTTTGCAACGACAGAGGTATTTCTATTCCATCTACCGGTACCGGATATGAAAATCTGGTCAAGGACCCAATGAAAGTAGCTGAAGATGCTAAAGCTCTTGGAGCCAAATATGTGATGACCGCCTGGATACCTCATAAGACCGGAGCTTTTAATTTTGAAAATGCAAAAAAAGCCGTATCCGACTTTAATGCTGCCGGTAAAGTACTGAAAGAACAAGGCATTACATTGTGCTATCATATCCATGGCTATGAATTTTGGCCACATGAAAAAGGGACTTTGTTAGACTATATCATCCAGAATACCAATCCTGAATATGTCTCCTTCGAGATGGATGTACTCTGGGTGCAGTTTGGAGGTGGAGATCCGGTAAAATTATTGAAAAAATACAAAGACAGATGGAAACTCATTCACCTAAAGGACCTTAGACATGGCGTGAAGAAAGATCTAACCGGTGGTACTTCCATTGAAAACGATGTGGCTTTAGGTACCGGCGAGATAGATATTAAAGGCATCATCAAACAAGCTAATAAAATAGGCATCAAACATTTTTTCCTGGAAGACGAAAGCAGCAGCATTACCAGCCAGGTGCCTCAAAGCATTGCTTACCTCAAAAGCCTTACCAAATAATGAAATTAGCCAAAAAATACCTGGGGATTGTATGGATGATTTTATCCATTCTGCTGGTTGGATTTATGCTCTATCAGGCATTTGATAAAGTGGGTATGGCACCGGCAGGTGTGGTGAAAACCAATACTATGTTACAATGGATCATCATTTTACTCGTATTTATTCCTATTTGTGTGGGTTTATTTATTTTTGGTAAATATGCATTGGGTGGAGAGTATGACAGGGATTGAAGATTTGATCAGGAAAATAATTATAAAAATCATTAATTTGAAGTATCGATTCCAGTAACAATAGACAAAAAAAATTACATCTAAAAACCTTCAAGACTGGTTTCATTTGAAAGACGCTAATCGCGATCAAAAGTTGACAAAAAAGTGATTGGAAGAAAAGAAGGGCTAATGATTCAGGCCTTGGATTTCATTGCGACCAAAACAGTTTTTATTTAATCACAAGGAATGCCCTTCTATGCTGGGAAGTTTATTATAGAAGTCAATCTATTTATAAATCCATTAGGTAATGCAATTATCAGATACCCTATTTGCCACGACCCACTTAGAGCAAGTTTGTTATTAATATGTGTAATTTATAAAAAAGAGCATACCATTGTATTATCCGAATCAACCAATAATTGTCGTTCAAGATTTTATTTCATCCAGATAAATACACTGACAGTTTAATTGGCTGGAATTAATTGTTTCGTGTTTTTCCTCCTTCCCTCGAAATTATTTATAGAGCTTGTATAGAAGCAATTCGGAGAAAAAAATAATCAAGTAAGTAAAGTAAATCGTACATCGTAAATGTACGATAATGAATTCGTACTTGACTAATTTAATTAAAATATACCAATGAAAAATGATTAAATCGTACATCGTAAATGTACGTTTATTTATAAAAAATTACAATTTTCTCCCAGCATAAGTTACCATATAGTATCACCTGTTCCACACAATCGGGGTCTTTTCCATAGTTAAACCAAAGCAATAGTTGATTCAGTTTTTATAACCTGGTGTACATTCAAAGAAACAATGGCGCTAACCCGTTGTCAAAAAAATAACTTCAAAACCATTCGGTTTTTTTGCAAAATTGGCTAGCAATACATTCACCAATTTCACTGTTTCTTTTTACCTTCATCGCAAATAATAAAATACCTTAAATACAAATGGAAAAGAAAATTTTACTTGGAGAAAAAGACATTCCTACACACTGGTACAATATAGTGGCAGACATGCCCAACAAGCCTTTGCCGCCATTACATCCAGGTACCATGCAACCCATTGGCCCTGAAATGCTGGAGCCGTTATTTCCAATGGAACTCATAAAACAAGAAGTCACAGGAGAAAAATATGTTGAGATACCAGAAGCAGTACGCGAAGCATATAAAATATACAGACCTACTCCGCTTTATCGGGCATATGGCCTTGAAGCTCTGCTTGACACGCCCGCTCATATATATTATAAATATGAAGGGGTGAGCCCGGCAGGATCACATAAACCCAATACAGCCATCCCTCAGGCCTATTACAATAAACAACAAGGAGTAAAAAGAATTGTTACTGAAACAGGGGCTGGTCAATGGGGAAGTGCACTCAGCTTTGCCTGTACCATGTTTGGTATAGAGTGCGAAGTGTATATGGTGAAAGTGAGTTATAATCAAAAACCATATCGACGCATGATGATGGAGACCTATGGTGCCAAAGTCCATGCTTCGCCAACCGATCATACTAATGCAGGAAGAGCTATATTGGCCAAAGACCCAAACTCACCAGGTAGTCTCGGGATAGCAATATCAGAGGCAATTGAACGGGCGGCACCGGATCCGGATACTAAATATGCATTGGGCAGTGTACTTAATCATGTATTATTGCATCAGACTGTGGTGGGTCAGGAAGCAGTAAAACAAATGGAAATGGCTGGTGAAATGCCAGATATTGTAGTGGCCCCTTTTGGCGGTGGATCTAATTTTGCAGGTCTTTCTTTTCCATTTTTACGATTCAATCTTGAGGAAGGTAAAAAGATACGGGCTATAGCCAGTGAACCGCTTTCGTGTCCAAAACTTACCCGTGGAGTTTTTAGTTATGATTTTGGTGATACAATTGGTATGACCCCGCTATTACCTATGTACACTTTGGGCCATGAATTTGTACCGGCATCTATTCATGCTGGTGGCTTGAGGTATCACGGTGCCGGTGTAGTTGTTTCCCAATTATTAAAAGATAAACTAATAGAAGCTCGTGCTCACGGCCAGCTGGAGTGTTTTGATGCCGGTGTAAAATTTGCCCGCGCTGAAGGCATTATCCCTGCTCCAGAGGCTACCCATGCCATTGCAACCGTATTCCACGAGGCATTAAAAGCTAAAGAAGAAGGTAAGAAAAAAACCATTCTCTTCAATCTCTGTGGACATGGCAATTTTGATATGCAAGCCTATGCAGATTATTTTGCAGGCAAGTTGCAAGATCATGTGTTGTCAGATAATGAGATCAGTGAATTGACAAGTAAATTGATACCAGTGTAAAAACGGACGATGTACCACGTACCATGTACCATGTTGAATTACATTGTACATCTTACGTGGTACATAGTACGTTGTCCGTTTATAGTCTTTCCAGTATAAAAGCCACATCCTGACCTATATATTTGCTTTGGCCACCTTCTATTTTTAATGTCGGTATAGTAAAAGTGATGGTCCCATTTATTGAGCTTATTTCTGTGTCGGGTAAAAACTGACCGCGCCAGGTGTGGAATAGTTTTAGTTTGTATTTTGTATATGCTTTGCCGGGAGTGATTTTAATCTCTGCATTAGTGACATCGCTTTCAGGATTTGCTATCCATCCATAGATAAGTTGATTTGATTCAATAGCAAAAGCATGTTTGCCGCCAGTTATGTTTTTTATTCTGGTCAACCCGGTAAGTTTAGCCCAAGGAATTTCATTTACAAATCGTGCTATGGATTTATTTTGATTGGTAAAAATATTATCATTAAGATATCCGCTATAGGCCCACCAAAATGGAGTCATAGCAGTTCCATTGGCAAGACTTACCCATAGGGCGTTATGATACATTGCCTGGTAACCCGGCATACTCGGCTCATAAAAAGTATGATCCCAGCCTGTCTCTCCGATGATAGCTGGCTTTTTATAGTTATCCCATAATTTTGTTACCTGACCTGCATAATTTAGATAGCTAAGCATAAGTGGATGTTCATCTCCCTGATCTATTTTTCCATCACGCAATATTGGGAATCCCTGGGCTTCGTAAATCTCTCTGTTTGGAAGGTCAAAGACCTGATAGCCTTCATGCCAATATTCATTTATACCGCCACTTCGGGTACCTGTGGTAAGATGTTGATAAGGATCATTAGTTTTGAAATAGGTATGCACTTTTTTACCCCATTCTGCTGCTTGAAGGCTATCCCCACTGACCCATCCATCGGTACCATTGACTTCATCTATCACAAACCAAAGCATCATAGCCCTGCTATGGCTGTACCTTGCTATCATATATCTATACAGTTGTTCCTGGTATTTCCAGGCTTCTTCGCTTCTGTAAAAATCGTTGGCTGTGGTGATTTGTTTATAAGGATTGGTATTCCACCTTTTATTGCCACCAGGCCAAACCGTTTCGGATAAATAAGCATGAAACCAGATATTTAGGCTTAATTGCATATCTCGTTCTTCCAGCATGGATAGTATTTCGTCTATCCTGCCGGCCGCCGCCTGATCATAGCGTCCCAGTCCCGATCCCTGGGTCTCCAGTGGAGCTATGAATGTACTGATAAAGTTCATATTCAGATTTTTCATCTCATCTAAGACAGCAGCCGTGATTTGACCTTTATTATATGCAGCATAATTATCATTATACCACATACCTGTTCCATAAAAAGAAGTGCCATTTGCGTATTGAAGGAATCGTCTATTGGGAGCTATTTGGATTGGCCCTTTATGGATCGATGGTTTCACGATAAAACTATTTCGAACACTGTCATGGACACCATTCTTATCTTTTATATACAATTGATAACTCCATTTGCCGGTTTCATTTGGAGAAAATCTCAGGTTCCACAGGGACTGCCAATTGTTGTAATTATAGAATCCATGTATCTTCCAGGGAATACCACTGGGAGAAATGAAATGTGCAGTAATACTGATATCTTCAGGATTAAAAGGGTTTACATACTCTGCTTTGATATCCATACTCAACTCCCATTTTTCATATATACCGACTGTATCTTTATTTGCCCGTATAAATAAGATTTGTGGAATGGCTGTCGCAAAAATAGAATGTACGTAAGATGAAAAAATCCATATGGCAAGCAGGCGTAGTATCGTAAAATTTCGTTTCATGGTAATAAATCTATTAAATTTAAATTCTAAAAGAATTGAAATCTAAATTACTCTGAAACACTTACTTTTGAACCATTGGTTATGTCTTTTTTAATTAATATGCGACAGTTTGCCATTATTTTGATCTTTTTTAGTAATTATTCATTTGTACTATTTGCTCAATCTAATGAAAAACCCAATCAAAAACTATTCAGCTTGCTGTCCTCTGATCATACAGGGATTAAGTTTAATAATCTGATTAAGGATACAAAGAAAGCCAATATTACACTTTACTCCAATTTTTACGGTGGAGCTGGGGTAGGTGTCGGAGACTTGAATAACGATGGATTTCAGGATATCTATTTTGCCGGCAACCTGGTAGGAGATAAGTTATATCTGAATAAAGGGGGATTAAAATTTGAAGACATTACCGTCAAAGCGGGCATAAATTGGGATGGTGGCTGGTCATCCGGAGTATTGATGGGAGATGTAAACAAGGACGGACTCACTGATATATATGTGACCAGGGAATTATATGATGATAACCCATTACTCAGAGCCAATAAACTGTATATCAACAAAGGCAATTTGAAATTTGTTGACGAAGCCTCTGCCTATGGAGTGGCCGATACTGCCCGTACCCGCCATGCCAGTTTTATTGATTACGACAAAGATGGTGATCTTGACCTGCTATTATTAAATCAACCTCCCAACCCCGGTGATTATTCACCTTATTACGGTACCGAGCTCATCCAACCAAAATATGGAATCAAATTAATGCAGAATATAGGTTCAACTTTCATTGATATCACAGAAAAAGCAGGACTAAAGCGGACTGGTTTTCCCAATTCAGTTACCGCATCTGATTTGAATGGCGATGGATGGACAGATCTTTTCATCAGCAATGATTTTTGGATTGAAGACTGGATGTTTCTAAATAATGGGGATGGGACATTCACAGAAAAAATTCACCAAAACGTTAATCATATTTCCTTTTCCAGTATGGGAGTAGATGCAGGAGATATTAATAACGATGGAATGCTTGATCTGATAGTGGTGGATATGGTGGCTGAAGACAATTATCGCATCAAGGCCAATATGAGTGGTATGAATCCCGATGCATTCTGGAAAGTAGTAAACGATGGGGGGCATCATCAATATATGTTTAACATGTTGCATTACAACACAGGTAATGCACAGTTTAGCGACATAGCCCAGCTTGCAGGAGTAGCGTCTACAGATTGGTCATGGTCTTCCTTATTTGCCGATTTTGACAATGATGGTTGGAAAGATTTGTTCATTACAAATGGTCTCATGCGCGATATTCGTAATAAGGATGCACATAAAACATTCGCCCATACCGTTGAATCCTCTTTAGCTGAATACCTCAAAACACATCCCAACCCCCCGGCAGATTTATCAATATGGGATATCATTGACCTGGAAAAAACGCTTTCAGTCACACCCTCCGTCAAACTCAAAAATTACATTTTTAAAAATAACGGCGACCTCACCTTTACCAAAAAAATGGACGATTGGGGTATGACAGAAAAGTCTTTTTCCAATGGTGCATCCTATGCTGACCTGGATAATGATGGTGATCTCGACCTCATTGTATCCAATATAAATGATATCGCTTCCATATACCAGAATAATTCGAATAGGCACAATCATTATTTACGGATCGAAGCAATAAATGATGATAAACGCACCACTGTAATGGGTACTAAAATATGGCTGGAAACCAATGCCGGCAACCAATTCTTTGAAATCATCGGGGTTAGAGGAATGTATAGCACCAGTGAAAACCTTGCTCATTTCGGTACAGGATCCGAAACTTTAATCAAAAAATTGAGAATACACTGGCCTGATGGCTATGAACAGATCTTAGAAAATATAAACGCCGACCAGGTATTAAAATTAAAACACAGCGAAGCTTCATTAATCACATTCACTCCGGAGATTTCTGCACCGGCATTTGTAGAAATGCCCTCAGCATGTGGTATAGATTTTACGCATAAGGAAAATGTCTTCGATGATTATAAAATACAAGTTTTGCTGCCCCATAAAATGTCCAACATGGGACCCTTTAGCGCGGTAGGTGATGTAAATGGAGATAAACTGGATGATGTATTTATCGGCGGAGCTGCTGCTCAACCTGGCGCTTTATATCTACAAAACCCGGGTGGAGAATTTGAATTAAAAGCGAATGATGCATTCACTAAAGACAAAGTACATGAAGATATGGGTTCTGCATTTTTTGATGCAGACGGCGATGGCGACCAGGATCTGTATGTGGTAAGTGGTGGCAACGAATTCATGGCCGGATCCAAATCATACCAGGACAGGCTCTATCTCAATGACGGTACAGGTGTATTTGCCAAAGCAGTAGATGCATTGCCAACATTGAATTTCAGTGGATCCAAAGTTAGGCCTTATGATTACGATCAGGACGGAGATATGGACCTGTTGGTTACAGGTCGACATATGGTATGGTCCTATCCATTGCCTGCGAGTTCTGTATTATTAAAAAACGATAAAGGGAAATTCATGGACATCACCTCTGTCATCGCTAAAGACCTTAAAGATATTGGCATGGTCAATGATGCCGTGTGGACTGATATAGATAACGATGGTAAACACGATATTTTGCTTTCTGGCGAATGGATGCCAATAGTCGCATTGATCAATAAAGGCGATCATTTTGAAAGGAAAAACGACATTAAAGCCTTCAATGAAAATGTGGGTTGGTGGTTTAGTATTAAATCAGCTGATATGGATGGCGATGGTGATCAGGATATCATCGCGGGTAACCTGGGTAAAAACTATAAATACAAAGCCACAGCCAAAGAGCCCTTTGAAGTATACTATTACGATTTTGATGATAATGGCTATAAAGATGTAGTACTGACCTATTATAATTTTGGTGAAAAGTATCCTCTTCGGGGAAGGCAATGTTCCTCTCAGCAAATCCCTATGTTAGCTGAAAAATTTCCGACCTACAATAAATTTGCATCCTCCAATGTTGATCAGATCTTTGGTGAAAGCAAGCTTAAAAATGCTTTACACTATGCCGCTACCAATTTTGCATCCACCTATTTTGAAAACAAAGGCAACGGTCAGTTTGAAGCTTATTCTTTACCTGTGGAAGCGCAGTTTTCAGCCATCAATGATATAATAATTCGGGACATCGATCACGATGGTGATCAAGATCTGATTACAGCTGGCAATTTATTCAGCTCCGAGGTAGAAACTGCCCGTAATGATGCAGGCTATGGACTCTGTCTTTTAAACCATGGTAAGGGCCATTTTACTCCAATACCTAAATCAAAATCCGGGTTGTACCTGCCCTATGATGTAAAATCCTTATCGGTATTAAAAGCTGGAGAAAAAGAATTGATGGTGGTGGGATGTAATAATAGTGGGGTGAAGGTGGTGGAGATGAGGTAATGGTACTGGTGCCTAAATCAAAAATCCTTTGAATAGTTTGAACAAGGGCAATTTCAATATTCATTACAGCTGTAGGGTTACATTGAAAAAAGGGTTGTAACATACCTAAATTATTATTTCCATTGTTGACTTGCCCAATAACTGGAGCAAGACATTATTAAGTGCAGTATCTTTTATTATTCCTTTAAGTGAAAGGTCTTCGTTTATTTTATTCCAATGTACCCCTACTCCGCCACTTATTAGCTCCCAATCATTAAGTTGATTTTGTGTTGCTTTAGCTAATGATTTAAAGTCAGAAAGGTTAACTCGTAATACTTTACTATTATTTAATAAAATGATGATTACCCCAAGTTTTTTATCAGGAAAAATTTGATTGATTCGCAACCCCTTTTCAAATATTAATCTATCAAATGGGTCTGTAGATCTTTTATTTTTAATTTCATTGTTTTTTAAAGTATTCATACCATTTTTTTAATAATATTGCAGAATTATCATTTAAAATTATCCGTATATCCCTTCTTTCCTGAAGAGTAAATCCGTATGAATACTCTTCGGTCACCTTTGGAATAAGCCAAAATTTTGAATTGCCGTTACCTTTGGAGATGTGTACATGAGGATTTTCGTCATTTTCATTGCTATAAAATGAAAATCTGTACCCATTCTTTTCCAGAATCTTGGGCATACTACAAAGATAAAGTAAATTTTATTGTCGGAACAAGTTACTATCATTCAAATTCTTACATGATTTTAACTGGTATTTTCAGTTACTAAAAATGAGACAAAGAGTTTACTCATTGATATTATTTACTTAGCCAACTCATGATAGAGCATATTGGAAGTAGCCTTTACTAGGTATATTAGGCAAAGAAATGGGATGGGTGATTTTATTGAAGATTGAATCCCAATTAATGGGTAATGAAGTTAAGAAAGGTGGTATATAAATGTTTAATTTTAACGTGATTCAAGAGTATTTTAAAGCGATTCCAATCGCGAAAATAATTATTAATATCGGCTCCTAATTTGCAAATAATAAACTTATTAATTTTCGTCCTGAACGACCTATCTTATTGAATATTAGTCGAATCAGTGCCCCTCTTTTACCATAAAATTTGCATTTTATTCTATTAATTTATCCAAAACTAGCAAAATCATAAAAAAACTCTGGAGACCTTAAATAAATTGTTAATTCTGGTGTACATTTGGTTGCCTATATCCGTTAAGGGTATATAATTCTTTAGATTTTTAATTTTTATTTAAACCTAATACTCGTATTTCTATGATTAAAAAAGCTTTACTGATCGCTTTTGCACTTCTCAGCTTGCATTCGATTGCACAGCGAGCGGTCTCAGGCAAAGTGACCAACGGGGAAGATAACGAACCTCTGGTTGGTGTTACTGTACTTGTAGTGGGGACTACCAATGGAACTATTACAGATTTCGATGGTATGTATACCCTTAATAATGTTCCGGATGGAGCCTCTATCCGTTACTCTTACACGGGCTTCCAGGAGCAGGTAGTGGTGGTAGGTAATCAATCTACTATCGATATCGCTATGTCTGCCGGTGTGGCGTTGAATGAAGTGGTGGTGACCGCTCTTGGTGTAAGCCGTGAGAAAAAAGCACTTGGTTATTCTGTAACTGAAGTGGATGGCGGAAACTTTACACAGGCACGTGAAAACAATATTGCCAATGCACTTACCGGTCGTGTTGCCGGTGTGAATGTGAGCAAAGTGTCTTCCGGACCTGGTGGATCATCCCGTGTAATCATCAGGGGTAATAAATCACTTGCCGGTAATAATCAACCATTATATGTAATCGATGGTGTACCTATGGACAATTCCGGTTTCGGCCAGGCAGGTCTCTGGGGTGGTGCAGATGAAGGTGACGGTATGTCATCCATCAACCCTGACGATATCGAAACTATTACCGTGCTTAAAGGTGCGAATGCAGCAGCCCTGTATGGTGCGCGTGCAGCCAATGGGGTAATCAATATCATTACCAAGCGCGGTAGCAACAGAAAAGGTATTGGCGTGGAGTTTAACTCTAATTATGTATTTGAAACATTAAATGACCTGTCAGACCTGCAGCAGAGCTATGGCTCAGGTGGTTTCACCGGGGCATTGCCCAATGGTGTAGCCACTAAACCTACCAGGGTACAGGATCAGGGTTGGTTTACCCAGGCCTGGGGACCAAAATTTGATGGATCATCCGTAGTGCAATTTGACGGTGTGGCCAGACCATATTCTCAGACACAAAATAAATTTGACGCTTTCTACCAGACTGGTACTTCCCTGACCAATAGCTTGGCTTTCACCGGTGGAAACGATAAACAATCATTCCGATTAGGATTGTCTGACCTGAGAGGTACTTCTATACTTCCAAAGTCCGGCTTTGACCGTACTAACGTTTCTTTAGCAGCCAATTCAAAATTTGGAAAGAAATTGACACTGGATGCTAAAGTATTGTATTCACTAGAAAATAATAAAAACAGACCTACACTTTCTGATTCTCCGGGTAATGCCGTACAATCTGTATGGAAAGTTCCGGGTAATATTGACATAACATCATTGAGAGGTGATCCAAATAAACCAGGCGCTATACCGGCAACCGGAGTGGACCCAGCTGTCCTTGCTTTTTGGGGTCGTGTACCCGGTGAAGAATGGCAATTAAACCCAGTTGGTGACCAGTGGAGTACGGGAGCTTATTGGGGCGCTTACCAATTTATCAATTCTGATAAAAGAGATCGCGTAAATGCATCCGGTAGGCTCAGGTACGATATCACTTCATGGTTGTATGCCGAAGGCCAGGTTGGATTGGATAAATACAACAGACGAGGTCAAGGCCTTACCCCTCAAGGTACAGGTTATAGCCGCCCTGGTAGTATAACTGAAGACATCAACCGCGTAGAGGAAATCAATGCAACTTATACCATCGGATTCAACAAATCTTTTGGGGATATTTCTGTAAATGCCTTTGGAGGCGGTAACAGTATGCGCAGAGAATCCGAAGGCATCAGTGTGAACAGTAACGGCTTTAATGTGCCTTTCTTTGCTGCCATCAATAATGGTGTGAATAGGACATTTAATTACGGATTTAACAAACAAGGTATTAATTCATTATTGGGCCAGGTAGAACTTGGTTATAAAGGCTGGGCTTATATCACCGCTACTGCGAGAAATGATTGGTTTTCAGTATTAAATCCGGAAAACAATTCAATTCTTTATCCTTCTTTACAAGCCAGTGTGGTATTGACTGATGCTTTCAAAAATTTACCATCTGTTATTAGCTATGCCAAACTAAGAGGTGGTTGGGCCCAGGTAGGTAACGCGACCGTAGGTCCTTATAATACCAGTATTACCTATGGTTTGAATGGTAATAATCACCTGGGTACGACTCTTGGTGGTTTTGCTTTTGCAATTGGCCAGGGCGGTACAATCCCAAATCCTGGCTTGCTTCCATTGACATCTACAGAGATAGAAGTAGGAGCCGATATCCGATTATTTAAAAACAGGGTGGGCTTGGACCTTACTTATTATGCACAGCAGACCACAAATGATATATTAAATGCTACTATATCCGCAGCAGCCGGCTTTAGTGCTACTGCCGTAAACCTGGGTAAGCTTGAAAATAAAGGCTTCGAAGCATTGATCAATGTCACTCCGATACAGGGCAAAGTGACCTGGGATATATCATTGAACCTGGCTAAGAATAATAATAAAGTAGTATCCCTGATCGAAGGATCTAAAGAGCTTACTTTGGAAGAGCCACGTACCCGTAACGTATTCATCAAACATATCGTAGGCAATCCATACGGTATGATTACCGGTAGGGTACAGAAAAAAGACCCATCGGGTAATCTGGTATTTGATCAGTGGGGCAGCCCGATTGGCGATCCCAATTACCAGGTCATCGGAAATGGAGTAGCTAATTTCACCGGAGGATTAAATAATAGCGTAACCTGGAATAATTTTAATCTTTCTGCCCTGATCGATTTTAAATCAGGCGGAGATATATTCTCTGGTACCAATATGAGATTGACCCAGTGGGGCTTCCATCAGCAATCATTGTTAGGCCGACAGGGAGAAGCACCATTACATGTAAAAGGGGTGATCGAAAGATCAGCCGGTGTATTTGAGCCTATAGATCGTGACCTCACACCACAGGAAGCCCAGCGGTACTGGTCTACTACCGGATCTGAGCAAAATGGTAAAGCGGATATGTATGTATACGATGCTTCTTTTGCAAAACTGCGCCAGTTGACTTTTGGTTATTCGTTTCCACGCAAAATGATTGCCAAGACCCCTTTCCAGACTTTAACTTTATCATTCGTAGGCAGAAACCTGGCAATATTATCTAAGAACATAGATAATGTGGATCCGGAATCTTCTTATACAGTGAATAACTCGCAAGGTTTGGATTATTTTGGTTTCCCGTCTACCCGCAGTTATGGATTTAATTTAAAAGTAGGTTTCTAATTTTATCAATTTAAGAAAAGAGATGAAAAAAATATTATATATAGCTATTGCAGCATTGCTTTTTGCACAATGCGATACCGACGAACTGCATGATTTAAATATCAATCCGCAGGCCGTCAACCAGATCGACATGAACTTTTTATTTTCGGCTGCTTTATTGGGTATAGCCTCTCAGGGCTCATCCGGTGATAACCGATATATCGACTGGCGTACCAATATAGGCATGTGTGCCCATGCCATCCAGCATTTGGGCAATGCCGGTGGAGGTATAGCTCCCGGAGATAAATATACCGATAATGGTGAGACCCGTGCCGCTCCTTTTGAGATGACTTACCGTGACCAGCTTAAAAACATTGCTGAAGTATTAAAACAAACAGGTAAGGGAGGATACGATGAAGGCAATAAACTCAATACCCGTAATGCATCGCGCATACTCCGGGCCTGGTCATATGCCAGGTTAGTGGATTTTTACGGCAATGTGCCATATTCTGAAGCCAACCAGGGTACGGATGGTACTTTCTTTCCTAAATACGATAATGGTAAAACCATTTATACCGATTTATTGAAAGAATTAGATGAAGCAGCAGCAGCTTTGAATGCGTCTGATAAAGATCAGGCCAGTTTTGCTAAAGCCGATTTTGTATACAAAGGAGATGTGACCAAATGGAAAAAATTTGCCTACTCTGTAATGTTGCGTATGGCCATGCGGGCTTCTGATGCCGATGCTGCCCTGGCCAATACCTATGTAGCAAAAGCAGTGGCCGGTGGTCCTATTTTAAACAATGCCGATAATTTTATAGTACCTATGGCGATCAATCCATCACAGTGGACCAATCAAAATGGTATCTCCCGTGCATTTTATCCCGGTGACGGGGGGCAGCCAGCCTTTTTAGGACAGACGCTGATCAATTGGCTTAAAGGAGCTAAAAAAGACGATGTTGCTGATGATGATCCAAGATTAATGATCATCAGTGGTGGCAAAGGTGCCTGGACAGCTACTTCATTTATACCATCTGCTGGTGGAACCGATCCACTGAATCAAAAAGGCATGCCTCATGGTCTTGACCGTACGGACATAGATCGCATCGAAGGCAAAGCCGTTGATTATGACCTGGAATACAGTAAAATCAATGTAAAGCTGATGCAATTCGATGAGCCGTATATGATCATGAATGCTGCAGAAGTAGAACTTTTGCTTGCTGAGGCAAAATTGAAAAATATCGGTGGTGTATCCGGTACAGATAAGGAGCATTACGAGAAAGGGGTAAAACTGGCTATGCAAATGTACACTGTACACGATGCTTCGCTCACCGTGTCCGATGCTGCAGTTGCGACCTACCTGACGCAATATCCTTATGGCGTTACTAAACCAGCCATTCAGATGATCGCAGATCAGCTCTGGGTGTCTAAATTCCTCAACTGGTGGGAAGCCTGGTCTGACTGGAGAAGATTGGATTTTCCGGCTTTGGTACCGGCTAATCATCCGGCTAATATCACAGGTGGTAAAATACCTGTGCGATTACCATATCCGACAAGCGAAACGGCTAATAATCCCAAACTGAAAGAAGGTGGCGTGACACCGGATGCGTATACCACTAAGGTTTGGTGGGATACAAAATAAAAATATATTTATTTTAATTTTATTAAAAGAGGATGGTCCAATGATCATCCTCTTTTTTATTTTTTGAAAAAAATAATTTGTTTTATTATAACAAGTAGTTATTTTTATTCTGTAAATTACCAAAGAAACATAGTATAAGGATTATAATCAGTTTAAGTTTATAAAACTGTCATTT
>JBGAVW010000034.1:0-50968 GCA_044227925.1 Saprospiraceae bacterium | reverse complement strand
CCTTGATCGCGAATGAATGCCTGTGCCGCTTCTAAGCTACAATTCCATTCGTCCAATGTAATGGTACCTTCTTCTACTACCCACCAGGTATAGTTTTGATTTGCATCAATATATACTATATAATGATAATCAGCATGGAATAAAATATATAAGGACTGGTAAGTCTCCACGTTGTAGTTATTGATCATCCAGACTCCAAGATTTACATCAGAAAAAGCGCGACAACCTTCTTCGGCATCCCAATAAAGCCATAATCGTAGAGAGCTTAAAAAATCATTGGTGACCACGGAACAAGATACATTACAATTCTCCCATACATCTGCATTATTATCATCACAATCGTCCATGCTTCCGGTACATGAGCCAGGAGCGCTATGGCCATCGCCATCCTGATCAGGCAGATAGTCACCATGTGCCAGGTGTGATGCAATGGCACTTTGAGCTATAGTTAAAGGTTGAAATTGTCCGTTACCATTCTTATGGCAAACGGTGATTTTATCATTTAGTCCTCTCTCCTCCAGGCTTACGGACTCTACCACAGTTTCCTTGCTACAGCTGATACACCATATGGTGACAATAAATAGTGAAAATTTTTTCATAATCATTTGTGTATTTTTTTTAATTAGTGAATTTTAATTAGGAAGCTAAAGTAGTAGCGGATATAGGATTTTAAAAAAAATAGGGATAAAATACAGAATTTAGGGATAGAAACGGAGTAGGGAGTGAGGAATGAGGAATACCAATTTCTATGCCTCTGTACGCAATAAAAATTCCGATAAATTCATACTAATTTGTGCGACCCTCATACCAGGCACCTTGCCAATGGCTATAATGATGTGGCATTTCAATTATAAAAATAAATGTAAAGCACCCAAGTGCCCTATTCTATAGTATAATTTTTAGATACCGGTATATGCACATTTTTTACCACTACCTCTTTATTATTTATCCTATCGATTTTATCCTTATTGATTACAAATGCGCGATGCACTTGTACAAAAATATGGGAAGATAATACTTCAAGTATCTGAGCAATGGTCGATCTTAATTTATATATTTTTGTATCTGTATGAAATAATATATAGTTGCCATCTGATTCGATGTGATTGATTTCCTCTATGGCAAGATCCAGTTTGTATTCACCATCTTTTACCTGAATACTTGGTTTTTGCTTTTTTACACTGGCTGATTTAATTAGGGCTATTTCAATAGAGGCTACCAGGTCACTGACTTTAAATGGTTTGGTCAGATAAGAAAATGGTTCTGTTGCAACAGCTTCATTAATCATTACTGAATTTTCATATGCAGTGAGATAAATAAACGGAATACCAAATTTTTCTTTTATTTCTTTTCCCAGTGAAATACCATCCGGTGCGCCATCACCCAGATTTATATCAAGCACCACCAGGTCTATTATTTCTTTTTTGAGGATATCTTTCGCTTCGCCCGTATTTTTTGCTTCCAATACTTGATATCCTGCCTCCAGGAGATTTTTTTTAGTCAATCTCCGGTTTAAATAATCATCTTCTACGATCAGTATAGTTTTTGTGTGCATCGAGTCATGAATTAAAATGGATAATACATTCAAATCCTTGAGTATGATACGGAGATTGCATGGTGGCATTTAATTGGCTTACTAAACCATGTATAATTTCTAAACCCAATCCATTTGTTTTTATTTTATGTATATCTACGCCTATACCATTATCCATATAGACCAGTTTATTGGATTGTGACCTGGTGTCTCTCGTAATCTCTATGTTAATAACTCCTTGAGATTTAGTTTCAAAGGCATGTTTCATACTGTTGCTGATTAGCTCTACGATGATCAATCCAAGTGGTAAGGCCTTAGTAATGGATAAATTTTCTAGTTCACAAGAGATCATCAGTTTTACTTTATTGTCTTTAGCATAGGATTCCTTTACCAATTCTGACAGTTCGGTGATATATCTGTTTAGTTCCACATCATGTACGCTGTCGTTAACATTTAATTTTTTATGTAATAACGCGATAGAATGTATACGATTTTGATTGCTACGGATCAGCTCTTCGATAGTATTAAAATTCACTGATTCTTTTTGTATTTCCAGGATACTGATCACATATTGTAAATTATTTTTTACCCGATGCTGCAATTCGGACAATAAAATTTGCTTTTGATCAATAGTTTTTTTCAGGTCTTGTACCTGTTGGCTTATGATTTTATTCTGTGCATTTATTTTTTTGTTTTTGAGAATGGAAGAAATTGAAGCAGCCACTAAGGCACCTAATAGTCCCAGACTAAGTAATAATTGTCTGTTTTTAGATTTTATAGTCTCCACTTTTTTTGCATTCTGAAATTCTTCTTCCAATTTTTTGGTATCTATATTTTTTTGCCTTTCATATTTATCTGACATATCACCAAATGCAATAGATAGATACAGGTAGGCTGAGTCTGGCTGTTGCAAAGATTTGTATATTTCAGACCGTTGAAATGGAGTGAGGTATTTGTCAAAAAAAGACATTTTATCATAATAGAGATATGCAGAATCACTATATACTAATGCTTTCAGAGGTTGATGAATCTGAAGATATTTTCTAGAAATATTATTGTATTCAAATGATACATCTTCTATATTGCCATATTCTTTGCTATAGGGAATTGTTTTTTTAAAATATTCAATAGATAAAGAATCTTGGCCAAGATAACTATAACATGCCCCTATCAAAAAATTACAATCATTTATATCTTTTGCATTATTATATTTTTGAGCAAATAGAATGGCGGTTTTTGCCAAAGATAGGGTAGAGTCCAGGTTAGCTTTAAAGCCTATATTTTCAAGCTGTTGAATTTTTTCAGGGGCAATATTATTTCCCAGCCGTATGACTACTCTATGTATTGAAGCCAGGCGAATCAAAATAGTACTGTACCATTTTTCTAAATTATATGAGGTATACATCTCCCGAGCTGACCGTATATAAGTCACAGCAAGGTCAAAATCTCCATTTTTTTCATGGATCAGGGAAATCCATATATTCGCTTCGCAAGCCAAAGAGTAGAATTTATATTTTTCCGCTTGTGCCAGTATATCTTGGTAAAGTGGAAGTGCCTCACCGTGTTCATTCCTTGAATCTATAGCAATGGCTTTTTGTAACTTTAATTTTAAGATTTGTTCTCGAAGGCCGGAATTTTTTATGATATTATATAGACTATCTGATTTTGATTCTACCGTTTTATATTGATTATAGACAATAAGCTTATCTATTTTTTCTATCTCTTTGCCGATAAGGGCAATATCCTGAGTAGAAGCTTTTAGAAACCCCAGAAAAAACGAGAATATATAAAAATAGCGTACAATCATTTGCCTAAACTGTCAAAAATATATAATTGATTAATTTTTTTTAAGTTTTTAGCTTTGTTTGATTAGACAAATGTATATGAACAGGTATTTTTTCTTTGATTTTAGGGATAAAACTGAGATTTTAGGGACAGAAAATGGAATACCAGAGAATTAGAGAAATGAGTAGCACGACTTTGAATGTTGGCACTTCTCTGGCAGCAGGAATGAAGCCATCCATACTGGAAAAATGGACATCAGGATATTGTCCTCTTCCCTCAAAGTGGAGACCAATATCGACACCGCGATTCCACCTGGTATTATTTTGACAGAGCTCATCCATAATTCGATTAAGTATACTGGAAAATTATACTTTAAAATCTCATGATAATGGCCCGGGATTTAGTCCGCAGCTGCTCAATACCAATGAGGGAGTATTGTTTTCCATAAATACGAAAATAGCAAGACAGGTGCATGCTCAAACCTATAATTACAACGACCATGGAGCAGTTTTTTGATCGTATTTGGCGAAAAACGAGTCTCAGAGATAATTAAGTAATGAACGATTTCTCATTTCCAATTGAAATTATAAATAAAAAAAACAAATACATTTTTTCTCATTATTCAATCCATTCATCACTAAGTAATTGTACATTTGCATCCGATATTTTTATAATATAAGAAGCATGTTCCATCCACACCAATTTGAACCAAGGCACCTTGGTAATTCTGAAGAAGAAGTATCCCAAATGTTGAAATTTATCGGGGTGAATTCCCTGGATGAATTAATAGATCAAACCATTCCTGATGCCATTCGTATGCGCACTGAGCTTGATATCGCAGATGGGTTATCAGAGCATGAATATCTCAGGCATATTAAATTGGTAGCAGAAAAGAACAAAATATACAGATCTTATATTGGTCAGGGGTTTTATGGTACACATACTCCCTCACCCATTTTAAGGAATATTTTTCAAAACCCCGGTTGGTACACACAATATACCCCTTATCAGGCTGAAATAGCCCAGGGCCGATTGGAGGCGCTGTTTAACTATCAGACCATGGTAGCTGACCTCACCGGATTGCCTATTGCTAATGCTTCCCTGTTGGACGAAGGTACAGCTGCAGCTGAAGCCATGATCATGTTTTACAACCTGGCTCATAAAAATGAGGATAGTAATAAAAACACTTTCCTGGTAGACGAAAATGTATTCACCCATACCAAAGATGTATTGATTACGAGGGCAAAGTATTTGGGTATTCATTTATCATTTACCCAGATCCAGGCCAGAGATTTCGAAGATAGTTCCGTATTTGGGGTGCTTGTTCAATATCCTGCAAGTGATGGAAGTATATCGGACTACCGACAATTGTGCGATCTTGCCCATCAAAAAGATATATTGGTATGTGCAGCAACAGATTTACTTGCACTTTCCATTCTAACTCCTCCCGGTGAATGGGGCGCTGATGTGGCAGTTGGAAATGCCCAGAGATTTGGTGTACCTATGGGCTATGGTGGACCGCATGCTGCATTTTTTTCTTGTAAAGAAGACTTTAAGCGACAGATTCCGGGAAGAATCATAGGGCTCAGTATTGATCAATATGAGGGACCTGCCTTTAGAATGGCATTGCAGACCCGGGAACAGCATATAAAACGGGAGAAAGCCACAAGCAATATTTGTACGGCTCAGGCATTATTGGCTATTATGAGTGGAATGTATGCGGTTTATAATGGTCCTCAGGGCATCCGACATATTGGTAATGATGTGCATCAAAAAGCAAATAAATTAGCAGCATCTTTGTCTACTGCAGGGTATAAACTTAAGAGTAATTCCTTTTTTGATACCGTAACGGTGGAAGTGGATACAGTAACTCAAAGGACGATTGCCCAAAAAGCAACCAGTCTTGGTATCAATTTTTATTATCCGGCTGGAGCTATCCAGGTATCCTTAGATGAAACAGTCACAGAGTCTGATTTAAAGGACATTTTTTCTGTATTTGGAATTACGGAATCAACTTCATCAAAAATAAGCTCCATTCCCGCAGCGTTAAAAAGAACCTCGGATTACCTCAGCCACCCGATTTTCAACACCCATCGCTCGGAATCTTCTATTATGAGGTATATAAAAAGCCTTGAAAATAAAGATATATCTCTGGTACATTCCATGATTTCCCTGGGATCATGCACCATGAAACTTAATGCTGTTACAGAATTACTTCCGGTTTCATTTGATGCTTTTTCCGGATTACATCCGTTTGTGCCAGCGGATCAGGCAGAAGGGTATAATCATGTATTTACAACATTGGAAAAATGGTTGTGCACCATTACCGGAATGAAAGCCTGTTCTTTACAGCCAAACAGTGGAGCACAGGGAGAATATGCCGGGCTGTTAACCATTTCGGCTTATCATGAGCACCATGGTCAGTCTAAAAGGAAGGTGGCTTTAATACCCGAATCCGCACATGGTACAAATCCTGCGAGTGCCGTAATGGCAGGTATGAAAGTTGTAGTCACCAAGACTGATGGAAAGGGAAATATAGATATTCATGACTTACAAAAGCTTGCAGACCAGTATGCGGATTCGCTAGCATGCCTGATGGTAACTTATCCATCGACGCATGGGGTATTTGAAACCAGCATTCGGGAAATCTGTAAAATTATCCATGATAGAGGCGGTTTAGTCTATATGGATGGTGCAAATATGAATGCACAAGTGGGACTTACCAGCCCAGGACTGATCCATGCAGATGTCTGTCACCTAAATCTGCATAAAACTTTTGCCATTCCTCATGGTGGAGGCGGTCCTGGTATGGGTCCAATTTGTGTTAATGAGAAATTGGCACCTTTCTTACCAGGCCACTCGATGGTAAACCTTGGTGGTAAGGATTCGATCCATGCAGTAAGTAGTGCTCCGTGGGGTAGTGCAAGTATATTATTAATTTCATATGCCTACATTGCTATGCTTGGTAAAAAAGGGGTAGTCAATGCCACCAAACACGCGATTTTAAATGCAAATTATATTAAAAATCGCCTTGAGGAAGTATTTCAGGTGGTATACACTGGTGAGAAGGGGAGAGCAGCACATGAGTTAATTCTTGACCTGCGGCCATTTAAGGGAATTGGTATTTCTGCAGAGGATGTGGCCAAAAGGCTGATGGACTATGGGTTTCACGCTCCTACCTTGTCTTTTCCAGTACCTGGTACTATTATGATTGAGCCTACAGAATCAGAAAACAAAGCTGAGCTGGATCGATTTTGCGATGCCATGTTACAGATAAAGAATGAAATAGATGAAATTGCCCGAGGTGAAGCCGATGTAAATGATAATGTATTGAAAAATGCGCCACATACTCTAAATTTGGTCGCCTCAGATACCTGGACAAAATCCTACTCCAGGTCTAAAGCTGCCTTCCCACTGCCTTATTTATATCAATCTAAAATTTGGCCTACAGTAGCCAGAGTAAATAATGCTTATGGAGATCGAAACCTGGTATGCGTATGTCCGCCTATTGAAAGTTATGCTTCACAAAAATAGCGCTAAATTATTGACTATGAGTGCTATGTAATGCTCAGATGAAATATTTTTTAAAGCTTGTAAAAGATTAAAAAATCAGACTTCCATAAAAATTGGGAAGCACCATGTTTTGCTTTGAATAAGAATGGTTCTCTCGCGTGGGATTAAACCATAACACTCGTTTTCTTTTCTATATTTTCTTCATATAGTTTCATCAGATCCTGACTGTCTACCTCTTTTTTTTCATCAGCTAATTTTAAAAATGCATTATACAGTGTATCGAGCTGTTCTTTACTCAATTCAATGTCCAGGTGACGGTAACGATATGCCAAAGCAGCCCGGCCGCTGCGAGCGGTAAGTATGATAGACGAGGTATTTACACCCACATCATTGGGATCCATTATTTCATAATTTTCTCTATGTTTGATCACTCCGTCCTGATGAATTCCGGAAGAATGCGCGAAAGCATTGGCTCCCACTATGGCTTTATTAGGCTGGACAGGTATACCCATTCGATCTACAATCAATTGGCTGAGGCCGGCCAGCATTTTGGTCTGAATGCGGGTGGAAAAATTTAATTGTTTCTTTTGATGAATAATCATAGCCACTTCTTCCAGGGATGTATTTCCGGCACGTTCGCCTACACCATTGATGGTGCATTCAATCTGACGGGCACCATTTTGGATTCCGGCAATTGAATTAGCAGTTGCCAACCCCAGGTCATTATGACAATGTGTGGATAATACTGCTTTTTCTATATCTATCACATGTTCTTTGAGAAACCTGATTTTAGCTCCGTATTCCTCTGGCAAACAATACCCTGTAGTGTCTGGAATGTTTAATACAGTAGCTCCGGCCTTGACCACGGCGCTGCATACTTTAGCCAGGTATTCATTCTCAGTTCGACCCGCGTCTTCAGCATAAAATTCGACATCTTCTACGAAAGATTTTGCCAGTTTTACGGCGGCAACTGCACGCTCTATAATTTTATCCTGGGTACTGTTAAATTTATATTTTATGTGCACATCAGAAGTGCCAATACCGGTGTGGATTCTGGGAAACTTGGCTGGTTTCAATGCCTCTGCCGCAACCTGTATATCTTTTTCCACCGATCTGGACAAGCCGCATACGGTCGAAGTTTTTATTAATTCTGCAATTTTGTAAACGCTTTGAAAATCGCCGGGACTGGAGATAGGAAATCCAGCTTCGATGATATCGACACCCAGCTCTTCCAACCGTGCAGCCAATTCAAGTTTTTGAGTGGTGTTTAGTTTACATCCCGGTACTTGCTCACCATCGCGTAAAGTTGTATCAAAAATCTGAATGCGTTCGACCATAAATTTTTTTTTCTTTATAAAACTTGATAAAATTATTACAATTGCAGATACTGTCCAAATGAGTCTTTCGATTTTCCTACGGATGGGACTTGTCAAGGAAAGTATGCAACGTATTGATTTTTAATTAGTAATTTCGATTTTTCGTACAATGCCTAAGCAGCCTACAGACTTCTTGCTTCAATTGATTAAGTCCCTTTCTAAACCAGAAAAGCGACATTTTAAACTTTTTGTGCAGAGAAATCCCAGTAATTCAGATTCTCTTTTTTTACGCCTTTTTGGTCACCTGGAGAAACAAAAAGCGTATGATGAAAAGCTTATTTTTAAGCAAATACCGGAGATTAAAAAACAACAATTACCTAATCTCAAAGCCCATCTTTACAAGCAGTTACTGGTAAGTCTGAGATTGATGCACCGGGCCGATAACGATGATATAGATATCAGGGAAAAAATTGACTATGCCAGAATTTTGTACAATAAAGGTTTGTATAGACAATCACTTGATATTCTAGACCGGTCGAAAGAAAAATGCAAGGATCTTGGTTTTTCAGCTTTGCTCATGGAGATCATTGAGTTTGAAAAGTTGATTGAATCACAATACATCACGAGGAGCATTTCCAGCCGGGCTGAAATACTATCTGAAGAGGCCATCACCACATCCTATGAAATACTGCGTATTCAAAAATATTCAAATCTCTCCCTTCAGTTGTATGGACTCTATCTAAAAGTAGGGTACGTACGCAATGCAAAAGATCATTTGCTGGTAAAAGAATTTTTTTACAGCAGAATGTTAAAAGACGAAGAAAAGGATCTGGGATTTTATGAAAGAGTATACCTGTATCAATCATATGTATGGTATTATTACATGTTACTGGATTTTAAAATGTACTACCGGTATTCACAAAAATGGGTTAGTTTATTCGACGAATACCCGGAAATGTTTTCATCAGAAAAACCCATGTACCTGAAAGGAAGGCATAATCAACTGAATGCGTTATTTCTCCTCAACAGGCATGACAAATTCATGGAAGCAATGCATAATTTTTTGCTGTCATTAAAGAAAAACCCGGCCAGAAACGAAAACGAAAAAAGTATTGAATTCATATATTATTATACACATAAAATCAATCAGCATTACCTGGAGGGCACTTTTCAAAATGGCCTACCACTGGTGCAGGATATTATGGCAGCCATAAAAGCAGATGTCTATCACCTTGATTTTCATAGAGTAATTTTGTTTTATTATAAAATTGCCTGTCTTTATTTTGGAAGTGGTGACAACAGCAAGGCCATAGATTACCTGAATATGATAGTTAATGAATCTCCTGATTTCAGGGGGGATATTCAATGTTATGCAAGGATTTTACGATTGATTGCCTACTATGAATTAGGGGATAATTTTCTGATTGAATACCAGGTAAAATCCATTTACAGATTTCTGATCAAAATGGATGATTTGCATGCTGTGCAACGTGAAATATTGAGTTTCATCAAAAAACTACCAAGGGTACAATCTTCAGAACTGAAAAGGGAATTCAAAAAATTATTAGATAAGCTTACCAAACTCAAAAATGATCCCTATGAAATCCGTTCGTTCCTGTACCTGGATATTATCTCCTGGCTGGAAAGTAAAATTCAAGGTGTTTCTGTACAGCATATAATAAGAGAAAAATTTTTAAGAAAAAGCAAAAAAGGATAGTGTGGCGTACTCTTTTTTAGCAGACAGATAAATACGATGATTTATTTGGTTTCAGTCTTCGGAGTCCTTACCAAGGGTCACCATATAGGCCAAAACAATTCCACCAATAAGCATGGCAAGTTTGATGAGAACACTCAGTAAAACAGGTAATTTTTCAAGCCACCTGAGATAGGTAAATTGCAATCCAAGCATGGACATCAACAGGGACATGAAGCCCAATACAAAAAGAATGAATGCAATAACAAGTTTTAATGATTTGTTCACCGGTTTTTCAGATTGATTTTTGGATAATGATCAAATTCCCATTTTGCTCCTTTTAGCCAGATAAGTTTGTAAAATAGGTTTATAGCCCTGGCGGATGTCTGCTTCGACTAAATCGATCCTCAGTTGTAAAGAGAGCATTTTTATTTTTTCTTTGAATTTGACCATTTGTGCACGGTATTCTTTTTCTATTTCCTTTGGCAATAACCGTATTTTTTCACCAGTCTCCAAGTCAATAAAAAGGTGTGGACGGTTTTCATACTCAAAATTGATCTCTTTGCTTTTATCTACGGTATGAAATAATATCACTTCATGTTTGTTGTGTTTAAGATGTTGTATTGCAGCAAAAATTTCCTCTACCTGATGATTGTCTTCAAGCATATCGGAAAATAGGATGACCAAAGACCTTTTATGTATCCTCTCTGCAATTTCATGTAAAATGGTTGCAGAAGAGGTTTGTTTTAATTCTCCCGGGTTTTTAAGCACTTTATCCAGATGATTTATAAGCAGTCGATAATGCGCCGTACTGGATTTAGCCTCTGTGTGCACACTCAGGGACTGATCGAATAAACTCAAACCAAAAGCATCGCGTTGTTTTTTAAATAAATTCATAAGAGCAGCAGCTCCCAGGGCAGAAAAGACAAATTTGTTTTGAGTATCATCGATATTCTCCAGGCTGCTTTTAGGAAACTGCATGGAGGAACTGGTATCAATCACCAATTGGCACCGCAAATTGGTCTCCTCCTCGAACCGTTTGGAATATAATCTATCTGTACGGGCATACACCTTCCAGTCTATACTCTTGGTGCTCTCACCTTGATTATATATTCGATGCTCTGCAAACTCAACAGAAAATCCGTGAAAAGGAGATTGATGTAAACCAACAATAAATCCCTCCACCACCTGGTTGGCAAGAAACTCCAACCTGCTTATTTCACGTATCCCTGTTTCTTCTACTGACCTCATTGAGAGCCAAGATATAAGAAATATTTTGATTGACTGCTTTAAAAAAGTCTTAAGACATCAAAGCTTCGAGCTTGTCAGTAAGTACTTTTTTTGAGGTAGCTCCTACATGTCGGTCTACAAGGACACCATTTTTAAAAAACAGAAGAGTCGGTATATTACGAACCCCATATTCCATAGTAATATTGGCATTGTCATCGACATTTACCTTGCCTATAGTAGCTTTATCTTTGTATTCTGAAGAAAGGTCTTCGATTATTGGGCCTATCATCCGGCAAGGGCCACACCATTCTGCCCAAAAATCCAAAAGGGCTACACCATTTTTGTCCAAAATTTCTTCTTTAAAATTACTGTCTGTAATCGTTTGTGCCATGATTGTTTTGTTTTAGATTGGTATAAATAACAGTTAAACTTGCAGTAAAGTTTACTCGTACAAAGGTCATCTTTTTTTTTAATATGAAATTAGCACTTCGTTATAAAAAAGTTATTGTTTTTGGGTTATGGTCGATTGTTGGCTTATTAGCTATATTGCCAGCAAGCATCTGTGAAAAACTATATGGCAATCTAATATATCCGGCTGTCAGGTACCTTTTTCATATGGTTTCTTTCATTTCTTTCCCGTTAATTTATATACTTATTGTAGTATGTATTTACCTGATTTGGAGGCTATTCGCAGGATCAGATTCAATTAAATCAAAAGGGATTTCTCTGCTTAAAGGAATTGCCTGGGCATTGGCATTATTTTATTTGTCATGGGCTTTCAACTATCGGAGACCTGCATTTGATTCAAAACTTCCTTTGGATCGATCCCCATTGGATAGTGCAGATTGGTATAAAGAACTATTTTTTGCTAAAACAGAGTTGGAATCAACCAGACCGGTAAAGTTGACCGATTATACTTTGAAAGAAACAGAGGAAAAGGTAAGAAAAGAGGTGAAATTGATTGCAAATGAATTTGGGTACCATGCACCCGGTAAAATCAGGGTAAAATCGTTATGGCCAGAAGGTTTCCTTCTCAGGATCAAAACGGCAGGCTTCTACCTGCCTTATGCAGGTGAAGCTTATATTGACCCTGGATTACACCCCATACAACATGCGTATACTTTGGCACATGAAATGTGCCATGGATATGGAGTTACGGATGAGGGTGCATGCAATTTTTTAGCATATTTAGCCCTGAGAAACATCAGTGATAGTACTTTGAAGTATAGCGCCCAAATGGCTTACTATCGATATGTGGCAAGTGAATACAGGTTCAGGTACCCGGGAGCTTATACATCGATCAGAGATTCGTTACCAGTAGATATTAAAAAAGATTTAGATGAAATTAATGCCAACTTATTAAAATACCCGGACCTGTTTCCTAAATTAAGAGACAAAGTATATGAAAATTATCTCCAGCTGCAAGGCATAAAAGAGGGTATGGCCAGCTATGATAATGTGATTGGGTACGTAAGACAGTATCGAAAAGCAGGAAAGTTAAATTGACCTAAGTTGCTAAGAAAAAATCGAAATTGCCGACTTTGATACGTATGCAATGGGAACGCACACTTTTATTCTGATCCTTGCGAATTAGTTTAGAATACGAATTTCATAATAATCCTGACGGCATTTCAAAATGACCAATACAAATAATGAATTATACCATAGCCTTTGATATCTTTGTTTTTTATGCCATTTAGTCGAAAATCAATGGATGACCTCAACCGGCCTGGAATAGAGCTAGTGGGTAATAAAAGTAAAATTCCAGTAACGATCATCCTTGAAAATATACGATCCGGATTAAATATTGGCTCAGTATTCAGGACATCCGATGCATTTTGTGTAGAAAAAATAATACTTACCGGATTTAGTGTGGTGCCTCCTCACAGGGAGATTTTAAAAACGGCTCTCGATGCAACTCATTCGGTAAAATGGGAATATGAAAGCACCGCGGTGAAAGCCATTGAAAAGCTCAAATCAATGGGCTATAAAATCGGTGCCGTAGAGCAAGTACATGGCTCTGTTTTGTTACAGGATTTTAATCCCGCGCCTTATACTCCTTTTGCTTTGGTGTTTGGAAATGAAGTGAATGGGGTAAGCGATGATGTTATCATTATGGCTGATTTTGCTATTGAAATTCCTCAGGAAGGTATAAAACATTCGTTAAACATCAGTGTATGTGCAGGAGTAGTGCTTTGGCACATATATCAATCATTAATTTTAAATAAAAAATAATGAAAAAACAGTTTTGTATAGGTTTTTTACTGATTGCATTTTTTTTGAATGGGCAGGCAGCAAAAATGAATCATATCCTTGTGTATACCAAAAATGGAGTTGGTTATGTACATGATAATATTCCAAACGCGATACATTGCTTTGATTCACTTTCGAAAGTCTTAAAACTAAAAATTACAAAAACTGCCGATCCTGCTATTTTTAATGATAAAGATCTGAAGAATATCGACCTCATTATATTTGCAAGTACTAATAATGATGTCTTCGATACTGATGAACAACGGTTGGCTTTCAGGCATTATATCGAAGCCGGGGGTTCTTTTTTTGGAATTCATTCAGCAGTAGGTACAGAAAGAAAGTGGACATGGTTTAAACAAATGATGGGGGGTATGTTTGCCTGGCACCCTCGATTTCAATCCTTTGATGTGGTAAAATTGGATGCCGCGCATCCTGCAATAAAAAGTATGCCTGCACGATGGACCCGCCAGGACGAATGTTATTTTCTAAAAGAACTTTTCCCCAGCTCGCATGTTATATCTGCAGTAGATTTACTAAGCCTTCATGCTGACAGTACGGATATGAAAAAAGTAGAACAAAACAAGGGCGGTTATGAACGATTTTATCCCTTTTCTTGGGAAAATAATTTTGATGGGGGACATATATTGATCACTACCGCAGGACACGATAAGAATGACTATCGGCAACCTCTTTTTACTACGTATTTAAAAGAAAATATTCAATATATGTTATCCGTCAAAAGAAGTAAAAACTTTACATCTGTACATTCAAAATCCATTCATGACCTACCATTAAATCTTAAATAATGAAAAAGAATTTGTTGACCCTCATAAGCTGTTTGATTGCAGGAATAGTTCATAGCCAATGCCCTAAACTCGTGTGGGCTGATGAATTTAATGGGACAGAACTGGATCTGACCAAATGGTCATATCAAATTGGAGATGGTTGCGATATCAATTTATGTCAATGGGGGAATAATGAATTGCAATGGTATACCAGCAATAAAGAAAATGTAGATGTATCCAACGGGACCCTTAAGATTAAAGCGCTGAGACAAACATTGAATAACCGGAACTATACTTCAGGGAGAATACGAAGCATAAATAAAGGTGATTTTAAATACGGACGCATAGAAGCACGTATGAAATTACCAATAGGACAAGGAATCTGGCCGGCATTTTGGATGCTACCTACGGATAATGTGTATGGTGGCTGGCCTCGCAGCGGCGAGCTGGATATAATGGAATACCTGGGACATGAACCGAATAAAGTGCATGCTACATTGCATTTTGGCAATCCTTGGCCTAACAATTCCTCTACTACAAAATCGTATACTAAACCAGTATCAAAATTAAGTGATGGATTTCATGAGATCGTATTGGAATGGAAAGAAAATGAAATAAAATGGTTTATTGATGGATATCTGTATGCCACAAAAACGAATCTTGATCTCAATGGGCATCAATGGCCGTTTGATCAAAAATTTCATTTATTGCTAAACCTGGCTGTAGGCGGCAACTGGCCAGGCAATCCTAATGCGTCTACTGTTTTTCCTCAAACCTTTGAGGTAGATTATGTAAGGGTATATGATATGGTAGGGGGACCCCATATAAAAGGAAATACTCAAGTAGGGGCAGGAACTAAAAATGAAGAGTATACCTTGCAAAACATACCATCAGGGTCTTCCATTTCATGGGTGGTATCTGAGGACATTACTATTAAGTCGGGACAAGGGTCTGCCAAATTAGTGGTAGATTTTGGTTCGAAACCTGGTAGTATAAAGGCCAATGTAAAATCAAATTGCCAGGAATATAATTTTGAATTGGAAGTATTGGTGCAACTTACTCTTCAATCTGATATTGTTTTAGAAAATTTTGACGATCAGCCAAGAATCATGATGTCTTCGTCTTCGGGTACCCTTACCGGTAAAGTGGCCAATCCCAATAAAACAGGAATAAATACATCGGCATTATCCGGCAAATATGTTCGTAACGCAGCATCTCCATTTGATGTGCTGTTTTATGACATTTCCGATGTAAAATCGGCCTCAGACTTTGTGACAAACGAAAGGAAGTTTTATATAGATGTGTATACAACAGCCCCGATTGGCACCCAGATACTACTTCAACTGGAAGATAAAAACACAGCGAGGCCCGCAAACTATCCGACAGGTAGACACAGCAGGTATACGGTTAGTACTACAAAGTCTAATGAATGGGAAAGACTGGCTTTTGAATTTTTAGACCGACCCAGTACTTCGGTATCCGATTTTTCTATAAATCAACTGGTCATTTTATTTGCCCCCAATACCACCAACGGCAGTACATATTATTTTGATAATTTTGAAATATACTCGAGAAAGACCACACCATTTAGGTCAGGTTTTATTCCCTTGAAAATTGAAGCCTATCCCAATCCATTCCATTCATTTATTAAACTGGAGTCAAAAGAGGTTGCCAATAATTATAGTATTGATTTGTTTGATGTATTGGGCCGAAAGGTATTAAGTACAAAATATGGCAATGGCTTAATTCAAAATATTGATACCCGGTTTATTGAAAAAGGAATGTATTATTTGCTTATAAAATACGGATCAAATGCGATAGCTAAACCCATGATCAAATCCTGAATGATCAGAAGGGGAGTGGCCACAATACAATATCAACTCTCCTGTTTTTAAGTCTTCCGTCCCAGGTTGCATTGTCAAACTCCGGATTGTGTAATCCATGATCTTTTAGAAAAACCTTATTCATTGGAATTCCATCCTTCTCTAAAAACTCGTATGCCGCACCGGTACGCATTTTGGATAACCACTGATTATACTGCACACCACCGATATTGTCAGTATGACCATGAATATGAATTTCAAAATTGCTTAATATCTCCTTACTCAGGAATTCCCTTACTTTTTCTTTTTCCTCTTCTTCTATATAATACGATCCACCACCAAAAAATATACTTATGGTTTTGTATTCCGTTTCTTTTGATTGTGACATTCCTACATAGGGTAATGTAATAAGTAAGAAGAACACGATTTTCATGATCGCTACCAGATGTTTAATTTATGATGATCTAAACAATTTTCTTCAGCACGATTATAAAAATACAGTGAAAATGGGAGTTGGTCAACCCGGACTGGCTGCAAAATCCATTTTTCGTTTTGATCATGTGTTTGTGCACTAAATACCAATGCGCTAAAAACCAGCGCCTACCTTGGATGGTGGTTTCCGCTCTATGCCATCATATTAATTTGGCGAAAACACTGACATTAAATTTGAATAGTTCTTTTACTGTTGGTGCTTTTAAATCTCCCCGATTTCAAAATGTACAAACATCAGGAGTCATGGTTTTAATTTAAATGTACATTCTTCTCACTTTTCAAACATTCCCTCATAGCCCGTATTTCCCCTGGTTGCTTTCTGAGGTTCATTCAAATTGAGCGTATCACTGGAACGGGTACTTCCACTCAATAAAAGACTGCTTTCCTGTTCCCACTTTTCGAGCATTCGCGCACCCTCTTCTTCGAAAACGCCGTTTTGTAAATCTACACTGTTCATAAAATTGGATGACAATTCCATAAATCTTTCCATTTCACCTACTTTAGCCGCTACATCATCAGCTATGTTTTCAAGGGCTGCATCAAACATTGCACGTTTGTCTTTATCGCCGGATAAAACAGCCATAGCAGATCGCATGGCACTGTGAGAGGCGCGTATAGCCTTGCGCTCTTCCTGTTTGATTTTTACCTGGTCTTTGGTATCCTCTAATAATACCTCAGAATTTTGATACATTTTAGTCAGTACTCTGTACAGGATATCCATTTTTCCTCTCAGCTCGTCGTATTTGACATTCACTTCCTTAAGTCTGGCAGCCTTTCGACTCGCAAGTATCATTTGATTTTCCTGGCCCATTTCTTTGGCTTTCGAGGCTATGAGCATATTTTGATTTATCTCTTTATTATTTTCTTCCACCATGGTCGACAGCTTTCGGATCTGTCCTTTAAGGTTACCAATCTGAGTGCTCATTTTGGAGAGATTATCTTCAAGATCATCAACGTAATTTTTTAGAATGCCTATCGGATCAATGGTGATAAATAGTCCGGTAATCCATCTCATGACACTTTTATAAGCGTATCCGATAAGGGTCCGCATTTTTGGATCCAATGCCATATAAACAATGGCGCCTACCGCTAATAATAATAAAACAGCAGAAAGTGTATTACTCAGCAATGCAATGATTGCCGGTAAGGATTTCATTAGTATATAACCACCACCTGCAATCAATGCTAATAAGAAAATAGTTCCGGTAGTGCCTTCAGGTCTTTTCCAGAAAGATTTTGGTTTCACAGGTGCTGGACTAAATGGTGTTTCGGCCATGATGATTTATTTTAATTAGATTAAGTTAAAGATTAAAATTATAAATATTTGTTGAAAGTATCGATATCGTTTTTTAAGACATTCTCAAAGTGGGTGTACGTTTCATCAAAGCGTTGTTTGGTGTCTTCAATTTTTTGTCGAGCCTCTTCTATTTCCTTATCGGCATTATCGATTTTAGCTTGAAATTCTTTTATCTGTTTTTCCAATTCCGCTATTTGATTTTGATGAGCTTTGATTTTTTCTTGCAGAAACTGAGTATCACTTTGTTTTTGATTTATTCGGATGTTTTTTTGTTTGGCATGAGCAGTGTCAAATTCGGTTTTTTCTTTTGCCAGTATTTGTTTGTAATGATTGATGCTCTCCAACATTTTTTCTTTGGTAATGCCCAGGGTGGCTGCGGTAGCAAAGGCCGATTTTATTGCGGTTTCTTCAGCCATATTCATGGCTTCCAGAGAAGCAATGGATTGTTTAAATTTTAAATAGTCAAATCCTTGCTGCGTATTCGCTTTGATGGCATTCATAAGGAATTCGAGACTTTTAGCATCGAGGGATTCCGCACCAAACAGATTTTCAAGAGAATTAGGCATTTTATGTTTTTAAAATATTTAACAATGATCGTGGCTTTTGTGGAATTACTTCAGGCATATCGCCTAGTGAGGTAATTCGCCGTACCAAAGTATAAAAAAAGCGGATTAAATTTTATGGATTATCCTGCTGGAACATACGCCCTGTAGGTAACCTGTTGATAATTTTGAAAAGGAAAAATAAAAAAGTAACGGATACCTGAAAAACTATGCTGAAATTTCTGAGTATAAGAAGACCCTTTCTATGACCTGGTTGGAACCATAAATCCAGCCGAACATGAATCAGAATTATTACCCGGTAAGGCAAAAGGAATCAGTAAATTTTCAGTATTTCCAACCTTAAGGTGATTTACTATAATATCCCGGTATTCCATGAATTTAGGGAGATCCTCCTTGGACATGGGATCCGGATCAGGAAAATTTTCTTTAAGGTGGTTCACCTGTTTGCCATTTTTCCAAAATCTAAAGCAAACATGAGGACCTGTGGCTAATCCTGAACTTCCGACATAACCAATGGTTTGGCCTTGGGCTACACGAGTGCCAGCATGGATTCCACCACCCAACCTTGACATATGCAGATATTGGGTTTCATACATTTTGTCATGCCTGATTTTTACATACAGACCGTTACCACCTCTTCTCTGAGCCTCGGTGACAGTACCCGCCGATACCGCTCTGATCGGTGCACCATACCTGGCTGCATAGTCTGTGCCCAGGTGAGGTCTTCTGTATTTTAAAATGGGATGTAATCGACTCATATTAAACCTGGAAGAGATATGTCCAATCTCCACAGGTGATTTGAGAAATGACTTTTTTGTCGGAGCCCCTTTGAGGTCATAATATCCTTTTTGTTTGCCACCTTCATAATAGATAGCAAAGTTTTCTTTTGATTCATTTTTAAAATAAGCACCTATTAGATTTCCAATATTAACTACCTCTCCGTCAATGGATTTTGTTTCATAGATAAGTCGAAATGAGTCTCCGGGTTGAACATGATAAAAATCTATTTGAGAGCCTAAGGCATTTTCCATTAACGAGATTAATTCCAGTGTAGACCCTTTTTCAGACATAGCATCCCACAGGGAAGAGGTAATATGCCCTTCGTCAAATACGATTTCAGTTTTTACTGGTCTGTTGATAACCCTTACATCCGGGTGTTCACCTAATGAATACAAAACATAGGACCATGCATTTGGCTCGTACACGAAATAACTCGGTTTGCCGCATTCTTCATTAGATATGAAGGCGAATTTTTTACCAACTTGAATTTTGTTGACAGAAAACACATCTTTTGCTTTTTCAGCTAATGATGTAATGCATTGCTGATTGATACCGGTACCAGCCAGGAGCTTACCCAAATAATCATTTCTCAGTATTTTTCCTTCATCAATATGGAACATGCTGGCATCGAATCCAAATTTTACTACAGACTCCCCACAATCATTTGGTAAAGGGGCAATATCCTTCTCTATCTTATTGGACCTATTGGGAAGCAGAAATAATAAACTCAACAGAGCAAAACTGAAAAAAAGAAAAAGACTATACTTTGGATTGGTGGTAGAAACAAAATGATTTTGTTCTTGACGATGACTTATTTTCACTGTCAGGTATAAGTTTAGTTTTAGTAATATGATTCGTAGGGATCAAGATCTCCTAATCCCTTAGTCTCTTCAGACGCTAAAATTATGCCAAATTCCTGACATGAGCACTATTTAACATATACTGATTTTCTTTGGTATTTACTTCATTGTGAATATTTTGAGCGACATTAGCGCTCTGATGCATAGCCATGGCTTTTATAGTCCTGCCACAATTAATTTGAGTGGTAAAATTTGTAGTTTAGAGTACCCGATAGTAATGGGTGTTATAAACCTAAATGAGGATTCATTTTATTCTGGTTCGGCTTTAAAAGATAAAAAGGCTATAGTGGCCAGGACGGCTAAAATGATTGAAGAAGGGGTTTCCATTATAGACCTGGGAGCGGTATCTACCCGACCAGGTGCAAAGGCTATACCTGAAATCGATGAAATAAAAAGATTTATCCTTGGTCTGGAAGCCATTCGCAATCAGTTTCCCGAGGTCCCGATTTCAATAGATACTTCCAATTTGGCTGTACTGAAAGCTGTAAAGCATTTTAATATAAACATGGTCAATGACATATCGGGAGGGAACGAGGATATGTACAGCTGGACGGCAGAAAACCGATTGTCTTATGTATTGATGCATATGAGAGGCACACCGGAAACTATGAGTTCTATGACCCACTATGAAGATATCATCAAAGAAATGCTGGACTATTTTATTATGAGAATAGATCTGCTTTTGAAATCAGGTGTAAAGGATATTATCCTCGACCCCGGATTAGGTTTTGCAAAGACTATAAATCAGAATTATTTTTTACTTAATCATTTACAGGTTTTTCAAATGCTTGAATTCCCTATACTGGTCGGGCTATCCAGAAAATCAATGATTTGGAAGACGCTGAATATCACTCCGGATGAGGCATTAAATGGAACTACTGCATTGCATATGCAGGCTTTAGCCAAAGGGGCTACTATACTCCGGGTGCATGATGTAAAAGAAACTGTACAAACTATCAAACTTTATCATAAATTACTAACCAATATCTAAAAATGGATAAGATACTATTTTCTATTGTTTTATTAACGATCAACCTGGAATTGATCAGCCAAAAAACGTATTTACATTGCGGGCAACTAATTGATGTATTACGATCTGAAGTAAAAAAAGATAAAACTATAATAGTGCAGGGGAATAAAATCTTTGCCATAGTGGATGGATACGTGCAACCAACTGATCAATCTAAAATAGTCAATCTAAAAAATCATACCGTAATGCCAGGCTGGATAGATATGCATGTGCATATTGAATCGGTAATAGAAAAGGGGTCCTATATAAACAGGTTTACTTTAAATGATGCAGATGTGGCATACATGGCAGAAACGTATGGAAAAAGTACCTTGATGGCCGGTTTTACCACAGTGCGTGACCTTGGTGGTACAGGCGTAAATAATTCTTATAAAAATGCCATCAATAAAGGGCTGGCTACAGGACCTAGAGTTTTTACTTCTGTAGGCCAGGTATCCAGCACCGGAGGTCATGGTGATTTTACATCCGGTGCCAAAAAAGGACTGTTAGATCCTCCAGGTCCGGAAATGGGTGTCGCCGATGGGATCGATGGGTGCAAAAAGGCGGTAAGACAAATGATCAAAAACGGGGCTGATGTGATCAAAGTTACGGCTACCGGTGGGGTGACAAGCCTTACCCGGGATGGATCAAAACCACAGTTTGATATAGAAGAATTGATGGCTATAGTTAATACAGCAAAAGATTATGGATTGAAAGTAGCTGCCCATGCTCATGGAGATGAGGGCATTAGGAGGGCCATAGAAGCAGGTGTGACCACCATTGAACATGGCTCACAAATGTCTGATGCAACGATGAATCTGTTAGTGCAAAAAGGAGTATATTATGTACCAACTCTTACTGCAGGGGCATCAGTATCGGATTCAGCTATGGTACCCGGATATTTTCCTGAAATAGTGAGAGCAAAGGCCCTGGAGACAGGGAAAAACATCAGAAGGGTTTTTGCTGAACTTATTAAAAAAGGAGCTAAAATTGCTTTTGGGACCGATGCCGGGGTATTTCTTCACGGTATGAATGCATTGGAATTCAAATATATGCACGAGTTGGGTTATGCCCCAATGGATTGTATTAGGTCGGCGACCATAATTAATGCCGGGGTGCTGGACCAGCAAGACAAAATAGGGAGTATAGATCAGAATAAATTAGCTGATATAGTTGCGGTGCCTGGCGATCCTTTGAAAGATTTTTCAGTTATGCAAAGACCTAGTTTCGTAATGAAAGACGGTAAAATTTATAAAGAATAAGTTAAGGTCTTTATAATCCCAAATTAGAAGTAACTAATGATCAATCTATTGCGTTAAATATTAAAGTTTGTAAATGGCTGCTGAACTGCCAGAAATTAAATCCTCATCTTTTTTCGGAAAAATATTTCGAAGACTGTTTGCTATAATAGTGTGGATATTAATTTTTGGACTTTTTATCACATTGGTCATTCAAATCCCTTTTGTTCAGCGGTTTGTTAAAAATAAGGCTGAAAATTATTTGGAGAAAAAACTGGAAACTCCGGTGTCTATACAAAAGATCAAATTGGAATGGCTGAGCAAAATTGGTATCGATAAACTGTTGATTGAAAATCAACTTAAAGACACCATCCTTTTTGTAGGGCATGCTGGGCTAAGCATCAATATGAATATAATTGAAATTATAAGACAGCATTTTGTGATTAATGATGTAAGCTTGCATTCAATTACCATCGACGATAGCAAAGTAGGGCCTGATTCAATGTCTGATTTTAATATGGTAATAAAAAAACTGTTTCAATCCAGGAGCACAGCAGGTACGGCAACCACAAAATCAGCTTTGGAATTGGACCTGAAAAATATTTCATTATCCAATATCCGATACCTTTCCGGAGCTAAATCAAATCAGTCAGACTATTTTATTCGTAATGGCTTAATCTTGGTCAAGGAGTTAGATTTTCAAAATAAAAAATTTATAATTGAAAATATTGAGCTGGACGAACCCATTATAAAAATTGAAAAATCAACTTCACGTAGGCAAAAATCCGATTTTACTTTTTTTAATGATACTATCATTCAAATTGCTGTAGATCGTGTGGCCATAAACAAAGGGTACCTGTCATTTCATGGCTGGCCGGAAAGCCATGTGCTACACCATTTTAATGCAGGTACCGATGGAGTACAAATTAGGCTGGATAGTATCCGACTTCAAAAAGGAAAGTTGAAAATGAAAATAGCAGAGGCCCATATATTATCTCAGGATAATATTGGTATAACTTCGTTTTCAGCAGAAGAGGTGGTGATGTCGAATAAAATCATCGCATTAAAGGGCTATAATTTGACAACACCCGCCAGTAATCTAAAAAGTTCAATAGAATTACAATTTGACTCATTCAAAAGTTTCAATCAATTCTCTGACCTGGTCAGTTTTAATGCAAATTTTAAATCAAGTGAAATTTCTTTGCAGGAATTGGCCAGTTATATACCTGGTATGGAAAAAACGGATTTTGTAAAAAGGTATGCCTCCGATCTCATCAGATTGGACGGTATAATCAGCGGACCCATAAATAAATTGCAAGGCAGGGGAGTGCAATTGAGATTGGGTAATAAATTTTCTTATACCGGAGGATTCGAACTTAATAACATAACCAAAAAGGAAGAGACCAATATCTCACTTAGGGTAGAATCAATGCAGTCCAACTCAAAGGTATTGACCGACTTGCTTCCTTCTTTAGGCAAGCTTTCTAATTTTTCAAAATTGGGGCAAATTACCTACAAAGGAAATGTAGACGGGTCACTGAAGGATTTTGTGGCGTATGGAATTTTAAATTCTAATCTGGGGTACAGTAAACTGGATGTGCATCTGAATACCGAAAAAGGCATAGAGAAGGCAACGTACAGAGGAGAAGTAGAATTAATAGATTTTGATCTCAGAAGATGGACCGATGATCCTAATTTTGGAACCATTACATTGTTGGCTAAAATTACGGATGGTTCAGGATTGAAGGGATCTACGGCATCTGCCAATCTGGAAACCACGATCAAAAAATTTGAATTTAAAGAATACGACTATGCAAATATTAATTTTAAGGGGTCACTAAATAAACAATTACTGGATGGTATACTAAATATTCATGATCCGAATGCTGATTTGGATTTTGAAGGTAAGATAGACTTTACCAAGCCGGTACCTGAATATACTTTTGTGTCAAACATTGCTACGCTGGACCTGTATAAGCTTAATCTTTCCAAAAAGCCACTTTCTTTCACAGGTTTGCTTGATTTTAATTTGAAGGGTAAAAAATTAGATGATTTACAGGGCACGCTTAATCTGAAAGAAGCTAAAATAAAATCAGATAGTAGCGTAAATGTATTAAGAGAGCTTACTTTAATATCATCCTTTACATCAAAGTCAGAACGCAGGATTTCTGTTACATCAGATTGGATGGATGCGACTGTAGAGGGTATTTATTCCATCACCAAAATTTGGCCTTCCCTGAAGGACCAATTGATAAGACAGTTTCCTGATATTGCACAAACATTGAAACTAAAGAGAAGTAATTTAGGGGACACTGTGATTAACCAAAGATATAAATTTGAATTAAACGGAAAAGATGTATCGGCGCTCAGAGATCTTGCACATCTTAATATTGAAGCCAAACCATTTCATATTGAGGGCAGTGTCATCGACCTGGAAAATTATATGCTTGCCTCCTGGAATATTCCCTACCTGAAGATCAATGATATGAACGTTGTAAACTCAGTGGGCAGGGTAGAGGCCAAGGGGGGGATTGCCTATACTTCGGCAAGGATAGATTCTACCTTTTCCAAATCTTTCAATATGCCATTTATGGTTTTGACTGCAGATATGGCTTACAACAAAGCCAATTTTTCGATAGTTACACCTAAGGTTACCAACCTGGTAAATAATATTGACCTGCGAGGCACCCTGGAATTAATAGATTCTACTTACCATATGAAATTTTCCAGTTCTGCTGTTTCTTTTTTAGATCGTAAGTGGAATATTTTACCAGATAATGAAATCGCGTTTAGAAGAGGATATATACAAACCAGGAATCTTCAATTTGTAAATGGGAAAGAGAAGATAGTGGTGTCCAGTGCAGGTATCAATGGTTTAAACCTCGATGTTACTGAACTGGATATTAATTTTTTAAATAAACTTAAACCTGTGCCCCAGTGGAAGCTGGATGGAAAATTAAATTTTAAAGCTAACGTAGACGATGTGTTTACATTTAAAGGCTTGAAAGTATCGGGTATCGTAGATTCCTTATTTATAAATTCATCCTATTTTGGATTGATTGATTTTAACGCTCATACCCCCACAGTCGATCAGCCCATTCAAATAGATCTGGCCATATTGGACCAAAGCAGGCAATTAATCGGTAAAGGATTTTTTGATATTTCTGGAAAATTTTCCAATGGCATTAAAAATAATTATCTAATGAAGTTTGTCTTCAAAGATTATCCCCTGAGATTATTTGAATATCTTATGGACGATATCATTGACAATACCAAAGGTAATATCGTAGGTAACTTTGAAATAAATAAAACGCCAGAGGGACCTGATTTTGCCGGTAGCATCAAAATACGAAACGGAGGATTTAAAGTAAATTATTTAGCAACCAATTACACCATTGGAGACCAGGCCATTACCATTAATAATAAAATGATTGATGCCACTGGGGTAAAGATATTTGATGAATACTCAAATGCCGGCACGATTACGGGCGGATTGCCGCACGACAGATTTAAAAACTTCAGATTAAATGCAGGACTTTCTTCACCCAAGCTATTGGTGTTAAAAACCAATAAAGAACTCAATAAAGATTATTATGGAACATTGTTAGGCAACGTGGTTGCAAAATTTGAAGGACCATTTGATGCCATAAATTTTGATATAAAAGGGACTACTGGAAGAGGTTCTGTTTTAAGTATACCTATAAGCCAGGCCACTGTCACTACAGGTGAAAGGATAGTGCAATACAGGCCAGTAGAGAAAGAACAAATAAAAAGCACCCTCCCCCCCAAAAGAATTTTGGCATCAAAGGGCATCTCTGTTGATATCGATCTCACAGTGACCAATGAAGCTGAAATTTCTCTCATTTTTGATGAAAAGCGAGGAGATATATTAAAGGGTACAGGTACAGGTGATATACAAATGAAATTTGACCGAAGCGGAGATATAAGCATGTATGGCAATTACGAAGTAATTCAGGGAGAGTACCTGTTTACACTTATAGGCTTGATTAATAAGCCATTTGTAATTAAGCCAGGAGGTACTATACGATGGAACGGAGATCCATTGGGTGCTATATTAAATTTAAATGCTGAATACAAAGGACTTTCATCAAGCATGTATAATTTATTGCTTGATTACCAGGGGACAATAGACGAAAATGAATTGAGATCCCAGGTGGCTGTTGACCTGGGGATGAATATATCCGGTGAACTCTTTAAACCCGACATTTCCTTTAACCTTGAAATTCCTAATCTCACGGGCAATCTCAAAAGTGTAGTAGACTCCAAACTTAATATTTTAAGATCGGATCAGAATGCACTCAATCAGCAGGTGATGGGACTTATGGTATGGGGAAGTTTTTTACCTCCAAATCAATTAATAGCACAGGATAAATTAACCAACTCTACAATAAATAATCTTTCCCAGTTTATCAGTAACCAACTTTCTTTGATTGTGGAGAATGCTTTGCGGGAATTGGTCGCAGATAATAATGTGATCTCCGGATTTGACTTTGATGTAAACTATTATAATAATACCTACGGCACTTCCACACAAAACCTCAATCAGGCTACTATAATAGACGAAGTGGCAATCAGTGTGGGTCCAAAGTTTTTTGGCAATAAGCTCTCTGTAGGGTTAGGAGCTAATTTTGTAAATAGTTCAACCTATAACAGACTCATTACTCCTCATTTTGAAGTGGAATATGCTCTCACAGCCGACAGACGACTTAAAATAAAAGCGTACGCCCGAAAAGACGATATCAACCAAGGTCAGTTAAAGGATAGAATCGGTGGTGGTATTTCCTGGCGAAAAGAATTCGACTCAGCAAAAGATTTTAAACGCAAACTAAAAGAGGAACTCGATGATACAGATAGAAAAAACACGGAGAAGAAACCCAGTTTATAATTTACATGCTTCAAACAAAACTTCTACCGGATGCCATGCCTCACGGTTAGTGCCGTCTTTTATCTGATGTCGACAACTCGTACCTGCCGCAATAATTTTAGTGGAGGTTCCCGTTTTTCTAATGGCAGGGAATAATACCAGTTCACCTATTTTCATACTTAAATCATAATGCTCTTTTTCGTACCCAAAACTGCCTGCCATACCGCAGCATCCACTTGGTATTACCGATACTTTATGATTGGATGGCAATCCAAGAATAAATGCAGTATAGTCTACTTTAGACAACGCTTTTTGATGGCAATGTCCATGTATGCAAATATCACGGGAAGTGTCATCGAATTGGGCAGCTGTGATATTTCCTTTTTGAATTTCATAGTATAAAAATTCTTCTATTGTCATACAAGCCTGAGCCACTTTTTCAGCTTTCGTTTTTTCTTCACCTTTAAAAAGCTTCGGATACTCATCTCTGAAACTCAATATGCAGGAAGGCTCTATACCGATGATTTTATATTCAGCAGAAACAGGGAAAAATATATTTATGTTTTGCCTAGCGTAGGATGCAGCCTGATCTAATAATCCTTTGGAAAACTGAGCTCTTCCACTTGGTGCATGGTCTATAAATTTGACTGTATACCCCAACATGTCCAATAGCTTTACCGCTTTGATTGCAATATCGACATCAAAGTGGTTGGTAAACTCGTCTATAAAAAAATAAACAGTTTCTTTAGGGTGTTGTGAACCCGGTATAAATGTATTTGCCCAATATCTGAAACTATATCGGTGATATATAGGTAGGTTTCTTTTCTCATGTACCCCTATTAGGGATTTGAATATGGTCGTCTTTTGAATTTGATTTGATAGAGCAGCCGTTTTGCTGGCCATATTATTGAGTAAATCCATCTTTTGCAGTAACTTTTCCCTAAGGGTCAGTCCTTTTTGCAAATGATACTGATGCATGAATTCGGATTTTAATACTGTCATGTCCACATTTGAGGGACATTCATTGTGGCAACCCTTGCAGGATATGCACAAATCCAGAATTTCTTTTACTGATTCTAAATTCTTTACAGAACCGAGATCTTGTTTACTGTAAAATTCCCTTAGGGCGTTTGCCCTGGCTCTGGTACTGTCTTTTTCATCCAGCGTGGCCATAAAACTAGGACACATTGTGCCACCCATAGAGGCTTGCTTTCTGCAATCGGCGGATCCTGAACATCTGGCTGCAGCATGATAAAAGCCTCCCACTGATGAAAAATCAAATACAGTATCGGGAATGTCACCCGGCTCTTCAGCATCAAACCGTAAGTCTTCATCAATTCTGGCCGTATCGACTATTTTACCCGGATTGAATATATTATTGGGATCCCAGACATTTTTGATTCTCTTTAAAAATGAATAAATTTTATCCCCCAGCATCATCGGGATAAATTCACCTCTCAGCCTACCATCACCGTGTTCGCCGCTCAGGGATCCACTGTATTTTTTCACCAGCCTGGCACTGGCTTCACAAATTTCTCTGAATTCTTTACGGTCGGCAGTATCGTGCATGTTTAATAAGGGACGAAGATGTATCTCACCTGCTCCGGCATGAGCATAATAGAGTGGTTTTTGGTCATAGGCCTTCATCATTTCTGCAAACTCAGCAATATAGGCAGGAAGATCTTCCAACGCCACTGCGGTATCTTCAATGCATTCAATTAATTTTTTATCTCCGGCTATATTGGCCATCAGGCCAAGGCCGGCTTTACGCAAATCCCATACTTTTTTGTGGTCTTTCATATCGACCGTGGGGAATGCATAGCCTAACCCCTTTGATTTTAAATCTTCTACCAATGCATGGTATTTGTTCACCAGTATGTCAGCATTTTCGTCCCTGAATTCGACCACTAATAATGCAGCTGGATCACCCTCTACAAAAAATTTGTATTGGCGGTATACCTCATGGCCATCGGTACAGGATAGGATAGTACGATCCATTAATTCGCAAGTGTAGGGTCTGTGCGCCATGATGGTCACTACTGCCAGCATACATTCGTGAATACTTTGAAAATGGGGGATGATCATAATTGACCTGGAAGGCGGGAGGTCTACCAATCTGAGTTTTAATTCAGTAGTAATCATCAATGTGCCTTCTGATCCGGCTAATATTTTGGTCAAATCCAGATATCCCCGCTTTAGCTCATTCAGCACCAGATCGGCAGCATATCCTGTATTTCTCCTATGAATTTCTTTTTTTGGGTATTCTTTTTCAATTTCCTGTTCCAGCTCTTTGTCACTAAGCTCACGTAAAAAGAATTGATTTATTTTATCTACCAATAGATTTGAAGATGCTGTATTGCCAAGAGGAGTATTTTTAAAAGTCGTTTTGCTTCCGTCACTCAATATACCTGTTATTTCAAGAACAAATTCCCTTGTAGAACCATACACTATGCTATTGGCACCGCAACTGTTATTGCCCACCATGCCCCCTATCATAGCCCGGTTTGCAGTGGCTGTTTCGGGGGGGAAAAAAAGTCTTTTTTCTGCTAATAACTGGTTTAGCTTGTCGCGGTTTACTCCTGGTTGGACGCGAACCCATTTTTCAGCTTCGTTTATTTCAAGGATAGTATTTAAATACCTGGATGTATCTACTACAATACCTTCACCAACACACTGTCCTGCAAGTGAGGTACCGGCAGTGCGTGCAATGAGGCTGGTCTTGTTTTTTGTAGCAAATCGAACTAATTCGATTATATCCTGATCTGATTTGGGATGGACGACAGCAGCCGGGACTTTTCTGTAGATGGACGCATCTGTAGAGTATATAGCCCGGTATTTTTCATCCCAATATATATCACCCTGAAGATTTTTTTTAACAGCCTCTAATTCTTGTAATCCTATGGACATTATGCCGTAAATTTAAATCTAAATTTATGTACAGGTTGCATTAAATTTATTAAGAGCCTAATCAAAGTAACAACCAAATGAGTGAAACGAAAAAAGTATTTATTGCCGGGGCAGGTGGCATCGGCAAAGCGGTGGCATTGATGCTAGCTGACTATTATAAAGAAGAAATCGAAATCGTAATTGGGGATGTCAAGGTGGAAGCTTGTCAGAATGCCCTCAAATACATTTCTTTAGGTGTAGGGACCAATTACAATCCGGTAAAAATTATTACCATGCCAGCTCAGGGGATAACGGCTGAATTGGAGAAGATTTTGAATAATGGTCATATACTCCTGGATTGTTTGCCTGGTACACAAGCACCGAGGATCGCACAACTGGCAAAGAAATACCACCTGCATTATGCCAATCTCACCGAATACGTAAAGGAAACAAACGAGATCATCGAACTGGCTCAAGGGTCAGATACCGCATTTGTATTGCAGACTGGACTAGCTCCTGGATTTATAAATGTGCTGGCCAACAGATTGTATATGGATCTCTTTAAAGAATATCCAATATTAAAAGCAGATAGCCTGATCATGAGGGTTGGGGCACTACCTTTAAATTGTAAGAGTCCGCACTTTTATGGTTTCACATGGAGCCCGGTCGGGGTTGCCACAGAATATCTTGAAGATTGTGTGGTAATACGTAACCATCATAAAACGATAGTCCCTGCATTATCTTCCCGTGAAAAATTAATTATTGATGGTATTCCATTTGAAGCTGATCTTACATCGGGAGGGGCTGCGGACTTACCGGATTATTTTATAGGGAAGGTGGCGGAATTGGATTATAAGACATTGAGATACCCAGGTCACTATGATTGGGTGAAGATTTCGGCATCCACGATACCTCAGAATCGAAATAAAATAGATGAATTGCAGCGCATCATGCTTGAAAATATACCCATGGTGGAGGAAGATTTTGTTTTGATTTATTCGGCAGCTCAGGGGCATGATGAGAATAATACCTTGTGGCTGAATGAAAAATCGTATTGGATAAATCAAATACAGTGGGGTGGTGTAAAATTAAAAGCAATCCAGGCTACTACCGCGGCTCCCATGGCAGAGGTGACCCGAATACTCTTTGAGAATAATCTGAATGGCCCCATATTCCAGAGTCAACTAGACCCATATAGTTTTATGGAAGGTGCTTTTATCAAAAGAGTGTATGGAAGTTAGAACATTAATAAAAGAAAGTTTATTTAACTTGTATAATAAATTAATTAGAATGCTTACCCATAGAATTGTTTTTTTATTTTTCATTTGCTTTCCTCTTTTTTTAACAAGCCAGAACTCTACCGTTCGATTTGAAGAATGGATTAGCTTAAAACAATCGGGCAATCCGATCATTTCACCGGATGGAAATAATATAGTCTACAGCGTCACTTCCACTGATTGGAAAGAAAATACTTACGATACCGAATATTGGTTAATAAAAAAAGAAGGTAAGCCAATCCAAATTACCCGTACTGCAAAAGGGAGTAGTAATGGAGCCAAGTGGAGTCCGGACAGCAAATGGATCGCGTTTCTCGCAGACAGGGGTAATAAAAATCAAATTCATTTACTATCTGTCGATGGTGGAGAGGCATTTTTTATAACGAATGAAACCGATGGAGTGAATAGTTTTGAATGGAGCCCAGAGGGTAATGAATTATTAATTGCAAAGACTGAAACGGAGTCAAAAAAGGACAAGGAACAAAGAGATCGTTTGGGTGCATTTGGAATTGAAGGGACAGAATATAAGCAAGTACATCTTTGGATTATACCATTTAATATCGATTCAATTGAATTGGCGGGTTTGTATCCTTGTAATACAGATACAATATCTGAAAAGAATACATTACCCTGTTATGCATTGCCCAAAGCGAAGAGAATTACAGAAGGAGACTTTACAGTGAATGGGTATAAATGGTCTCCAAATGGTAAATATATTGCCTACAACCGATCGATCAATCCATTGATTAATTCAGGCATTTATTCGGACATTGCATTGTACAATACAGAAACCAAGTCTTCCAGTATCATCATTAAAAATACTGCAGGAGACTTTTTGCAAGCCTGGTCGCCTGACAGTAAAAAAATAATTTATACCAGCACAATAGATGATACCGTCACCCACTTTTTTAAAAACAATAGATTGTTTGTATTTGACTTCAACACCAGCAATAGTAAAGAAATAGGTAAATTATTCGATGAAAATAAAAATGTAATTGATTGGACACCTCAGGGTGTATGGTTTGTGGCATCTGAGAAGACAAAATCCAACCTTTATTTATTGAATCCGGATTCGGATACCTGGTCCAGAACGGATCTGGGATTTGAAATAATAAATACAGCTAGTTTTAGTACAGATGGTAAAACAATGGCTTTTTCAGCACGGAAATATGATGGACTTTCAGAAATCGGAAAATACACATTGGGTGGAGCTACAAATTTACTCACTGAGTTTTCAAAGCAAATCGCTGGTTGGCATACACCCATAAATGAAATAATCCGTTGGAGAAGCAAAGATGGTACGGAAATAGAAGGAGTTCTGATCAAACCCAAAAATTTTCAACCCAATATCAAATATCCATTGCTATGCCTGATCCACGGCGGGCCTACCGGTGTGGACAGACCTGATCCAATCGCATCATCCGTATATCCGGTAATGCAATGGGCAGAGAAAGGAGCATTGATACTTCGTGTCAATTACAGGGGATCTGCAGGCTATGGTGAAAAATTCAGATCGTTAAATGTGCGTAATCTTGGTGTTGGCGACATGTGGGATGTGATGTCAGGTGTGGATTATCTGATTAAAACCGGGGTGGTAGATACCACTAAGATGGGTTGTATGGGTTGGTCTCAGGGAGGATATATTTCAGCATTTCTTACTACAAATACCCATAGATTCAAAGCCATATCTGTTGGTGCAGGAATTTCAAACTGGATGACTTACTATGTAAACACGGACATCACGCCATTTACCCGGCAATATCTATCCGGAACTCCATGGAGCGATCCTGCCATATATCTAAAGACATCGCCCATGACCAATATAAATAAAGCTTCTACTCCCACATTGATTCAGCATGGAGAGTTTGATCGAAGGGTTCCGATACCCAATGCCTATGAACTGTACCGCGGATTGCAGGACAGGAATATACCATCCAGGTTAGTAGTATATAAAGGCTTTGGACATGGCATCAACAAACCCAAAGAAAGACTTGCTGCCATCTGGCATAACTGGCAGTGGTTTAATAAATTTATCTGGAACGAGGATACCCGTTTTCCCGGGGAATAAAATTATAATGAACAGTTGTTTTGTCAGCTACCAGTAAAAATTAAAATCTCCAAAAAAGCATTTGGAACATTGGGTATCCATCAGGCATTATTTGGATCAGGAGCAGTCGGATTAGTTGGCGGAGTCTGAGGAATATCATCATCTTTATCCATCAAATTTTCTGCTTTATCTTTTAATTTCTCACCCATAGCTTTTGCGTCGTGAGCGAAATCTTCTGCTTTGTCTTTTGCTTTATCCCATACATCTTCAGCTTTGTCAGCTACTTTATGCCCCATTTCTTTAGCCTTGGCAAGCATTTCTTTCACTTTCGGATCCTCGAGCATATCTTCTGCTTTATCTTTTGCTGCCTCAAACGCATCTTCCGCTTTATCGGCTACTTTGTGGCCTAGTTCTTTTGCATCTTCTATCACATCGTGTGCTTTAGCTTTGGCTTTTTTGAGGGCTTCCTGTACCTTAGGATCTTCGATAAGATCTTCCGCTTTATCTTTTGCTGCTTCGAATGCATCTTCTGCTTTGTCTGCGATTTCGGTTCCTACTTTTTTGGCAGTGCCAAACAATTTATTTAAAAAATCTTTTATCATAAGTAAACGTTTTGAATCAAATATACAAAAACATAATATATCATTTGATTATTTTTATGCCGTGACTAATAAAGAAATTGCTTCTCATTTTAATTTACTGGCCAAAGTAATGGAGGTGCATGATGAAAATCAGTTTAAGATAAGATCGTATGCCAACGCGTACATCAATCTTAAAAAACTGGACACACCTCTGGCCAGTATGACTTTAGACCAATTACAAGAACTAAAAGGAGTAGGAGAAGCCATTGCTGAAAAAATTCAAAGCCTGGTACAAACTGGTAAAATGCCTACACTCGAAAAATACCTGGCTAAGACTCCGCCCGGTGTGGTAGAGATGCTAAAGATCAATGGACTGGGTCCTAAAAAGGTAGCATTGCTTTGGAAAGAATATGGTTTTGAATCACCCGGTGAATTATTGTATGCTTGCAATGAAAACAGACTGGTGGAACTCAAAGGATTTGGTCTAAAGTCCCAGGAATCAATAGCTCAGGCTATAGAATTTTTACAGTCAGCTGAAGGAAAATATATACACACCAAAATCGAATCTCAGGGTGAAGCTATAATAACACTAATCAGAGAAAAATACCCGGACTCTAAAACGGAGATTACAGGGGAGTGGAGTAGGGGAATACAAGAGTTGCAAAAATTAGAGTTAATCACCACCTGCACCAAGGCAGAACTAGAATCCGTATTTGATGAAGAAGATTTTCAATGGGAGAAAGATCTCTCAGCGCATGAGTTTCATGGAATATGGAAAGAATATTTACCTACGACTATTTTACACTCCGGTAAAGCATCTTGGGACAAAAATTTATATACCTCTATTGGTCCGGGATCGTTTGTCAAAAAATATCCATGGAAGGATGATGCGGAAAATGATAAAGAGTTGTTTAAAAAATATAAACTTCCGTATATATCACCTGAGCTGAGAGATATAGATCATATAGATGAAAAATCGGATTCGTTCATCAAATCTTTGATTGAAGAAAAAGATATTAAAGGTACAATACATAATCACTCTACTTATTCAGATGGCATACATACTCTGAAAGAAATGGCTGATGCAGCAAAAAAATCAGGGTACGAATATTTTGTCATTACCGATCATTCCCAATCTTCTGCTTTGGCTAAAGGGATGAAACACGATGAGGTTCGAAAGCAGTGGCATGAAATAGACGAATTAAATAAAAAGCATACGGATTTTACGATTTTGAAAGGGATTGAATGTGATATTTTAGCCAATGGTGACCTGGATTATGAAGAACCTATTTTAGAAAAATTTGATTTGGTAATCAGCAGTATCCATATTGCTTTTAATATGGACATCACCAAAGCTACCAATCGTATGATCAAAGCAATTGAAAATCCATTCACAAATATTATTGGGCACCCATCAGGTCGATTAATTCTTAGCAGGGAAGGATATCCCCTGGATTATTCAAAGATTATTGATGCCTGCAAGGCCAATACTGTGGCCATCGAATTAAATGCGAATCCCCAGCGACTGGATATTGATTACAACCTGCTACACAAATGCATAAAAAAAGAAGTGTTTATTGCCATTAATCCGGATGCTCACAATAGAACCTCTTTGCAGGATATAAAGTATGGAATTAGGGCTGCCCGAAAAGGATTATTACCAAAAGAGCTGTGCTTAAATACTTTGTCTACCGGAGATTTACTCAGATTTTGCAGAAAAGCCAGATAAGCACAACCTTGGCGGAATTAATTATTTGTCTTATCAAATTCGTAATTATACAGATCGCAGCAAGGATCTGACAAGATCATTTTGTCTTTAGTAAATTCTATTTTTTTTGTTCCCTGGAATAGAAATGCATCTGCCTGAGCATTTTCCGTGGCAAATCTTAATGTATCATTGGATGCATTAATAGAATAGGATCGGGTATCCAAAATGGAGCTCCCTTTTGCCATTTCCATTTTTGTAGCAGAAAATTTCAATTGATCGAATTTGGCAACATAGCCTGCACCGCTAAACCCTCCTGAGACTTTAGCAAGGTGCCACGTTCCGATTAATTTGTTTTCTGGGTTGTCTGATGATTTTTCGCATGAGGTGAATGCGAAAATGGCCAACAGGCCAATAAAAAGAATTGATTTTTTCATAATATAAGTAAAGACAGCTAAAGCAGATATTCGGTTGGTTCTGGAGTGTCAAAATAAGGTTAAATTTCGCACTATTTTGAAAGGGCAACTTTAGTTCTTTTTTCTCAGTTTTGCAATATAAAATCCATCGAACCCAAATTCCGATGGCCAGAGATTTTTATCATCGATAAATTCAAAATCAGAATTTTTAGCTAAGAAAGTATTTATTTGATCCTGATTCTCCTGATAAAAAATACTACAGGTTACATAAACCAAGAGGCCTCCTGGCTTTACCATTTTCGAGTAATTATTTAGTATAACATGTTGTTTTTCAGTTAATTCCGTAAGATATTTTTCTGTGATTCGGTATTTTGCATCAGGATTTCTTTTTAATACCCCAGATCCTGTACAGGGCACATCCAACAATAATTTATCAGCTTGATTTTCAAGCCTTTTTATTACTTTATTGTTTTCAATCCATCGGGTTTCAATTAAATCTGCCGCAGCACGCCTGGCTCTTTTTTTCAGCGTTTCCAATTTATAGTCTTCAATATCCAGAGCCAATATTCTGCCCTTGTTTTTCATGAGGGCAGCGATATGCAAAGCTTTGCCTCCAGCACCTGCACATGCATCAATTATTCTTTCTCCGGGTTGTGGGTCTAAATACCAAGCGATTTGCTGAGAAGCATAATCCTGTACTTCGACTAATCCTTGCTGGAAAATAGGGCTTGAGAATAAGTTTATCCGTTGTTTAATAATTACTGCTTCACCTTTATCATCATTTGGCAGTGAGTATTTAATGGAGTTCTGCTTTAAAAATTTTTCAATTTCTGGTCTTGTAGTCTTCAAGGTATTTACTCTCATTACCATAGGTGCGGGTAAATGCATTGCCTCTATTTCTGTATACCATCTTTCCTTCAATGCATTGATTCCTATTTCATCTAATTCATCAGGAATTGAATACCTGACCTTTGGGATAGAATCACCAATGCCTCTCAGCTTTAATATAGTGTTTTTATCGAGGGCTTTAAACTCCTCCCATTCAGGGATATCGTCTCCTTTTAAAAGGATCCATGCACCTAAAGAATGCCAATAATTGTCAGAGCCGATACAGTATCTAATCAATAGATTGTTTCTGACTATGTCATACACAAAACTAGCCACCAAACCTCTGTCCCGACTTCCAAGTTTAGGATTGACTTTGAAATTTTTCTCCAATACTTTGTCAGCCGGCTTATGAACACTTAGTATTTCGTGAAGGCAAGTAGTAATGACATTGGCGATTGGTCTGTGAAGCTTAAAAGTAACCGCCATAAAATATTGATAATTAAAAAAAAGTAGCCGCGCCCAGAATCGAACTGAGATCAAAAGTTTAGGAAACTCCTATTCTATCCATTGAACTACGCAGCCGCAATTTATTTTGGACTGCAAATATCTCCTTCCTGCAGCAGTTTTCCAAATACCTTTCCAACCGGAGTCGTTCCGGCCGGTTTTTAAGCAAAACCTGACTCTTAAAGTACTTACCGGACTGCTACACACTAAAAAAGTTAAACTTATATTGACCTTGAATATGTCAGTATAATTTTTCAATATTATACATCGTAAATGTACGATATTGAAGGTTTTAGCCATTGTAATAAGTTGCTGGTACATAAATGAACAAAAATTCATTATCATACATCGTAAATGTACGATATGAAGAGGTTTTAACTATCGTACGAAATAGCCGATAAATGAATGACAAAAAATCAATATTATACATCGTAAATGTACGATATTGAAGGGTTATAACTATCGTACCTAATTCTCACTAAATGACTGAATAAAATATCATCATCATACATCGTAAATGTACGATAGTCAATATTAACTTTCACTTTATATGAGTCTACTGCTTTCCCTAGATCGATCTCCATTTAAATGATTTATCGTCTACAGCCCTCATAGTACACAATATACCCTCCAAATGATCAAATTCATGTTGAAATAGCTCTGCCATATCATTTTCCAAAGTCTCCTCATGCCAACGCCAATGCTGATCAAGGTATTTTATTTTAATCATTTTATGCCTCATCACCTTGACAAATAATTGAGGAAAACACATGCAATCATCCCATACTTCAAATAGTTCATTGCTTTTATATAAGATTTCCGGATTGATGATGACTGTAGGTTTGTGGATATTGATGTAGATGAGTCTTTTCATTATCCCGAGCTGTGGTGCGGCTATCCCTCTTCCAAACTTATATTTAGCCTGTATCTCTTTCATCACATTATCCAGATCAATTACCCAACCACTTACCTGGTTTAATTCATCCTGAATAATGGCTTCGCTTTTATGGTATAGCCTTGGGTCTCCAAGCAAAAGCATATCTTGTAAAGTCTTCATATGGCTTTTAATACACTAATATAAGATTTGCTTTGTATCTCCGATCTAAAATTTGACCTGTCTGATTCATTCCATTAGGCCAAATGAAAAACAGTAAATTAGATTTATCCAAATATCCAGGAAATGACATGTGGCCTGGTTTTATTTCTTACCTTTACATCCCGTAGTAAGAATAGAAGGCTGTATGACAAAATATGTATTTATTACTGGCGGAGTTACCTCATCATTGGGGAAAGGAATAATAGCCGCTTCATTGGCTAAATTATTGCAATCCAGGGGATTCAAAGTTACCATTCAAAAATTTGATCCTTATATCAACGTAGATCCGGGTACATTAAATCCATATGAGCATGGTGAATGTTATGTAACGAATGATGGAGCGGAAACAGACCTGGACCTGGGGCATTACGAACGATTTCTGAATGTACCTACTACCCAGGCAAATAATGTAACTACTGGGAGGATTTACCAGACCGTGATAGACCGAGAAAGGGCTGGAGATTTTTTAGGTAAGACGGTGCAGGTGATTCCTCATATCACCGATGAAATAAAACGAAGAATCAAACTTAATGCAGAAAAAGGACAGTACGATATCATCATTACAGAGATTGGTGGTACAGTAGGGGATATTGAATCTTTGCCTTACCTGGAGGCCATACGCCAATTAAAACACGAACTCAACGAACACGACACCATATTATTACACCTTACACTTATTCCATACCTTTCTGCTGCTAAAGAGTTAAAAACCAAGCCCACCCAACACAGCGTAAAAGAGCTGATGACCACGGGGATACAACCTGATGTTTTGGTGTGCCGCACTGAGCACCATATCAATAAAGAAATACGCCAAAAACTGGCTTTGTTTTGTAATGTGGACAAAAACTCAGTGATAGAAGCAATCGATGCGGATTCGATTTATGATGTGCCTATGCTCATGCTCAAAGAAAGCCTCGACAAAATAGTACTCAATAAATTGCATCTCAAATCAAAACATGAACCTGATCTCGATGCATGGAAAAACTTCCTTACCAAACTTAAACATCCTATACGTGAAGTAAATATCGGGCTGATCGGAAAATACAATGAATTGCAGGATGCCTATAAATCGATCTACGAGGCCTTTGTACATGCCGGTGCCGTAAATGAATGTAAAGTAAATGTGGAAGCCATTCACTCCGAGTCTTTGGAGGCTATAGATAACGTACCAGACCGCATGCAACGCCTGGATGGTATATTGATCGCGCCTGGATTTGGTGAACGGGGTATTGAAGGCAAATACAAAGCCATAGAATATGCCCGTACCCATAACATACCGTTCTTTGGTATCTGCCTTGGATTACAATCTGCAGTAGTGGAATTTGCCAGAAATGTGTTGGGGATAAAAGATGCGGCCTCTACTGAGGTAAGTCCCAAAACCAAAAACCCGGTGATCGACCTGATGAACGAACAAAAAAACATTACTTCAAAAGGTGGGACCATGAGACTGGGATCATTTGAATGTAAAATCAAAAAAGATTCTAAAGCTTTTAAAATTTATAATTCAGATCTCATCCACGAAAGGCACAGGCATCGCTGGGAGTTTAATAATAAATATCTTGAACTTTTTGAGGCTCATGGATTCAGAGCATCAGGTATCAATCCTGGATCCAGGCTAGTGGAAATCATGGAGCTCAAAACGCATCCATTTTTTATAGGAGTACAGTTTCATCCTGAGTTACAGAGCACGGTTGAAAATCCACATCCGATATTTGTCGCCTTTGTCAAGGCTGCCATGGAGTATAAGCTGAAGCAGTAAGATTTATTACACAAACATTTCGTGTTTACTTAGCCTGGAGTTCAGCGTGGGCACCAAAGTGTTTATAAAAAAGAGTGATTCCTAATCCTCTTGGATAAAATGGTTTTCCTGGCTTAAAGTAAACATTCTCAAAAAAAGTTAAATAATACGATTTCCTTTAATAAAGCGCTTTGCTTTTATTATTTTACGTTACTTAAATGATTGTTTGAAATTGACGCGGGTTCATATTTTATTTTATTTCCTGTTTAGTCTAGGTCATCCATTGCTTGCTCAACAGGCAAGGACTATTATCATCTCGGACCAACGAATCAACCTCTTACCTAATGTAAATTATTATTTAGATCCTAATGGTTTGGGAATCGACTCAGTACAAAAATTAGGCGTTTTCATGCCTTTACCAGATGAAAAGATTCAATTTGGATTTACAAATTCGACTCTTTGGCTAACATTCAAAATATACAATGGTACGGAAATCTCACTTGAAAAAATTCTTGACATTGGGATGAAGGATCTGGACTACGTGGACTTATTTGAGTTCAGGGAAAGTAAGCTAATAAGCACAAAAATATCAGGTGATATGCGTTCTGTATCTGTTTCCAATATGGATAATTTTTTTCCTGCTTTTAGAACAAAATTGCCTCCCCAATCAACTTCAACCTATTATGTTAAAATCAAATCTGCATCTTCGCTTTATTGTACACTTACTATTTGGGATGAGATTGCTTATCTCAGATTCCTTGCATTACAGGATAAACTGCTTTGGCTATTTATAGGGATACAAATGGTGCGATTGTTATTTAATATTATTCTTTCGCGATTTATCAGGGAAAAAGCATTTAATTATTACACCCTGGTGATTGGGTTACTGTGTACAGGTATAATTATAAATTCAATGAATTTAAAATCTGCTCTTGGGCCGGTGGGGTTGAACCTGGCTGTTAACCTGGAGATGTACCTCATACCAATGGGATTGGTTTTGGCTGTATATCACATATTATTACAGCATCCCGTGTCAACAAAAGTAAAATCGATCATTTTTGTATTGGGTATCAGTGGACTGTTGGGAGTCATTTTAAATTTTTTTCTGTTTGACCGGTATGAGTTTGTATTCATTACCAGTTTGTATCTTGAAATTACCCTCCTTATCCTTTTTATTTTATGTGTGTATCAAGTCTTTTACATCAGTCAGTCTAGATTTGAATATTTGATTCCAGTATTATTTTTATTATTTAATCAGTCACTTTATGTGATGATAGCACTCAATCTGCTATCTTTTTCCTTATTGACTTTGGTATTGATTTCCGCTTTTTTTAGCTTAGAAGTATTTACAATGCCAATTGTGATCGGGATTTTATTGAAAAAATCGTACCTCAGGCTGCAGGAATCAATTAAAACATTGTATGATACACGCATTAAACTTACAGCTGATTTGCATGACGAAATAGGGAGTGTCCTTACCCAAATCGCCATTGAAAGCGATATGATAAAAAATAATTTGTATACTGCAGAACAAAAAGACTCTGCTTTAAACTCCATCAGCTCAAAAAGTCGCGATGTGATACACAGTTTGTCAGATATAGTGTGGAGCGTAAATACCAAAAATGACCAAGTCATCAATCTTATCGATCGTATGCAGGATCATGCTGCAGTTATATTCAGATCGTTTCCGGTAGACTTTCAGTTCATTACTTCGGATGTTCATCTCCAGCGCAATATTAGTACCAGCACCCGACAGGAAATTTTTAATATTTACAAAGAAGCAATTCATAATATAGTTAAACATAGTCGGGCTACTATGGTAAAAGTAAAATTTGAATTAAATGAAAATAATTTTACCCTTTACATTGAAAATGATTCACCAAAGGTTGCGCCAGGTACTGTACTTGGAGGCAACGGTAATCAAATCATGAAAGACAGGGCAAAAAAAATTAGTGCGGTAATAGAGTGGGAGAGTACTCCAGATTTTTACCTGGTAGTCCTGAAAGGGAAGATGTGATGTGCAAATAAGTGGAAGACAGATTGATGGGCAGTACTTATTTATTATTCGACTTTCTCCCCCATTTATGGGATACCTTAACCATCTTTCGTGTATTACATTTGTACTTCCAATGATATCACTGGTCATTATCGAAGATATAGCTGCTATACGCAAAAGCATTACTACCTATCTGAATACTCAGCCTGAGTTTATTATACTAGCCAGCTGTGAAAGTGTGGAAGCATATCTGGAAAAAATAGACGATGCCGTGCCTGATGTAATACTCACCGACATCGGGTTGCCCGGTATATCCGGTATAGATGGTATGCGACTTTTTAAACAAAAATATCCCCAGGTAGAGGTGATCATGCTCTCCGTATTTGAAGATGAAGAAAATATATACCGGGCTCTCTGTGCCGGGGCGTCCGGTTATCTGATCAAAAGCACACCCATTACAGAAATAAAACAAAGTATCATCAATATCACTTTGGGTGAAGTACCATTGAGCAAAGCCATAGCCCGCAAAGTACTTCAACATTTTAATCCCAGCCGCACTTACAATGTAGAAAAAGAACTTACAGCCAAAGAAAACCAGGTATTACATTCACTGATAGATGGTCTTAGCTATAAAATGATCGCTGAGCGACTAGCCATGAGTCTAGAGACCGTGCGATCCCATATTAAAAGCATATACAAAAAACTGCATGTAAATAGTAAGGCGGAAGCTGTGAAGGTTGGAATTCAGCGCCGCTAGCATAAGTCAAGTTTGTGCTTGGTCCTTGTGTGTCTGCCCTTGACTTCTTAGCGCGTTAGCAAACCACTATTTCCCGTACCACCAAGCTCACCTAATCATAAGGAAGCCAAAAGATAGAGCGCAGTCACACTCACAAATTTGACTTCCGCTTCGCGCATCATTTTTTGACCATATTTAATTACATTATTACGAATAAATCCATATACAAGTTGTACATTTTCACCAATACATCGTACAGCGTACATTCTCACAACGTACATCATATGAGCGAGGCTTTGCTTGCCATCGCGAGCGTAACCTAGCGACATTTTCACATCGTACATTAGTCAACTTTCTCCCCCATTTATGGGATGTTTTTAACATTTTTCACAGTTTAGCTTTGCCCCCAAAAATTATACTATAAATATGAAAAAATTTTTACTATCCTTTTTATTGGCATGGGTGTCTTTTCATGCTTTAGCTAATTTATCATCTGACGCATGCTCGGATCAAGATATCGTTTTGATATTAGATTGTTCAGGTTCAATCACACAAGTAGGGTTTGATAGTATTAAGAACTACGCAAAGCGATTTGTCAGAGATAATCAGTCAACACTTGTTACTAAAAGATTTGCAGTAATAAGTGTTGGTACCATTGTAAGGCTAGATCACGGATTTTCCAACCAACAATATATAGATAACGTTTTAAACTCAATATCTGCCCTAAGCTACCGTGGTGGAGGTTCTCCAATTAAAGATGCATTCGACATAGCATTAGATCAATTTACTAGATATTCAAGCCCTACTAAAGGAAAAATATTAATTATTAGTGATGGAAAACCAAATTCGAGTGAACAAGACCCTTGTGCAAACTCTACTATATCACAAGAAATAAGTTCATTATCAGTAGAAGTAAAGATGATTGGTGTCAATCCAAGTCAAACTATCCTTTGCTTATTAGATTATAATCCAGGTAATATCTATAGTTTAACTTCTTATGATCAACTAACCACATTTACGACAGATATTTTTCCGGTAGCACAGCCAGATTTAGATGGAGATGGTACATGCGATAGTTTTGATGAATGTATTGAGCCAAGTGGCAATTGCGATGATGATTTTGTTACAGAATGGGACTTGTCAAAATTGAGTAATTCCAATACACAAATTTCTATTGGGGTAAGTGTAATTGGAACTGGTTTTTACTCATGGCAAGATGTATCTGATCCTTTGGTACATGGAGTGGGAACTTTTAATGTTTCACCATTGACTGTTACGGGATTACCAGCGGGTAAAAAAATAAGATTAAAGATCGATAGTACTGGATTGAGAAGTGTGTTTGTTACTGCTCCTGAAAATGTATGTCTTACAGATATAGTTCAATGGGGGGATATACATTGGTCTTCCTTTAACAATGCGTTTCTTAATTGTGTACACCTTTCTTGCAGTGCGACAGATGTGCCAGATCTTGCCGATGTAAAATCAATGAAAAATATGTTTAATGGATGTTCGCAGTTAAATGGCCCTTCCAATATAAATAATTGGATTACCAGTAGTGTGGTAGATATGACCTCCTTGTTTTCTGGTGCCTTATCTTTTAATCAAAATATAGGAAACTGGGATGTGAGCAATGTAACTGATATGTACAGTATGTTCTATAAAGCATATAATTTTAATCAGAATATTAGGAATTGGAATACTAAGAAGGTGAAAGGTATGAATGCAATGTTTTTTGATGCCCGTGCTTTTAATCAGGATCTAGGTTCTTGGAATTTAAATTCGATACTATACAATTGCTTAAATTTTACCGATCTATGCTTCATGCTTTCCAACTCTGGAGTGGATTGCATCAATTATTCAAACACTTTACGTGGTTGGGCAGCCAGCCCTAATACTCCATATAATTTAACTTTCTATGCTGAAGGTTTAGAATATCTCAGTCTGGCACAAGCAGCAAGAGATTCTCTGGATATTCTTAAAAACTGGAATATTATTGGTGATGCACTTTTCTCTGGTGGCACTTATTATTTCAAAGACTCAGATGGTGATACATATGGAGATGCAAATAACGCAGTCAATTCTTGCGCACCACTACCAGGTTATGTTACTAATAATACCGACTGTGATGATGGCAATGCAGCTATACATCCTATGGCCACAGAGCTGTGTAATGGTCTCGATGATGACTGTGATGGCACCAAAGATGATGGTATCGCTATTTTCTATCGTGATGCCGATGGTGATACTTATGGTGACCCTACTATGCAAAAAGATACTTGTGCTCAGCCGGCAGGCTATGTCAGCAATAGCCTGGATTGTAACGATGCTGATGTCACTATCACACCTGCTACCGCTTGGTATATCGATGGTGATGCCGATGGTTATGCGGCTCGGACCCAGGTGAGTTGTATATCTCCGGGCAATAATTGGATAAAAGGTAATCCCACTTATTTAGGTAAAGACTGTGATGACACCAAATCATCCATACATCCCAATGCACCGGACAATACCTGTAATAATATTGACGAAGACTGTGATGGCACCCGCGATGAAGACTATATAGCTGCTCAATGTACAGAATGTTATTTTGGTCAGATAAGAAATACAGTGGAGAATGTGATGATCTCCGGCCTCAATGCCACTAATATCACTGTGAACTCTGCCACCCTATCATGGGTCTCTAATAGCAGTTTTGACAGCTATACTCTTGAGTACAAACTCAGCTCACAAGGAAGCGGTGCATGGACCAAGCTGGAAAATCTTTTAGTGACCAGCAAAGACATCACCGGCTTACAACAAAACAAAATGTACGATTTCCGTGTACGAGGCAAGTGTAATAATAGCTATGGCAAATACAGTACATCTTCGTTTTCTACCAATGCAGTACCGTGTGTAGATGCTCCATCAAATCTTACAGCCAGTCAGATCACAGAAAATAGTGCTCTGCTTAGTTGGTCAGCGGTGCCCGGTGCCATACAGTACACCATTCAATATTTTAATACCAGTAGTAATGCATGGCTCACCGCATTCAGTACCGTTCAGACTTCCCATCTATGGACTAACCTGGTACCTCGTACTACTTATAATTGGCGTATATGGGCCAGCTGTGCTTTATCATCCAGCGCTATGGTGAGCAGTCAGTTCAAAACAAAATCTGCACCTGATCCCAACTGTCCCAGCGCACAGGATGCCGAGCCAAATAATAATACGACTACGGCTACGGCCATACCGTTTAATACACCTATCAAAGGTCGTATCAGCAGCAATGGTGATCGTGACTATTACAAATTTGTGATCACCACCCGTGGCTCCGTAAAAATCACACTCACAGAGCTGGTGGCTGACTATGATTTGATAGTATATGCCAGCAATGGGGCCGTAGCTGCCAATGCCCGTAAATGGATGACACTCGATGAATCTGTAGAAGTAATATTGCCGGTAGGTACGTATTATGTACGCGTGCACGGATACAATGGTGCATTTGATGCGGATGATTGTTATAAACTAATGGTGGAATTAGGCACAGCTTCATTACAATCACCAGAGCTCGAATCCCGCTCTGCCACACAGTTTGAAATAAGCGCATGGCCCAGTCCTACAAAAAACAAATTGAAGATCAATGATGCCTACCAAAAGCATATACTCCGGTTATATACGATACAAGGCAAACTTCTACATATACGTACCACCAACAGTGAAAACGAAACCATAGATCTTACTGCCTATCCAGCAGGTACCTACATACTTCAAATACAAAATGAACTGTCAAATAAATCGATAAAGCTAGTAAAAGCGGAATGAGGCGTCAGCAGAAGTCAAGTTTTAAGCTCAGCCTTGTGTATAAGCTCTTGACTTCTTTGCTTCAGCTTTCGCAGGAGTCAAGTTTGCAAGCCAGCTTTGTGTACATACTACAGGTAATAAGTAATCAGGAAAGACAAGCCTTAAGGATTTTAAAACAATAGCCCTACCACTATGTTATAGATGAAAGCTCTTCTGTAAAAGGGGAGCTTTTTTATTTAAAGAAAAACCACTTATTGGTTTACAAAGGATGAGCCCGCGAATTTGAAACCTGATTGAAAAAAGGTCCATCATTTTCAAGCATCTTCACATAGTACACAGTACATTGTAGATTATCCGTTGGCAATTGTCTTTTTTACTTTGTTTATTTTCCAAATAAAAAAGCCCATCGTTCGTACGACAGGCCTAAACCATTAAAAAATGCTATGAAAAAGTTTCTTTTACTTTAATTTAAATGTAGAAGTACCGGAAAGGTATCCTTTATTGTATATTTCTACAGTGTACGTACCTTCCTGGAAAGGCATATTAGGTTGCCAGTTCATACAGGTATTTTGTGCAGCGTTTTCGTATTTAATGCCTTTTAATGAGGTATATTTTATTCTCTCATTATTGGCCTGATTTACTAATTCGCCTGATCCAAGACTTTCTATTGCTTGTGTTTCACCTGTAGGGTTGATCACTCTGATATAAAACTGTTCTACCCCGGCATCGGTAACATCATTATCCGTCACATCAAAACAGATTTTAAGACCATCTATTCTTTTAGCTCTTGATTTCTCTACTTCTTTACCGCTGCTTTTTACAGTAAATCCGCTTACATCTATATTGTTTACTTTTACTACAGAAGCAATATTTACTTTTTTAGCTAATACCGTATTTTCTCCGGTTAGTTTTTCTTTTTCAGATGCCAATACCGCTTTTGCAGTAGACAATTCTTCATTCGTCTTTTTTTGTTCTTCCAGAGTCATGGTAAGGGTTTTCTTCTCCGTAGAGAGTACATTATTAGTTTGTACCAAAGCTTCATTCTCAGATTTTAATTTAGAGATTTCGGCAAGGTAACCGTCTACCTGGGTACGAAGTGCTGCCATTTCTTTTTTGGCATTACCTAAGTTTTTAGAATCACCCAATAAGCGTGCGATGCGATCTTTTTGAGTTTTTAGATCAGACTTCATGGAATCGATCTGGTCATTAAGTGATTTATTGTCGGTACGTTGTTTTTCAAGATCCTGCAGTGCCTGATAATATTGTTTTTCCAACTCACCTTTTAATCTTTCTGATTCAGTGAGTTTGGTTTCAGTGCTTACGATGATCTCTTGTTGCTTTTGTTTATTAAAAAATAAAAAAGCATTTGCACCTAAAGAAGCTATTAATAAGCCTATTATGATGGGCAGGCTATTATTTTTCTTAGGAGCTGTGTTGCCGGTGTTATAATTGTAATCAGCCATAGTTTTGAATTTGTTTTAAGATTTTTTTGAAATTGTGATTGCAAAATTATGATAGTATAACGCAGGTCTATATATAAAATAGTATTTTGCTTTGTAAAATTTCTTAAATGGCTTGTTAATGGAAAGTATTGAAGGTGAAGCAGATAAATCATAAAATTTAATTAAAGTGTTTAAGTTAAACCAAAGAATCTATGGTCTTGCTCTTTGACATCCACTGACCAGGAATTCAGGAAAAATCTGCAATTCTGTTTGCTACAAATGGTAGTTGACCGCTGTTTTTAGGTATATTAACTATCTGTCTTTAATTTGGTATTTTTGTGAAATGGAATTCACCAAACCTCAAGACATTCTTTTTTTTGATATTGAAACGGTTTCACAATTCGGTACTTATGCAGAGCAATCTGATCGCATGAAGGAACTTTGGGCTATTAAAGCCAATTCTTTTACACGGTCGTTTGATACTCCCATGACAGAAACTGAGGTAGCCGAATTTTATGAAAAGAAATCAGCCATTTTTGCTGAGTTTGGTAAAATAGTATGCATTTCTGTAGCCCGGTTTTCTGTAGCTGAAGATAAAAGCCTTAGCCTTAAAGTAAAATCATTTGCAGGTCATGATGAAAGACAAGTCTTGCTGGATTTTGTGGCCATGCTCAATAAAAGATTTAACAGGGATGAAGACCGGATCTGCGGGCATAATATAAAAGAGTTTGATATCCCTTATCTGTGCAGGCGAATGTCGGTCCACAAGATTTCTTTTCCCAGGATACTCAGTTTAAGCGGTAAAAAACCCTGGGAGACTTCGCATATTGATACTATGCAATATTGGAAATTTGGCGATGTCAAACATTATACTTCACTAAACCTGTTGTCGGCCATTTTGGGAATAGATAGTCCCAAAGATGATATAGATGGCAGCAAAGTTGGAGAGGTATACTGGAAAGAAAACGATCTGGACCGCATATCCGAATACTGCCAAAAAGATGCTGTGACGGTGGCTCAGTTGTACCTGTATTTTAATCACAAACCGCTCTTACAAAAAGAACAGATTGAATATTATAAATGATAAAATCACCTATTATAGCCCCATCCATACTCAATTCCGATTTTACCCGGTTGGGTGAGTCAATAGAAATGCTCAATGAGAGTAATGCAGATTGGATACACCTTGATATCATGGATGGATCTTTTGTTCCTAATATTTCCTTTGGCATTCCGGTTATTAAGGATATTCGTAAAATCACTCAAAAGCACCTCGATGTGCACTTGATGATCGTACGGCCTGATGATCACCTTGAAGCCTTTAAGCAGGCTGGTGCTGATACCATTACGGTGCATTACGAAGCATGTATTCATTTACACCGGACACTGGAAGCCATACATAAATTGGGTGCAAAAGCCGGAGTGGCCATCAATCCGCATACCCCGGTAGATTCATTAAAAGACATATTGGAGATTGCGGATTTATTTCTGATCATGTCTGTCAATCCTGGATTTGGAGGTCAAAAATTCATTTATCAGACCATTCCTAAAATTAAAAGGTTAAAGCAACTGCTGATAGAAGAAAACGCAAACGCAATAATTGAAATAGATGGTGGAGTGGGGTTGCAAAATGCAGAGTCCATACTGCAGGCCGGAGCCGATGCGTTAGTAGTGGGAAATGCTATTTTTGGTGATGGAAATCCTAAAGGCGTGATCGATAAACTGAAACAAATCAATCCTCAACAACTATTTGCTTAATCTAATTTAATTGCTTGCTTTTGACATCCAGGATTATTTTTATTTTTTCATTGCTCTTTTTTTCTGATTTTATCATTGCCCAGTCCGTTACCAAAATTATAGGGCATATCAAAGACCTGGAATCCGGGAAACCGGTCGATTTGGCCACCGTGTTCGTAAGAAACTTAAATATTTCTACTGAATCAAACGAAGATGGAAACTATGAATTGAATATTCCCGGAAATCCTGCAGAGCTGGTATTGGAAGTGAGCCGTATCAGTTATAAATCAGCTGCCTTCAAGCTTAATCAAATCACTACCGGTGCAACCATGACCATCGATTTTGAATTGAGTCTTGAAAACTCAACCCTGGAAGTAATCGTGAGAGAATCCGCTGTGCGCACCGGTGGAATGATAAAAGAAAATATAGAAGCATTAAAACTCATTCCGTCTACAACCGGAAATTTTGAAAGCATTTTGCCCCATATTGCATTAGGCACTACATCCGGTACAGGGGGTGAATTGAGTAGTCAATATCAGGTGCGAGGTGGTAACTATGATGAAAACCTGGTGTATGTGAATGATTTTGAAATATATCGTCCACAGTTGGTACGCAGTGGTCAGCAAGAAGGTCTCACTTTTCCCAATACTGATTTGATCCGTGACCTTTCTTTTTCTTCAGGCGGCTTTCAGGCGAGATATGGAGATAAACAGTCTTCTGTATTGGATATTAAATATAAAAGGCCTGATTCGTTACGTGGATCTGCGTCTGCATCCTTACTTGGTCTTACTTCTCATCTGGAAGGTAGCCATAAGATTGGTAAAAGTAGCTATAAGAGAATTACGTATCTTTTGGGTGCCAGGTATAAGACCACAAGATATTTGTTAAATTCTTTGCAACTAAAAGGAGAATATCTTCCGGATTTTGCAGATATACAAGGTTATTTTACATACGATCTTAACAAAAGCTGGCAATTGGGGGTTTTAGGAAATTATAATTCATCCATATTCAGATTCACTCCTGAATCAAGGTCTACAGCAACCGGATTAATCAATTTTACCTTGAGGTTAAATGCCAATATCAACGGAGGCGAGGTAGATAATTTTAAAACCGGAATGGTAGGTGCTTCTCTTACGTATATTC
>JBGAVW010000033.1:0-51042 GCA_044227925.1 Saprospiraceae bacterium | reverse complement strand
ATAATTAATCCTATTCGACCTTCTCCAAGACTAGTAAATGCGTTTCCTATTTTAGTTCCTTTACCTATCCACTCAAAAGTAAACGGTCTTACCCCTAAAATATTTGTAAAATCAGGTGACGCCCTCCCATCGGATATGGTATTGCAAAATGGTTGGCGATCAATGGTAATAGCTGATCGGGGTCTTTCCGTATTTAAAACCACACTGTCTCTGACCATGCAACCCTGAGCATCGGTAACGGTGACATAATAAGTACCCGCCTTAAGTCTTTCAATTCTATCACTGATAGATCCGGTGCTCCAATCAAATCTATAACTGGGTGTCCCTCCCGATGGTATCACAATGATTCTGCCATCTCCACCTTTACAGGATTCATTAATTATGTTGCTAAGGTCTAAGCTGATATCCCTGATATTTGGGTCCAGAGTGAATGTGTCGACTACACTTGCACCTGTGCTATCCTTTAAAGTCAATACATACCTTCCCGGAGATCTATTGTTAAATATTCTGACCGAAGTACTCGTGATATTGGTTTTTATAGAATCTAAAATAGTATTTGAACCTACAGCGGAGTAATAAAAAGTATATGGACCTTGTCCACTGGAAGGGATTGCATATAATTGCTGGCCACATTGAGAATAAAAGGCATCCAAATTGGATGATGGAGAGATATTTACCGAGCAGTTAAAATTACTTGCACTGCTTGCAGGCAAAGAGTTCCCATCTGGGTTGGATAATTCAAATTTAGGGAAATTGGGCCCAGGATTTTCTACGATATTTACTTTGGTCTGACCCGGAGGTCCTTTTAGGGTAAAACAGAATTCGATTAATGTTTCCTCTGCTGTAAGGTCATGTGCATCCAGATTGAGATCTATCCAAAAAAACTTAATAAATCCCTGACTTATAGTGTTTGTGATCAATACCTGGCTTACATCAGATCCTAGCTTAGGATTTAGGTTTTGTGCTTTTACAAAAGTCATAGCCTGGGGATTAAAAGCAAAAGTAAATTGGGCAGCAGCCAGGTTCGGGATCTTACCTAGTTTTATAGGAATGCAAATTTGGTCCCCAATTTTACCATCCACACAATTAATTTTTACATCGGCAGGATCCTCAGCAATGGTAATTGCACTGGTCACTGAACAGCCATTGGCATCTTTTATGGTAATGCTGTATTTTCCTGGTTTAGGTACGGAAAATTGCATTGGTTTACCATTTTTTGCAGGTCCATTTATTAATCTTCCAATTGCATTTGCGTCTCGATCGTTTACTATGGTGACCTCCGTATAATTAGAAGAGGTATCAAATTCAGGTAACCCTCCGGTAGCCGTAAATGTTCCGGCATAATTATTTATTCCATTATTGGTACCGGTAAGATTCGAAAGCTTCAAGGCATTGAGATAGACTATAGAAAATGCAGAATCGATATTCAAATCAATACAAGCCCCGGGAATGGTGTTGGTATTTTCAAAATCAGTTTGAGCAGCGCCGGGAGCAAAATTATCTAAGGTCACTGGAGCAAACCATATCTGGATTGGTTTACCGTTATTAAATGCAGTTTGTTGAAACCCATCATTATAAAACCTGATATTACCGTCATTAAATGGCCCTTTTGCCAGCCATAGCCCGCCTTTTTGGTTTACAGGTAATCCGTTTACCAGTATAGGTGATTTTTTATTTACGCATCTGTCAGCTAGTAATTCGGCTAATGTTTTTGCTTCAGCAGTTGGCTTACAATCAAAATAAACATAACCAATACCTGGCTGGGTAGCCGGGGTGGGGTCTACAAATTTATAATTGCCATCATGAGTCAGAATGATGGTATCTCCCGGACATAAAAATTTTATATTATTTGAAGAGTTGGTGGGTGCTCCTTTTAATTTGAAAGTGCCAGCCTCAGCACCATTACAACCTTGTGATTTTCTTAACTTAAAATTAGGATCGCCTGTATATTTTATTGCCTCGGGCCGCTGTGCCTGGACAAATAAAAAAGCTACAAATAAAAAGAATAAAGAAACGAGTAATTTTTTGTTATTCATTGGATTATAAGCTGATACAGATCAGATATTTAAGTAATATGGAGCCGCAAAGGTAAGCCAATACTCTCACCTGATCGCAATTTTTTGCTTGTCTAATCTTTAAACGAATAATATATTTTCATAGTATACTTCAAGGATTTTTTTCAGCTTCCTATTTTAATTCCTTTGCTTGTTTTACTACTCCCTGAATACCTTTGACCTTTAATTGATTTGCAAAACTAAGTGCCTCTTCCCTGGTGGTAAACTTCCCAATTGTTACTCTATAGGTTACCACATTGGTTTCAATATTTTTCTTATTAAATACCTGGACCACTTGGCTAAAATCCTTTTTCAATTTACTTACTTCATTAGTAGCATTTATTGCATCCGAGTATACCCCTACCTGTACACGATATTCATTTCCATCACTTACAGGCTCGTTTGACTTAGGCTCTGGCTTAGTCAGTTTTGCATTTACAGGCACCACACTTGAAGCATTGATTATTGGTTTTTTTGTTTCATCTGTTTTTCTTACCACATCAGATGGCTTAGGAAGACCCGGCTCTCTTTTTAGTGTTACAAACACAGGTTTTGCCTCTGTAATTTGGTTGGTTTTAACAGGAGCAGCGGGAGCCAGGTTTTCCTTAGCAAGATATTCAGTCTCAGCACTTACCGGTGAGCCTTTATGATTTTGAAGTGCTCTGAGTAGTTCATTTGCACCCATACTTTTTTCATATTTTCCCAATAATGCCCCATCGGCATTCAGTACTACTATGGTAGGCAAGTATTGCACTTTATATTTTTGCTTCCAAACAAAACCATCGAGATTTTCAACATCAACTTTTACAGGTACATAATTTTTATCAACATATGATGAGAGATTGGGATGAGAAAAGGTATGTTCATCCATCCATTTGCAAGGTTCACACCATTTTGCATAAAATTCTATAAAATAAAGTTTGTTTTCTTTCTTCGCTTTTTCTCTTGCAGCTTCTACTGTTCCTGAAAAAAAAGATATGCTTTCTTCGGCAATGGAAACAGAATACATGACCATCATGGTCACGATCAGGCTATACAATCTGTAAGGTTTCATGGTCTCGATGTTTTTAATGATGAACGATGGTTGATTTTAAAAAGCATTATTGCTCAATGCCAAAGTAGCAATGATTGTACCAAGTTTGGTTAGATTTATTTTAATATAACTATATTTAATTGATTATCTGCATTTTATAAGTTATAAAAAAATTTAAAGTAAAGATTATTCTTCCTCATCATCGAAATAGTTTTTTTAATTTTGCTGCATGGCTAGCGATATCAGAGTTGCAATTACCGGTGTAGAGGGTTACGTGCCGGAAACGAAGCTCACAAATAAAGACCTGGAGGCACTCGTAGATACTAATGATGCCTGGATTACTGAACGTGTTGGGATCAAGGAACGAAGAATATTAAAAGACACTGGAAAAGCCTCCGTTTTTATGGGAGCAGAAGCTGTGAAAGGGCTGTTGAAGAAAACGAACACAAATCCGGATGATGTGGAGCTTCTCATATGTGCTACAGTGACGCCAGACTGTCCGGTCCCGGATAATGCAAATCAAATATGTAAACTGAGTGGTATCAATCGTGCTTGGGGATTTGACCTCAACGCGGCTTGTTCAGGTTTTCTATTTGCTCTTGCTACTGGTTCTCAATTTATTAAATCAGGTATGCACAGAAAGGTGGTTGTGGTAGGTAGCGATAAAATGTCATCCATCGTAGACTACACGGACAGATCAACTTGTATTTTATTTGGTGATGGTGCAGGCGCAGTATTATTGGAGCCTTCTATTAATGGATTTGGTATCGAGGAGATTGCTTTATATGGAGATGCCTCAGGAAAAGACATGCTTCGTATAAAAGCAGGAGGATCGCTTACACCACCATCTTTAGAAAGTGTGACCAACAAGGAACATTTTGTATGGCAAGATGGTCGGGTGGTATTTAAAGCTGCTGTCAAAGGAATGGCTGAAGCTGTGAAAGAAGTGGTGAATCGTGCAGGCCACCAATCTGCGGATATTGATTGGATAGTACCCCATCAAGCCAACCAACGCATAATCAAAGCGGTAGCTGAAATGCTGGATTTTCCGATAGAAAAAGTGATGATGAATATTGAAAAATACGGAAACACTACTGCGGCCACTATTCCTCTTTGTCTTTGGGAGTATGAATCTGGTTTGAAAGAAGGAGATAAACTGGTGCTGACCGCATTTGGAGGGGGATATACCTGGGGAGCCATATTACTTACCTGGGCGTATGACGGAGTCAGAAAATAAAAATTACCGTATTTGACATTCTGTCGTCATTTAAATTGTTTTGATAGATTATATTTTTAATACTTTAGATCCTGCTTATATTTTTGTTGAATAAAAAAATAAAACATGGCAACAAGACCATATAAAACCACAGGATGCTTTCGATTTGCCATTTTCTTACTGATTTTTGCACCTTTAGCATATTTAGGCGCATCATATTACAATGGCGAAGATGGAATTGGCAATCTAAAAAAGCAAGTATATAAGATAGTAAATGTATTCTCCGGAGTAAAATCTCCTTCTACAGCAGGCTCCACTGAAACTGATGATAAAAGTGCAGCATCACAGGCCGCTACCCATTCCGAACTGCTGGATCTAAAGTCAGCCGTTGAAAGAAAAGACAAAGAAATCAATACCTTAATACAGGAAAACCTGGAGCTAAAAATGAAATTAAAAGAATGTGAGGGTAATATTCCACCTAAATAATACCTTTTATTTTTTTATTTCAAATACCACTCTCCTGTTTTGCTGACGCCTTTCTTCTGTATCATTGGAAACAATGGGTTGTTCATAACCCATTCCTTTTACTGCAATTCTCGACGAGGAAATATAATGCCTCATTAAAAACTCCGCTACAGCCTGAGCTCTTTTTCTGGATAACCGCATATTGTAGTCATAGGTACCTATTCTGTCTGTATGACCAATAATGTTAATTTTTAATTCAGGGTTTTTATTCAATAAATTGAGAAGTTTATTTAACTCTTGAAATGAACCAGGTAATAATTTGATTTGATCAAAATCAAAGTATATATCTTTTAGCAAAATTTCTTTTGAGGCCAATGTAATGGAATCGTAAGCAGTAATAACTTCTCGAGGTAAAATTGGCGGAATTTTAAACATAGTGAGTTCATCGATATAATAATAAGCAAATGCCTGGGCTATGTCCGCAGGATAGTTGAATACCCGGGTAGATAAATCATTTTTAAAATTGCCTATAGTGAGGTGGGTAGCCTCAGTTTCTGCAAAGAACCTAAGCTCAATTCGTTGCCAATCTTTCTGCAATTTCATGGGAAGGCTATAAAATGGTTTTAATTCCAGCAACCGGTCGTCAATGGCTGTTGCCGGCTTCATGTCAAAGGCAACTTGCATTTCATCTATTTGTATTCCTTTAAGCATGGGTGCCACCCACATCGAAAAATAATATTCCTGGCCAATCACCAGTGAATCTAATAATGGAGCAGTAATATATTCCCTGCAATGCAGCTTGCCCTGGTTACACCCATACATGGTAATGCCTACTTTGGACTTGCCCCTGAACGGTTGGATATGGTCAAATCCTCTCTCCTTCCAATATGCAGGTACATGTATAAGATCGTGGTATACATCCGGGGAGGCCGCCGTAGGGCTACTCCACTCTTCAAATACAATATCAAAATCCTTTCCGGTATAAAACCATTTTTCTGGAGAAGCTTTTATCCTTTCAAAACCCGGATTGGGAATGATGTTGGGCAATTGTGCAAAAAGACAAATCGGAAAACACAAATAAATGGCGGCAAAGATCTTTTTCACCTTTATAGATTTATTCAGATTGCAAGGTACTTCAATATGTATACCGAAGTCAAGTGTAAGGGCATCACAAAAATCATATATTATAAATCCTAATACATTTTCTTATTTTTACCTTTTCAAAAAATATATCCAAAGATTCACATGGCGTTAAAATACAAAAGAGTTCTGCTCAAGCTGAGTGGAGAGGCATTGATGGGTGATCAACCATTTGGGATTCAAGCTGATCAGCTCCGGCATTACTCAAGCGAAATAAAGTCTGCAGTAGATCTTGGAGTTGAAGTTGCTATAGTCATAGGGGGTGGAAACATTTATAGAGGTCTGAGTGCTGAAAAATCAGGAGTGGAAAGAGTTCAGGGAGACTATATGGGCATGCTGGCAACTGTAATAAATGGTATGGCTTTGCAAAGTACCATGGAAGATTTGGGCTTGTATACCAGATTAGTCTCTGCTATCAAAATGGAGCAGGTGGCCGAGCCTTACATAAGGAGGAGAGCCATCCGACACCTTGAGAAAAGAAGAGTGGTCATTTTTTCGGCAGGTACTGGAAACCCGTATTTTACTACTGACTCTGCGGCAGCATTAAGAGGGAATGAAATAAGTGCTGATATCCTGCTGAAAGGCACCAAGGTAGATGGTATCTATACAGCAGACCCTAAAAAGGATCCCTCTGCAATCAAATATGAAAAAATATCTTACCGGGAAGCCATCGATAAATCATTAGCTGTAATGGATATGACAGCTTTCACAATTTGCCAGGAGAATAAATTGCCGATTATTGTCTTTGATGTAACTCAAAAAGGTAATTTAGTGCGAATACTTAATGGAGAAACCAAACTTGGCACCTTGGTTTGTTAGCTTGGGCTATTCTAAAATTTCACCTTTATAATAATTTATGATAGATTGAATATCTCTGTCTTCCTGCATGGCAGGAGCGAGGCTGTATATACAAGTATGGCCATTAAAATCATCTTCCAATACTTCAGCCAGGATATCTATCGATCGGGTTTTATCTCCCAGTATGTAATAAATAGCAGCACGGCAATACAATAAATCAGAACCTACAGAGGCTATTTCGCCCTGATCCAGGATATCGAGTGCTTGCTGTATTTTTCCCTGCATCAGCAGGAAACTGGCATGTTCAAACCAATATGTATTTTGTTCCGGAGCATTTTGAGTGGCTTTTCGAAAATTCCTATGTGCTTTATCTAATTCTCCTACCTGAGCGTATGCTTTTGCCAATGCCAGAAAATAAGTATCACTGGTATCGTCTATAGATATGGCTCTTCGGTAAGATTGAATGGCTTTATTCCATTTTTCTTCAATAGCATAGCACTGACCCATCAGATAGTGAGACTCCTCTCCAAATACATCCAATTTCAAACTTTGACTAAGGTATTTTTTAGCTTGTTTTATGTCTTTCAAAGCGATGCAGCATTCCGAAATAGAAATAAGAATGTCATACTCTTCACCAAACGTGTTTAATACTTCCTGGTATACAGAGAGGGCCTTATCCCATTGTCGGAGTAAAACACAGGTTTCAGCACAATCAAGATACGCCTGTTCAAATTGTGGTTTAATCAGAAAAGCATATTCAAAGGCATCTATGGCTTGTGCATATTCACCCAGATTAGAGTAACAATGTCCCAAATTATACCAGGCAAAATGAGAATAAGGGGCATTTTCCAGCATCTCTTGCAGGAATAAAGTAATTATATGATAGTTTCTGGATGATGTAATATATTCGGATAATAGCTGCTGACCTTTTTCATGATATGCATCTGACCGTAAGGCATCCTTCAATGTTATAAATCCTTTATCAAATTCTTCAGCCTGAAAATATACCTCTGTTTCACAGATCAATACTTCCACCAAATCAGATTGACCCACGTACCCTTTTAAATCGTGCAAAAGTGAAAGCGCCGCTGCTTTATCTTTTAAATCAGACAATATCAATGCTTTGGTAAGCAATACATCTGTGTTCTGTGGATGTAATTGTTCAGCCTGGTGAAGACAATCCATGGCCCCAAGTGGTTGTTTGAGCGATAATAATAACCGGCACTTAACCAGGTAGAAATCCACTCTGTATCCATATTGTTCAAGTCCGCTGTCAGCAACACTTACTGCCTTTTTCAGATCACCTTCATTTTGATAATATTCTATGAGCTTCTGGTATATTCTTATATCAAATGTAGTTTTCTCCCCCTGCTGAGTAAGAATTTCAAACTCGTTCACCCATTGACTCAAGTTATAATCATGCTGGTATTTATTTTCCATGCATTATTATGGTTTAATTGTAAAAATGTTTTTCGTGGATGAAAAATAGACAAATACTCTTACGTGGAATAACTTTTTATTAAAAAAAATTTTCAAAACTTACTCATTATGAACACATTATAAGGATTTGTAATCTTACAATGCTTTAAATAATAAAGCCTTACATATAGCCTCTAACCATAATCTATTAATAAGACTTTAACTATCTAATTGTAATACATATTTTTTATTATAAGTTGTAAAGGGTGGAAAATTGGTCTTTTCTATATTTATTAAAATTTAGAAAATATTTCGTTGACTATTTCACATTCTTATTTTCTAATCTAAATGAAACGGGCAGATTAAATAATACTCGTTTTGCTTCGCCCTTATCTTTTCCAGGTACCCATTTTTGAGACATAGAATTCATAGAATTTAACACTTCCAAGGCAGCCTCCCCACATCCTCCGCCAATATCCTTTGTAATTTTTGCATTCGATATGGATCCATCTTTTTCTACGATAAATGTGAGTACACACCTCCCTTCAATATTATTATCAATTGCATACTGGGGATATTTCACATGAGTATAAATATAATTTAGCAACAGAGAATCAGAGCACGATTTCCTTTTTTCTTTTGCGCCAAGATTTTCACATCCGGGAAATAAAGGCAGCTCTTCTACAAACTGGTACACCGAATCCATTGCAGTTACCTCTTTTGCAATTGAATCTTCATTGTTTTTTTTATCAGATTTACAAGATAAAATCAGAGCCAACAGAACTATGCCAAATACAATTGTCTTTTTCATTTTTATATTAATTTGGGGATCAAACTTATGAACTAAAATCCGGTTTTATATTTATAAAGCACACTTAAAGTTTTGCGAATGGTAGACCATATTTTCATTTTACTTGCAGATAGTTTCAAATCATATCGCAAGACCATAGGAATTTCCTTCATTTTCGGTTTAAAGCTATTCAATTTCAATAATACCTCTACCATACAGCTAAACCCGGTTTCCTGGATAAGTCTTTGATGATAAAGAGCAAATCCCTTTTGCAGAATACTATATTTATAAGCTCTGAACCCACAAGTATAGTCTCTCACTCCATCTATGGGTGCAAAGATGACAAATAATGAACCCGCCAAAAAACTGGTCAACTTTCTAAAATTACTCAATCCTACAATTTTAGATCCGTGGCGGTATCGGGAAGCAATTACAATGTCATACCCTTCATTTATTTTCTTTATCATTAAAGGAATTTGATCCGGGTTGTGACTGTTATCGGCATCCATAGTGATCACTATATCATCTGGATCGGCTTTTTCCATTGCTGCCCACAATCCTTGCTTTAACACCTTGCCAAGTCCTGCATTTACTTTATTATCTATAATTTCTATCGGCAAAGGGCCTTTATATTTATATATTTCTGAGAGTGTATCATCCGTACTTCCATCGTTTACAACAACAATTTTTATTATAATATCATTGGCAGCAACCATATCATCGTAACCATGTAAAAGGGCCAGAATGGATGATTCCTCATTATAGGCAGGCAATACTACAATTATCTTTTGTCGCACAATTCCTGTTTTAAGATTTCAATTATTTTATCTGAAGTAGATCCATCACCATATGGATTTTCCACAGCCATAAATCCGGAATAATATTCACTGTCTTCCATTAATCTGGTCATATACCCAATGATTTTATCTTTGTTTGTACCCACTAAAGCAGCCAATCCGGCTTCTACCGATTCCTTCCTTTCGGTAGTATTTCTAAGCACGAGTACCGGCTTTTTTAAAGTAGGAGCTTCTTCCTGCACCCCTCCTGAATCAGTGACTATAAAAAAACTTTTGTTCATCATATATACCATTTCAGGGTATGTAAAAGGTGCATACAGAAATACATTTTTTATCTCACGGAGTGCATCGGTTATTTTTGATTTTACATTGGGATTGGGATGTACAGGAATCACCATTTGTACTTCAGGATACCCATTAGCAAATATTTTCAATGCGTGCAAAATGTCATCCATTGGTCTTCCAAAATTTTCACGCCTGTGCATTGTAACAAGAATACATTTTCTGGTAAAATCCAACTTTTTAAATTTCTCTTTGTATTTAAAGTCCCCTTCCTGTTTTATTTTTTCAAGGCAAAGTTTTAAAGCATCTATCACTGAATTCCCTACATTATAGACATTTTTTGTGATACCTTCAGCAGACAAATTTAAAACAGCTGTTTTAGTAGGAGTAAAATGAAAGCAGGCAAGTTTGCTGGTCTGCACCCTGTTCATTTCTTCCGGAAAAGGATTGTATAAATCATGACTTCTAAGTCCTGCTTCCAGATGAGCCACCGGCACTTTCTGATAAAAAGAAGCCAACGCTCCTGCCAATACTGTTGATGTATCACCTTGTACAAATACAAGATCAGGTAATTCTTCTATCAATACTTTTTCAATTGCAACCAATGCAATGGAGACAAACTTACTTAGCGTTTGATCTGCTGACATCAATGAAAGATGTACATCCGGATTTATTTCAAAATATGCTGCAGTTTCATCTAATAATTCTTTGTGTTGTCCTGTAAAACAAATTCGAACTTTGAATGTCGATTCCTTTTTTAATTTTAACAGGAGAGGAGCAAACTTGATTATCTCAGGTCTGGTACCTATGATAAATACTATTTTTTTTTGTGTACCACTTGTATTCATTTGAAGTTGGCTAATTTAATCTAAAAGAAACCGGTAAATTAAATTGCACTCTTGCTGCATTACCATTCATTTTGCCAGGAATCCATTTTCCTGCCAATTCATCCATAGAATTTACAACCCGAATCGCTTCCTCTCCGCAGCCAGCGCCTATATCTCGTACCACTTTTACATCACTGATGGAGCCATCTTTTTCCACTACAAAGGTTACTACTACCCTGCCCTGGATACCTCGTTCCTTGGCTGCCAAAGGATACTTAATGTTTTTGTAAAGGTATTCCAGCATTTTTAAATCGGCACATCTTTTCTTTTCGTCATTTGATACTTTGTCCTCACATCCTGGAAATCTGGGTGCTTCCTCTACTACTTTGAAAACTTCTTCATTATTCTCATTGTGATTTTCATTTTCTGGCATTGGATGCTTTTCAATATGTGTTTCATGAATGGCTTTGTCAGCATCAGCAATCTCCTTTAGATTATTCTCTTTTGGGAAAAACACTGAAAAACTCTCTTTGCCGTCTATGTATTTGAGTTTTAAAAGAAAGGCCAGGGCAACCGCCAGTATCACCATGATTAAATTTTTCAATTCTATTTTATTATTCTCCATAGTTTGTTAATTGAAAATAGTACAATCTAATGTAAAACAAAAAAGCTGTCTGAAATCATCAGACAGCTTTTTTAATAAATTGATTTTATATCTTTTATTAGTTGAGTTTGAAAGCAACAGGTAAATTAAACTGAACGCGCACAGGATTTCCTCTTTGTTTTCCAGGTTTCCAACGCTCACCCATTTCATTCATGGAGTTTACCACACGCAGAGCTTCTTCGCCGCATCCTCCGCCAATGTCTCTTACCACTTTGGCATCAGTAATACGACCATCTTTTTCTACTACGAATGTCACTACCACTCTACCCTGCACACCATTTTCTTTAGCTATGTTAGGATACTTGATGTTTTTATATAAGTACTGAAGCATTTTCTCATCAGCACATTTTTTCTTTTCATCATTTGATCCTTTGTCTTCACAACCAGGGAATCTGGGAGCTTCCTCTACCACTTTAAAGATTTCCTCAGGCTCATCTTTTGGAGGAGGAGGAGGTGGTGGTGGTGGTGGAGCTTCTTTTTTAGGCTCAGGTGGTGGTGGGGCTTCAACCACAGTTTCCTCCTGTATGGATTGATCCACGAATTCCACTTTTTCTTCAATTTTCTCTTCAGTAACTTTTATCTCCTGCACCACTGGTGGAGGTGGTGGTGGCGGAGGTGGTGGTGGCTCTACAGTACGAGGAACCTCAACCTGGATTTCATCATCAAATGCAAGTGCATCGGTAGGAATGTATACCTTTTTCTCGTATGTAGTCCAGTTAAGACCAAGTACAGAAAGTCCGAGTGCAGCTGCCAGACCATATCTCCAGATTGGACCGCTCATATTGAAGATATCAACATCGGGGTATTTGTACATACCCTCTATTGGTGAAGACCACTTTTTGTCTTTGTATTTTGCAGCCAGGTCTTCAGTAGCTTTTTTCTTAAATACAGATTTAAGTATAAAGATCAATGCTACTACAGAAGCCAGAATTGCAAGTACAATCCAAATCGCGACTTTACCGTCAATCTCTGTCAAATTCATAATAACGGTTTTAAAATTCTAAAAAAAATTATGCCAATAAATGACCCGATAATATTAGCAACAATATCCCATATCTCAAAACTGCGACCTAGTAAAAAATATTTTTGACCAAGCTCTACCATTATTCCAAGAAAAAAACAATAGGCTAAAGCTTTGATTGTTAAACTTTTGGACATGGCATTTTTTGACTCAAAAAGAATCAAAAAAATTTGCAAAAAATAAAATCCTAAATGGGCAATTTTGTCAAGATATTTCAATTGCAACCTCATATCAGGGAAAGAACTTTTAGGAAGCAGGCTGAGCAGTAATATGGCGAGAGACCATGCTATACTCCAGATATACTTTCTGAAAAACAAGATGCCAGGTTAATTCAAAATGGTGTGAGAAATAAAAAAAAATTGCTCTAGTGTATTAATTCCAGATAGGCATCACCATCGAGCAAATCATCCAACTCAGAAATATCCGACATTTCAATTTTAATAATCCATCCTGCCTGATAAGGATCTTCATTGATCAATCCTGGATTATCCCCGCCTTTTTCACTAATTTCCTGATTGAACTCCACTATTTTTCCACTTACTGGAAGGTATAAATCAGATGTAGTTTTTACAGCTTCAACAGTGCCAAAAATATCGCCCTTTTTCAAAGTTTTGCCTACAGTATTAACCTCTACAAATACCAACTCTCCCAATTCACCCTGAGCGAAATCAGTAATACCTATTATTGCTTCATTATCAGATACTTTTCTAAGCCATTCGTGTTCAGGCGTGTATTTTAATCCGGATTCAATTTTTGACATAGTTTATTTAATATTTAGGTGTTGTAAATATACTACTGTGCGGTTTGATTTTTTACAAAATCGAAAATCCAGTCGGAGGTAAGTGATTTGGGTCTTTCAAGTGGAAATCCCAAGGCACGAGACCAACACTGAGCCGCCATTACACCCAACGACCTGGATACTCCGAACAACACAGTATAGTAATTATATTCCGTAAGACCGTAGTGGACTAACATGGCTCCGCTGTGAGCATCTACATTAGGCCATGGGTTACTAACTTTACCAAGCCCTTGTAAAACCGGTGGTACAATTTCAAATAGTTGCCAAACGATCTTAATGATATCATCATCAGCAAGGTATCTTTCTGAAAACTTCTTTTGAGCATAAAATCTCGGATCTGGCCTGCGCAAAACAGCATGGCCGTAACCTGGTACTACTTTCCCTTTATTGAGCGTATCGTGAATATATCCAATAATTTGCTCCTTGGTAGGCGTTCTGGTGCCCAGGGCTTCCACCATCTCGAATATCCATTTGATTACTTCCTGATTGGCGAGACCATGCAATGGGCCCGCTAATGCATTCATACCGGCAGCATACGAAAGGTATACATCACTCAAGGTAGATCCCACCAAATGGGCCGTATGGGCTGATGCATTCCCGCCTTCATGGTCAGCATGAATGGTTTGATAAAGTCGCATCATTTCATAACACTCATGGCCTTCAAAACCCAACATATGAGAATAATTCGCTACCCAGTCCAGGGACCTGTCTGCAGGAATATGGATATTGTTTTTAAAATTTTTTCTATATATATATGCTGCGGCAAATGGAATTCGGGCTATCAGATTCATAGCATCTTCATAGGTGGCGTCCCAATACTCGTTTTTAGAAAGCCCTTCTTCGTATTTTCTAAGAAAGATGCTATCTACATTCAGGGCATTTATAGCAATGCTGAACTGGGTCATAGGATGTACATCGGTCGTAATGGCATCCAATACTTTATACATTACTTCCGGGACCTGAGCGCGCCTTTCCCATTCATCACTTAACCAATTTACCTGATCTGCGGTAGGCAATTCTCCGGTGAGCATAAGCCAAAAAATGCCTTCTGGCAATGGTTCGTCACCTCCTTTTGCTTTTGGCAATTTGTCCTGAAGTTCAGGGATACTATAACCTCTGAATTTAATACCATCCTGAGCATCTAATAAAGAAGTCTCCCATATCATACTTTGTATCCCTCGCATGCCACCAAAGGCTTGTTCGAGCTTTACTTCATCGAGTTTGATATTACCGTGTTCTTTAAGCAAGGATTTAATATTATCCTTGAGAGCAAGAGATTTATCTCTGAAAATCTGTTTTAGTTCATCCATTTCCCTGACAAAATTCTATTCTACTATTAAATATTTGTTCCAGCCAAACCTTTAAATTTTGATTTTTTCGGTATAACTGCAGCTCAAAAATATTGGATTAGTTATTAATCGGAGCAAGAAAAGTAAAAATCATTCCACTTTTTTTATCATTTCACGTTATTTGTACTGTTTCCAGAATAAATCCTCGAATTTTAGCTTTTAATTTAACCGCAAATGATTGAAATTAAAGGAAAACTCATAAGCCTGGAGGTCATTGAAAACCAATTTGTGTGCAATTTGAAAGCATGCCAGGGAGCTTGTTGCATAGAAGGTGAGGCTGGAGCTCCCTTAGAAGGAGCTGAACTCAAAGAAATCGCTTTAAACCTACAATCAATTAAAGAGCACCTCGATGAGGAAGGCAAGTCAATCATAGAAAACAAATTAGCCGATATTACCTCTCCCGGAAAATGGGCAACTCCCTTGAAATCTGATGGTGCCTGTGCCTATTCTACAAGGGATGAAATAGGAATTTTACGTTGCGGGATAGAACAAGCTTTTTTAGAAAATAAATCAAATTTTCTCAAACCGATTTCATGTCATTTGTACCCAATCAGGGTAAATAAAAATAATGACTCGGATTGGGAGGCACTCAATTATGATCGATGGGATATTTGCTCTGCCGCCTGTACCAACGGTGAGAAACTTAAAGTCCCGGTATATAAATTCTTAAAAAATGCCTTAATCAGAAAATATGGCGAAGAATTTTACGCTGAATTGGATGAAGTGGCAGAGGCATGGATGACCACCGGGAGTTAAAAGTAAATTAATTTTGGAAAGCTCAAGCCAATGTGGTTGCTTCTTTATATAACAGAATTTTACTATTCTTGATACCTCAAATTTTTTATGTTATGATTAGATTATATAAGACAAAAAAGGCAATTTATTTTGAAACTAATAATACGTTTTATCGGCACCCGGAGACATCCTGGGATGACTTAATAAACATTGATAACCTGTATCGGCATTTATCTGCGACCATCACCGAACCGGTATCCGAAAACGAAGTAAATGAATTAAAAAAAAATATCCTGGCACCGGTCGGCTCACAGGAAGTGTGGGCTTCGGGAGTGACCTACCTTCGTAGCAGGGATGCACGGATGGAGGAGAGTGAAAATGCTAAAACTGCATACGACCGCGTTTATGAAGCAGAAAGACCTGAACTATTTTTTAAATCAGCGCCACATAGAGTAGCCGGACCCGGTGAAGAAGTATATATACGTACAGATTCTACCTGGAATGTCCCTGAGCCTGAACTCACTCTTTTCATCAATAATAAAAAAGAAATAGCAGGTTATACCATTGGCAACGATATGAGTTCGCGATCTATAGAAGGAGAAAATACGCTTTATTTACCTCAGGCCAAAACCTATGAAAGATCAGCTGCGCTGGGTCCGTGCCTATTGATTACAGATACACCAATAAGTCCAGAAACAGGAATTGATCTCAAGATCTATCGAGAAAATAAATGCGTTTTTCATGGCCAGACCAAACTCAACACCATGAAAAGGAAACTTACTGACCTGAAGGATTATTTGATGCGGGCATTGCGATTTGAACATGGCTGTTTTCTCATGACAGGTACAGGTATAGTACCAGACAGTAGCTTTACTTTAGAAGCTGGAGACGAATGCCATATTGCTATTGATGGCATTGGGACGCTGGTAAATAAGGTGAGTTGGCTCTGATGCATACTTTAATTAAATTCTTTGGTTGATTTTCTTAATTGACAGATGGGCGTAATTTGAAGCATTCGGCATTAATTTAAAGACATTAGGTCCGAGCAATTGATTTGAAAAAATAGTGATGACTAAAATGTATTTTCCTGATTTTTCTTTCACATCAAAGGTTGTGCATCTAAATATTATTTATACCTGAATTTTAAGGATTTCCGTACCTTTTGCCCAATGCTGACCTTTCAAGATTTAAACATCCCAAAATTACTTTTAAATGCATTGGCTGATTTAGGATACTCTTATCCAACACCGATCCAATCTGCTTCATATCCGATTGTACTGTCAGGAAAAAATATTGTTGGGATTGCACAGACCGGTACCGGTAAGACTTTGGCATACATGCTGCCTTTACTAAAAGAATTGAAATATTCAAAACAGACTCAACCCAGAATATTGATATTGGTCCCTACCCGTGAATTGGTACTACAAGTAGTGGAGCAAATAAATTCCTATGCAAAATATATGGATGTACGGGTAGTGGGTGTGTATGGTGGAACCAATATTAAGACACAAATGCAAGCTGTGCTGCAAGGATCAGATATCCTGGTGGCTACTCCAGGCAGACTATATGATCTTGCACTCGAACGCATAGTGAAACTCAATGAAATCAAAAAACTGGTAATCGATGAAGTAGATGTGATGCTGGACCTTGGCCTTAGATTTCAGCTTTCCAATATTTTCGAACTGATGCCTGTCAAAAGGCAAAACATTATGTTTTCAGCCACTATGACTACAGAAGTGGATGCTATCATTGATGATTACTTCATAGCTCCTGCAAAAATTACAATTGCACCAAGTGGTTCAAGATTGGAAAATATAGACCAACAATCATACAGAGTAGAAAATTTTTATACTAAAGTCAACTTGTTAATCCATTTGCTTAGTGACAAAACGACCTATCAGAAAGTTTTAATTTTTGTTTCAGGCAAAAATTATATTGAATACATTGCTGGCAAACTTAATGTTGAATTTGATTCGGAAATAGGATTTATGCACAGTTCATTATCTCAAAACAACCGTATCGCTGCCATCCAACTATTTGATGCAGGTAAACACAGAATTCTAATCACCACCGACATTATGGCCCGTGGACTGGATCTGCAAGCCTTATCCCATGTCATCAGTTTTGACACTCCGGTATATCCTGAAAATTATATTCACCGCATTGGACGAGCCGGCAGAGCAGAAATGCAAGGTACTTCCATTCTGCTATTTACGAAGAAAGAAGAACCAGCAAAAAAAGCAATAGAAGTATTGATGAAGTATAAAATAAAAGTGAATGACTTCCCGTCGGCAGTAAGAGTTTCTACAGAGTTGATTCCGGAAGAAAAAGCAAAGTTTATTGATACCAAAAATCCGTACCGGAATGTAAAAAGATCCGATGAATCAAAAGGTGTACATGAGAAAAAAGACAAAAACAAAAAAACCAATCTCGGCGGATCATATAAATTTGAAATAGCAAGGAAATATAAAAAGCCTTTAACCAGGGGAGACAAAGGCAAACTAAAGAAATAAATTCACGGTCACTGTATACTGCTTTCTATTTTACTAAATTATAAATAAACAGGTGTCTGGTTAGATTAAAACAAGCTTTGGAGGAGTTTAACCTGATTTACTGTTTACAGAATAGTCTAAAGACCATACCTTTGGCAAATTATTTTCGACCATGACTAAGTTAAAATTAATTGTTCTTATCCTGACGGTATGTCTGACCACACAATCTTTGTATAGCCAGGTATCTTCTCGCTCTCGTAGAGTGGTTCCTGCAAAACAATCAAAAAAAACCTTCGCTGATCAGTTATGGTATGGAGGAGGCTTTACACTATCTTTTGCTTCTGGCTTTGCAGGATTATCTGGAAATACATTTAATGTGGGCATCTCCCCTATGGTGGCATATAAATTAAATTCAATTTTTTCAGTAGGACCTCGCTTTGAAATGACTTATAGCAGCGGCAGATTTCAACAATCTTTTGGGTTACCTGTAGCTAAATACAATGGGATTGATTATGGGGCTGGGGTTTTCGGCAGAGCCAAGCTTTTTAATTGGCTATTTGCTCATTCTGAGTTGAGCTACATCAACCAGGTTTTTCCAATTGGGTTTTCTACTAATAACAAGATTCTGACGGAGAGGCAAGGTAACAATCAGCTTCTGGCAGGCCTTGGTTATTCAAGTGGTGGCTTGTTTCGATCAGAGGTTTATTTATTATATGACTTTTTTAATAATAATACTCAGTCAACTCAGTTACCAATAGTATATCGATTTGGGTTCACATATAATTTTTAATTTTCTTATTTTGATATTATTCTCCATTTTAGAGAAATCATAAAGTTTCTCCCTGCCTGAGGAAAAAGCCCTTTTAGGCTATATGTATTATTTTGTTCAGCCTGTGCATAGGGGTCATCCGGGACAGGATTATAAGACGGTGAATTAAATCGGTAAATCCAGCCATTGGATTCAAATTTTTTATCAAATAGGTTTAGACAAGTAAGTTTTATATCAACCCGCGGTGATCCATTTGGGGAATATGCATATGATATGCCAATATTAGAAACAGAATATGGTTTCAATACTGACGCCTGGTTTTGCGTACCATCGAGATATTGCTTACTAATAGATTGAAGCGAAAAATCCATATCCAGATTGCCGTGATTTTGGTCTATTATTTTATATACCCCGGTAATATTAAAGATTCGGTGAGGGGAAAAAGAAATGTCTTTATTCGTGTGCCTTATTGTTTCTTGCTCACCCAGATCCCAATTATCTATATACTCTATTAATTCTTTTGTCTTATTTCTGGATATACTTAAGTTAAGATCAAAATGAAGACGATCACCAGGCTTATAGTTTAAACTAGTTTCAGATCCTAATCTATAGGAATCGGTTACATTTGACCTTATATATGCCCCTACATCATTTAATTTTCCGGTTGGAATTAATTGATTTTTGTATTTCATGTAATAGAAATTTTGTTCAAAAAATACTTTTTTGCCCTTTGTCCTGATACCTAATTCATTATCCCATAAATTTTCAGGAGAGGGCAATACATTTCCAGCCCGAACATAATCATCCCTATTGGGCTCCCGGTTAGCAATTCCACTAAATCCAAATAACTGAAAATCATTATTATCCGTATAGCTAAATCCAATTTTAGGATTAAAAAAATGGTGGTTTACTTTTTGTTTTTGATCATTTATTTCGGGTGCATAGGTATAGGAGAGCATCCGGAATTGTAAATCCAATGTAACTAAAAACTTTTTCAGGGTTACTTCGCCTTTCCCAAAAGCCATTGCCGTTCTTTTTAAACCATCCGTGCTGTAATACTCAGGGTAACCCGTAGTCTTTACACCTCCCGATTCAATCACTTTGCCAAAGTGTTTTCCGGAGTAAAGGTTCCATGAAATACCAGCCTGGTATTTATGGGACCCTTTAATCAGCTCCAGGGAATGAATGGATCCGGCATAATCATTATCTAAAATTCTTCTACGGACTATATCTGTCAGAGTACCAGACGGCAAAAAATATTCCTCCGGGTTTTGATTCGCCTTGTATTCTTCATAATAGCCATAGCCTGGAGTATAATGCATCGTATTGTGGATAGAAAATCCAGAATTGATATGTTCTGAGTATAAAAACTGGAAATGAGTTTGCCTGTAATAATCTATTTGATTTTCATAGGGACGGTCTTTTTTTTCCGTACCTGCAGCATTATACTTTCGGTTTCCCATATTAATAAATTGAACAGGGGCACCATACCATGCTTGATACGTTTTCTCCAGTCCGTCAAATACATGCAGTCTGAATGTCCGTTTGGTTTCTATTTTAGAAACAGATATATTTCCTGACCATAGATTTGCCTTGGCCCTGTCAATAAAGCCATTGCTGCTGATATGGGAAAGCCTTCCGCTGATATTCCAGTTACCTTTCAAGGTTCCGGTGCCCGCTTCAACCATAGATTTAAATGTACTAAAACTACCTATTCCAGTTTCGACATTCAAATAAGGGCTGGCATTAAATTTATTGGTATTAATCAAGATAGATGAACCGAAAGCTACTTGTCCTGAACCAGACAATCCAATGCCCCGCTGTACCTGTATTTCCGATGCAGACGCGATGATATCAGGTAGATCTACCCAAAATACACCCTGACTTTCTGCGTCATTTAAGGGTACCCCATTGATAAGTACATTTATTTGTGTCGGATCAAGGCCTCTGATGCGTATTCCGGTATATCCTATTCCGTTACCAGCATCAGAACTACTTACAGTTGAGGGAAGGTTTTGTAATAAAAAAGGGATGTCCTGTACCAACTGCTTTTTTTCAATCTCTTTACTATTTAAAGTAGTGTGCACTACAAATGAATTCTTATCAACCCAGCTCGAATTTACATGCGCTTCAGGAAGTTCAGTGACAAGCGATTCCATCTCTATTTTTAGGTCACCGGTCAAAATTTGGGTTTTGGGCTTATACCCGATATGATTAATCAAAATGGTATCCTCATTGTTTGGTGATGACCAATTTACTTTTCCTTGCAGATCAGCAACCTGAAAATAGTGATGATTTAGTCTCCTGATCGTGGCACCGGAAACCGGAGTATTTTGCTCATCCACCAAAACAATCAAAGCATTAAACTGACCTATAATTTCGGTGGAGAAACATGCTAAAAATAAAGAAATAAAAAATTTAAAGCTCATCGTATAATATAATATGTACCGGAGCTTTTTTCGCATTCCTCTCTGGCATTACCCAGCAGGTTCTACGGGTATAATCTCAGCCTTGAATTTATATTCAGTAGGCACCCCGATGTCGTGAGACGATACAAAGTTAATTCTTTTGCAAGTAAGTACTGATTAAATCTTTTGCCGCATTTAGCCTGGAAAGGCCTTTTCCCGTGACAATATTAAATTTTACCTTGTTTCTGATCAAGTTTTTTTTATAAATTTCAAATAACCTGTCACGGTCAAACGGGTTTTCTCGCAAAGGATCAGGCTCCCAAATTAAGTCTGGTGCACACAATAAAGTATAATCGTATGTATGATGCATGTACAGCGCATTCAGTGCAGGATGCAATGAGCCAAACTTTTCTTCATTCCATATTTTCAAAACCAACATATCTGTATCACAAATTATGATGCCTGAAGATCCAGCAGCTTTCAATTCGGAGTTTATCTGCTGCCTGGCAATGTGTACTAAATCTTTTGCTGACACAATTTTACCTCCTCCCTGCAGCAGGTCCCGGCTATATTCTGCCACATATCCAAAGGAAAAGTGATCACATAAGTCTTTGGCCAATGCAGTTTTACCACTTGATTCAGGACCGGTAATGCTTATTTTTTTCAATTCAGAAAATGTATTTTAAAAATAACCGTTTGAATTTTTATGATAAATATCTCATTTTTACTCTTCGTAACAGCATGCAAGATATAGAACCTTTTTTTCGCTGGCGTGATCAATATATATCATCAGAAGATCCGCATTCGCCATTTTACAAAGCCGAATACAGTGAAATGTATTATACCCATGCTATCTACAATTACCTCATACACCCTCAGTGGGATGATATAGATGCCGAAACGCTGTTTTTGAAAGTCATTTTCGTAGACTACACAGATCGGTACGCTATCATTGAATTTATTGGTGAATGGAATGATGCAATCCAAAATGACATCATGTTTGTTAAAAGAAAAGTAATCGAAAAACTAATAGATCACGGAATAATCTATTTTGTATTGATATTAGATAATGTACTCAATTTCCATGGCTCTGATGATTGTTATTATGAAGAATGGTACGAAGAAGTCAGTGAAGAAGGAGGATGGATCACCATGCTTGGAGTACAGGAACATATTGAAGATGAATTGGTTTCCACCGGTTTACAACATTATATCCACTTTGGTGAAGATTTAAATGAAATCGAATGGCGCAAAATGGAGCCGGGAGGTATCATACATATAATTAATAAAACTCTAAATAATCAAATAAAGCGACTAAGATATTGATTTACTTTTTGTTATGAAATTCTCAGTCATCCAGCTGTATTTTAATCTGTATCTTTGCCGCTCAAATGTCATCTACACATTATTCCGGTTTTATACATTTATTTGGCAACCCAAATGTCGGCAAATCAAGCCTGGTAAAAGTGCTTTGTGGCCAAAAACTGGCCATTATCTCCAATTTACCACAAACTACACGACATAGAATTTTTGTAATCTATAATGACGATACTCATCAGGCTATTTTTTCTGATGCCCCCGGTACTATACGCCAGCCAAAATATAAGCTCCAGGAGAGAATGAATCAACAAGCCCACGCGGGAATACGTGATGCAGATATCTTGTTGTTTTGTACTGCCCCTGATGAACCTATCGATGAATCTCTGGCCTTGATTTTTTCAAAATTAAACTGCCCGGTATTTTTAGTGTTGAATAAATGCGATTTATACGATCCATCTAAAACTATGGCTCTCGTCGAAAAATGGAAAACCGTATTTGAATTTAAAAAATCATTTATTGTATCTGCTAAAGATCAGACCGGAATAAAAGATTTGAAAAAAAATATACTTGAATCTCTTCCTGAAGGACCTGCCTATTATCCAAAAGATGATCTGAGTGACCGTCATGAGCGCTTTTTTGTTGCTGAGATTATCCGTGAAACCATATTTGAAAATTATTTTGATGAAATTCCATATTCATGTGAAGTACAGGTGCAGGATTTCAAAGAAGAAATAAAAGACGGCAAACCATTTGCTAAAATTTATACTTATATCATTGTTGAGCGTGATAGCCAAAAAGCTATTATTCTGGGAAAAAATGGATCCAGTATCAAAGAATTGGGCATAAAATCAAGGCAAAAAATTGAGGAATTTGTTGGCCATCAGGTTTATCTCGATCTGCAGGTAAAGACAGAACCCAACTGGAGAGACAATCCGGATGTATTGAAAAAATACGGTTACTAAAAATTTTAAATCAGACAGAAGCAAAGAATTTGTATGAGCAATATCATAGCCATTGTAGGAAGGCCTAATGTAGGAAAATCCACTCTTTTCAACAGACTATTTGGTGAAAGGCAATCTATCATAGACGATACCAGCGGAGTGACCAGGGACAGGATATACGGTACGAGTGAATGGAATGGAAAGATATTCACTATTATCGACACCGGTGGGTTTGTAAAACATTCTGAAGATGTATTTGAAGCTGCCATACGACAACAAGTGAAGTTTGCTATAGACGAAGCCAGTGCCATTATTTTTATGGTAGATGTAACTACCGGAATTACAGACCTGGATGAACATGTGGCGGATATGTTGAGAAGGCAAAAAAAGCATGTATATCTCGCTGTAAATAAAGTAGATAATCACCAGCGCATGCTCCAGGCAAATGAATTTTATGGGCTTGGTTTTGAAAATACTTTTTTCTTATCTTCTATCAGCGGGTCAGGAGTAGGTGAATTATTGGATGAGGTGGTACAGCTTTTTGATGTCACAGAAGAAGAAGTAGAAAAAAATCAGCTTCCCCAGATTGCTATTGTAGGCCAACCTAATGTAGGTAAATCCACCTTGTTAAATTCGTTGGTGGGGGAAGAAAGAAATATAGTCACCGACATACCCGGTACCACCCGTGACGCTATTCACACCGTATACAACAAATTTGGAAAACAATTCCTCCTGGTAGATACAGCTGGTATTAGGAGAAAAACAAAAGTACATGAAGATCTGGAGTTTTATTCTGTGATCAGAGCCATCAAATCACTGGAAGAATGCGATGTCTGTATCCTCATGATCGATGCCCGTACCGGGGTGGAAGCTCAGGATTCCAACCTGTTTACCCTGGCTATTAAAAAACGAAAAGGGGTGGTGATAGTTGTCAATAAATGGGATCTGGTTGAAAAAGAAACCAATACCATGGCCCAGTACGAAAAGGCTTTACGACATAAACTGGCCCCATTTAATGATCTCCCTATTTTATTCATTTCTGCCCAAAATAAACAACGAATTTTCCAGGTAGTAGAAACCGTCTTGGATGTGTATGAAAGACGAAAACAAAAAATAAAGACTTCTGATTTAAATGAATTCTTGGCAGAATTACTCGAGAAAAATCCACCTCCACATTACAAAGGCAAACTGGTAAAAATTAAATATGTGACTCAAATCCCCAAACCATACCCTGCCTTTGCTTTTTTTGTCAATAATCCTGATTATATTCAAAAAAGTTATAAGCAATATTTGGAAAATCAATTAAGAGAAAAGTATAATTTTACCGGTATTCCAATATCTATGTTTTTCAAAGTAAATTGATGCATGATTTTCGAAGCTGAATATTTTAATATTGCAGGCCCGGTATTGATCAAACCAAGGGTGTTTGCCGATGCCAGGGGTTATTTTTTTGAATCTTTTTCCAAACGGGATTTGGCTAATGCAGGAATTGAATGTGATTTTGTCCAGGACAATCAATCCTATTCGACAAAAGGTACATTACGAGGACTTCATTTTCAACATCCTCCATTTGCTCAATCAAAATTAGTCAGGGTATCATCGGGAAGCGTTTTGGATATCGCCGTGGATATACGATCGGATTCGGCCACATATGGCCAATATATAGCGGTAGAATTAACAGATCAAAATCATCATTTGTTTTTTATTCCTCAGGGATTTGCACATGGGTATTTGGTACTCTCGGATCAGGCGGTATTTCTCTACAAATGCGATAATTATTATAATCCCGGCGCAGAAGGTGGAATAAAATACGATGACCCAAATATAAAGATCCAATGGCCCGATCTGGGTACTGAATTTATGATATCTGACAAGGATAACAAACTTCCCTATTTGACTAAATAACCAGCCTTATACTAATGACCAGTAATCGAATACTTGTATTGGGATCAAATGGCCAAGTAGGGAAATCAATAAAAGAAATAAGTGAAATTTACTCTTCATATTCATTCCTATTTAAAGACCGAAATGAAATCGACATCTCAGATGCCAAAAGCATATCGTTAATCAAAGATCTAAATATCAATGCCATCATCAATGCTGCGGCATATACTGCTGTGGATTTGGCCGAATCAGACGCTTCAAAAGCGTGGCTGGTAAATGCATCATCACCAAAGTTAATCGCAACATTATGTGCTGTTCAGGGCATTCCTTTGATTCATTTTTCGTCGGATTATGTGTATGACAATGGCAAGACAAGTCCTTTATTGGAATCCGATCCTTGTTCTCCAAAAAGCATTTATGCCATTTCCAAATTTGAAGGGGAGCAGGCCGCACTGTATTACAACCCCAAAACCATCATAATCAGAACATCCTGGGTTTATTCTGAATTTGGAAACAATTTTGTAAAAACCATTTTGAAATTATTACACGAAAAACCTGAGTTAAATGTAGTAAATGATCAGATCGGTGCCCCCACTTATGCTGGTGATTTGGCTTCTGTCACTCTGGCTATACTGGATACTATTTTGAGCAGGGCCAGGTTTACTGATTATGGCATTTACAACTATTCAAATGAGGGCAGAATTTCCTGGTTTGATTTTGCTGCTCAGATTGCTCAAGAAATGAAGTCGAAATGCAAAATACAGGCTGTGGGTACAAGGGATTTTCCCAGGCCGGCAAAAAGACCATCTTATAGTCTTTTTGACATGACCAAAATAAAAACCTCATTTGGAATTAAACCCATTGCATGGCAAGAATCACTCGGGATTTGCCTCAAAAATCTTAGCACTATTGTTCCCTAAAAAACGGCTATTTTTGTTTAGTCCGATATTAAAATTGAATATGCCATATTCATAAAATATATGCTTATGGGGATTTATCTTTAATTATCGTATAGATTTAGAGTTTCTAAAGCTTAATCAAAGAAGGATAACAATTGGTCATTCATAATCGTTTTTTTTTACGTGTTGCTTAAAACCAAAATATATTGTACGATTTTATTCTTACTGGGCAGTGTATATAGCTGGGCGACCCACAATCGTGCAGGGGATATCACCTATACCCAGATAGGCCCATTTCGAATCAGGGCCACCGTGACCATCTACACAAAAACCAGCAGTACCGGAGCCGATCGGGATACTGTAACCGTGTCCTGGGGTGATGGACAAACTTCAGGTGCATATAGGATCAATGGTCCCGCACTAAAAGGAGAACCCCTTGAAAATGATATAAAAAAGAATTTTTATGTCGCTGAACACACCTATCCGGGAAATGGAACTTATACCATAAACATGACCGACCCTAACCGGGTAGGAAATATATTAAACCTGAATTTTCCCAATTCAATAAATGTACAATTCCATCTTTCCACTACCCTAACATTACTCAATTCTACTATACAGGGCTATAATAATTCCGTCCAATTACTCCAACCACCTATAGATTTTGGATGTGTAGGCAAACGCTTTGTGCACAATCTCAATGCGTATGATCCCGATGGAGATTCTTTGTCATTCGAATACGCCATCCCTCTGCAAGCTACCAATACTGAAGTTCCCAATTACCGATTTCCAGATCAAATAGTGCCCGGAGCGGACAATAAAATTTCCCTTGACAGATCTACTGGTAACTTCATATGGCTTTCTCCCCAAAAAGAAGGAGAATACAATATCGCAATTCGAATCAAAGAATATCGCAATGGTATTTTATTGAATAGTGTAATCAGGGATATGCAAATCACCATCGAAAACTGCAACAATGATCCGCCAGAATTAATAATCCCGAATGAAATATGTGTAGTAGCAGGCCAGAAAATAGAATTTACAGTAAGAGCCAACGATAAAAATGAAAGAAATAAAATAGCCCTTTCTGCTTTAGGTGGCCCCTTAAATCAATCCATAAATAAAGCGGTTTTTAATACCATCAAAGGGTACCAAAATCAACCTGCTCTAGGCACCTTTATTTGGCAAACATCCTGCGAACATATTTCAGATGTTCCATACAGTGTAGTTTTCAGGGCGGTCGACAATTTTAGAGACACCACCGGCCTAGCAGATCTCAAATCCATAAAAATTAAAATCGTCGGGCCACCACCTCAAAATGTCACGGTAAATTCGATCAACAATAACCAGGCAAGGATTACATGGACATTCCCTAATTCTTGTGCTGTCACTGTTAATGATTATTTCAAAGGGTTTTCAATATGGCGGAAAATAAACAGCAACCAGTTTAGTCCCGACTCATGTAAGCCAGGTCTGGCTGGGAGAGGGTATACAAAAATTGCCTCAAACATCAACGCCAAAAATGGAGATATCTATTTTTACGAAGACGATATGCTGGATGGTGGAAATACATATTGCTACAGAATCCTCGCTGAATTTGCATTCACATCACCAGGTGGCAATTCATATAATAGAGTAGTTGGATTACCTTCAGAAGAAAAATGCATCCAATTAAAAAGAGATCTCCCGTTTATTACACAGGTATCTGTTTTGACTACCAACAGTACCCAAGGGACTATTCAGATAAAATGGCTGATGCCTGATCCTAATGATTTGGATACCATAAAAAATAAAGGACCTTATAAAATTGTGATCCTCGGGGCAGAAGGAATTAATCCTGTTGCAAGCGCTTTTATCCCAATTAACGGAGCTACGTTTTCATCCAATACCTACTCTGGCTTGATTGATTCGGTATATATACATAATGGAATAAACACAGTAAATAAAGCATATTCATACAAACTTCAGTTTTTTGCAGGAAGTGTAACCATTCCCTATGGCACATCTTATCCGGCAAGTAGCGTTTTTCTCACTGCCTTTGCCTCAGACCGGACAGTAAAACTGACTTGGGAACAAATGGTACCATGGATAAACTTTAACTACGAAGTGTATAGAAGCACAAATAGTTCACCATTTGAATTAATTGGTAGTACTTCCTCCGCTAGTTATATAGACAGACCATTGTTGAATGATGTTTCCTATTGTTATAAAATAAAGTCATTTGGTACGTATGGCATTAGCGGCTTGCCCAGCCCTATTACCAACTTCTCACAAGAAACATGTACCACTCCTACCGATACCTCAGCGCCCTGTATGCCAATAGTATCTATAGACCGAAATTGTACATCAAAAGATCCAAAAGGAAATGTAACCAATAAAATTGCCTGGTCCTTCCAGGGAACGGATTCATGCTTTATTGACGATTTAAAAGCAGTAAATATTTACTTTAAAACTCAAAGGGAAGGCACCCTTATCAAATTGATCTCCATCAACAATACTTCAATTAATACGTTTGAGCATACTCCCGATTCAGGATTTACAGGTTGCTATCTTGTGACTGCTATTGATAAGAATAATAATGAAAGTAAAAAACTGGCCGAGTATTGTCCCAATCCCTGTGAACTAGAATATGAACTCCCCAACAGCTTTTCACCCAATGGCGATGGGAAAAATGACATTTTCATTCCGCTTAAAAATTCAGGAGTTATCAAAGTAAAATTTACAGTTTTTAATCGGTGGGGAGAAAAATTGTATTCTACTGAAAACCCTGCAATAAATTGGAACGGGTTTGACAGCAATGGCAAAAATCTAAATGACGGTGTTTATTATTATACTTGTGTGCTACAGGGATTTTTACAGAATAACAAAACCTCGGTAGAGGAAAGAAAAGGATATATTCAAATCATACATTAGTACTCATGTTTACAGGAATAGTAGAGACCACGGGGACGATAAGAGAAATTATTTTAGATCAGACCAACCTCGAATTGTATATCGACTCCCCAATTTCTAATGAATTAAAAGTGGATCAAAGTGTTTCACACAATGGGGTGTGTCTTACCGTGGTAGAATTAGGAAAGCATTGGCACAGATGTACTCTGATCAAAGAGACATTGGATAAAACAAATTTCAGTACCCATAAAAAAGGAGATGTGGTCAACCTGGAGCGATGCCTGAAAAATGATTCCAGGATAGACGGTCATTTTGTGCAAGGGCATATCGATACCACCAGTAAAATTACAAGTAGAGTGAGTCAACATGGCTCATGGACTTACACTGTGGAGTTAGAACCAGCTTTCAAGGCATTCGTTGTTTCCAAGGGGTCAATATGTATAAATGGAGTAAGTCTTACGATTTCATCACTCATGGAAGACCATTTTCAGGTATCGGTCATACCTTATACCTTCGACCATACTAATTTCAAAACATTATCAGCAGGTGATTTAGTCAATATTGAATTTGATATTTTTGGAAAATATGTACATCGAATGATGAGTCTTCAGGCACAGGCTTATTTTAAGCCACGGTAAAATTTGACTTTGTAATCACATTCAATTTGGCCTTTTTTGATGTTTTCCAATCTGCGTTGGAGCATTCTCTTTTTTAATGGCTTTAAATGATCAATAAACAGGACTCCCATTATATGATCATACTCATGCTGGATCACCCTGGCGTTCAGGCCGGAATATACTTCTTCATATTCTTTTCCATACTCATCAATATAGGCAATTTTAATAGTGGCTAACCTTTCCACATCAGCCCGTATATCTGGAATGCTTAAACAACCTTCTTCAAAAGGCCAGGATGTACCCGTTTCCTCAAGAACAACTGGGTTGATAAACACTTTTTTCATTGGCACAAACTTTTCATCTTCCTCTTTTGTGTACGGTGTAGTATCGATTACAAAAAGTTTTATCCCCAGGCCAATCTGGGGTGCAGCCAATCCTACCCCTTTTGCATTTTTCATAGTATCCCACATGTTTTCTATCAGGATATTCAGGTCGGGATACGATTTAGGATCTATTTCTATTGCCTCTTGTTTCAATACCGGCTGCCCAAAGGCATATATAGGTAATACCATGTATCAATAATGATTTAAATATTTTTGTAAAATTAAAACAGCAGACATTTGGTCGACTGCAGCTTTAGTTCTTTTTTTTAAAGGAGTTCCCTTTTTTACCAACGTTTTCATTGCTTCCACACTGGTGAGATGTTCATTCTGAAAATCAAATTTAATTAAAGGGTATCTCAAAGCCATTTTTTTAACCACCGTCTGAATTTGTTGGTTTAGCTCAGTGGGGGTGCCGTCTCTGTGAAATGGACTTCCAAATACAATGAGATCTACATTTTCTTTTATCAAATAAGTATCGATAAAATGTTCAAAGTCGTTGGTATCCAAGTGCGCTAATACCTGAACCAATATCCTCAATGGATCTGTCACAGCTATCCCTGTTCTTTTTAGCCCATAATCAATCCCTAACGCTCTTGCCATTAAACCTGCAAAGTTAATTCTTCCTAAACAAGATTGCCTAAAAAGAAAAGACCCCCTCTGCCCTTTGGCAGAGAGGGGTCCCATCCCAAAAACAGTATTATTTATAAACGAATTTTACTTCAGTTCTTTCATACCGATAACTTGACCGGGATTTTTACTCTATCAAAATCATTTTTTTGGTAGCAGTAAATCCATCTGATTGCAATTGGTAATAATACATACCACTTGTATTCAGGTCGTTCTTGTGTATAATCACTTCATTATACCCTTTCTGGTAATCACCGGTAATGCTTTTAACTACTCTTCCATTGATATCAAATATTCTAAGATTAGCAGATTCGGCTTTCGGCATTACAAAACCAATCCGGGTTTGATTTTTGAATGGATTTGGTGAGTTTTGCATCAATGTAATTGCATTTGAATTTCCATTAGACACATTTAGTCTTACGCTCAATACTTCGCTACCAGCATTATAGGCTTCAGCTGCTGTAATTTTGGAGTTAAAGTAAATAGACTCACTTAAAGCTCCTTCACCAATCGACTTCATAGTCAGAATAAACAATGGCTTTGATGTGGATTGTATACCGTCTACACTGGCAAAACTGGTGGTAATCAACCCTTTGGAAGCTTGATGTACACCAAAGTTTGACATTGTCATTTCCGGAGCTATCGGTTCAATTTGCATGAATTTCAATGATTTAGTATCAAAAGAAATGGTAAACTGATAGCCATTTATACGAGTTAATTGATCAGCATATACAGGCACTTTTACTAGTTCATTTGCTTTGAAAATATGCTCTTGCGTATTAAATACCACTTCTTTATCCAGGCTGCGTACTTCACCTCCCATTAATTGATTAGGCGTAACTGTACCATTTACATCACCAATTTTTATTCCTATAAAATCAGCAGTTACATTGGAATTGAATGGAGTAAGTGAATGATACTCTGTAAAACCACCATCGAATGGATTGTTTGGATTTTTAAATTTATGGGCACTGGGGACAAATCTCCATGATTCATTGCCCTGGAAGTTATCATAAACACCTAAAATTAATTTCCTGAGTTCCACTAAGTCTACTGAAGATATATCATTGGATTTATTTATATCTGCAGCTATAATTTTGTACGGAGAATTAAATGATTGAACCCCAAGAATATGTTTTTGAATCAACAATAAATCCAACGTTGAAACACCGTTTAACGGATTGATGTTTTTCTTAGGCATCACCTTGTATGATCCACCCAATTGCATATTGTCAAATGCATATTGGCCATTTGATTTTGTAACCAAAGACAAAGGGCTTCCATCAAGATTTACATTTACTTTTTCTACATCTAATTTATCTTCAGTAACAATTGAGCCTTTGATATTTCCTACTAAGGCTTGCAAACCACCTGTGCAGGCTTTGTTATTATCCTGAATCCATATATACGTTGTGGCCCAATCCTTATTACCATAGCTGTCGGTTACCCAAATATTTACAAAACGCTGACCTACACTGTCGCAGGTATAGGTTCTGGATTTGATTGTAGTATCACTGGAGAAGGAGAAATTAACTATTTTCTGTCCACAGCTTGCATAGCTGCCTGCATCAAAATCTTTTGCCCAAATAACCAGCATTCCTGACTCCGGTTTGCCATCTTTATTGGTATCTCTTGGCATTAAATCTGCTGCCAATCCATTTAATAAATAGGGGGTAGGTTTCTTGCACAGTTTTACATCAACAATACTTTCTCTCCTGGTTTCATTGCCACAAAGATCCCGTGCAATGAAAGTGAACTTATGAATACCCACCGGATAGTCACCATCTATCGTAGCCGTTGGACCCACTGCTTCAGGATTATTATCTATACTTCCATTATTACCTAGATCTACTAAAATAGACCATTTGATATCTGTAGAATCCGTACAATCATCTTTTGCTGCAAACTTTAATCGAACTCTTCCAACACAAGTATTGGGATTATCGGCACATGCAACTATACTATCTCTCTTAGTAACAGTTGGATTTACATTATTTATTACTTTGATTACCTGGGTATAAGTAATGTATCCATCTCCATCGTCTTTTAAATTTCTGAATGTACAATTCCTACTGCTGTTCTCATCCAGATCAGCACGTAATGCCGGATCAACTATATAATCCTGGTATCTTCTATGTTCGTTTGGATTATAAATACACCAATCAATCAATTTCCAGGTTCGAAGGATTTTATAACAGGCACCTGCAGCAATAGTAAATGTCTGATCCTCATACGAAACTCCAACCTGCTCACATTCGTCATCAAATATTTTTACATAATAATCTCCGGTTGGCTTTTCGAATTGTTTTAAATCAGATAGACAAGATGTCAGAATGTCTGCCGGAAATAAGACTTCGAAATCAGACCTATGATGTACGGTTAAGACCTGAGAACAAGTAGTGCTGAGTTGACCACAAGCATCTTCCCCTTTCCAGCTTTTGGTAATTTTACCTGCACCGCAATTATTTAATCCTCCAGAAATGGAAGAAGTAATTTTTACTTTACCGCAATTATCTGTAAACACTGCACTGTCAAATAATTCGTTTGGATTTATTTTACCAGGAGCATCGTATTTATCCAGATTCAGGTAAGCGGTATCGTACCTGGCATTCGCCCCTACACAGAATGGATTGGAATAGTAGCCTTGTTCGGCTGTTGCCCCTGATATTTTGTTGAAAGGGGTACCGTCACAATATGCATTTTTCTCTGGTGCTACCAGGCATACCGGTGCTTGTTTGTCAGCCACGTTTATATTTACCATACAATCATTATAGTTTCTTGCAGCTACAGTAATATTAAAATCATAATTTCCGTTTATAGCGGCAGATCCAAGTATTTTCTTTTCAACCAATCCCACTATATCTACCAATTCAGATTTATACAACTCATTGCAATAATGTAAATGTCTGGAATCTCCATGTACATGCGGGTCGTACAATCGCGCTTTACATGCTTCATAAACCCGCAATACAAGAGTATCCCGGCCGCATTCATGTAGATCTATATAATCATTGAAATATTTACAATTGATGTATTTATCAATGATTAAATCAATTTTAGAACGTTGTGCAATATATGTATCCAGGCCATATTTTGATTTGATTTTTGACGCTATCAGGTTTTGATATTTGGTCAAAGTATCCATTTGTATTACTGCAAAATATAAGGTCTGACAACAATTATCATGACTTCCATTGTCAAGGTCAGCTGCGTAAACTCTTGACCAACATTCTCTTGGATCTAAGGTAGTAGCTGTATTTTCATCACAAACAGGGGTTGGGGGGATTTCGTCTAAAACAGTAACCACCTGATTGAGCTCAAGTATATTACTACATGAGTCAGAAATTGTATATTTTATATCGTGTATACCTGCTGGTAAATGTACTCTTTCAACGTTTCCGGCAAAAGATCCATTGATCACAGAAGGTATTCCATTATTTACAACCAGTACAGAATAATGAATTGATTTTATACCAGAGCAATCTGAAAGTCTGGGGCGTGGCAAGCTTATCCATGCATTGCAGTCATGTGCACCTGAGCTTGCGGTAATTGGCGGTAATGCAGCGAGCAAGGTGGGATCCGTAGTATCCGTTATTTTAATCCATTGTATTACCGTGGTATCTTTTTTAGTACACCAGTCTACTACAGTCCACTGTCTTCGGATTTTTCTGCCTTTTCCGCAAATAGGATAATTAGTATCTGAATACCTGCTTATGATTTTACAAACAGAATAATTAGGCCATACCGGATTGCCTTTAATGGTAGGTACCCCTACCCTTTCAGGAATAGGATTTCCACCGGCATCTTTTTTGATGGTGTCCGCAATATGGCATTCAATCATGGTATCCCGTGCATTTACCAAATTGCTAATGGAATCCTTTGCTATATAAAGAGTATCTGTACACTGAGATGTGAGGCCCCACTGATCATAAGCAATTATTTTTCGCTCACAGATTGCTACAAAGCTAGGATCACTGCATGGTCTTTCAGTACAAATAATAGATATAGAAGGTCTGGACGATACACCGCAGTTATCGGTAGCCATACCTGCAGGAAACTGATCCAACCCCTGGCTATAGGCATTCAATGCCAGACATGAAATAGTGTCTTTACCGCAGGTGATATTTGGCCCTGCTTTGTCTTCAATTTTTGCCTTTGCCCAACAACTATTTTTGGAAATAGTATCGGTAACTTTTACGATTAAACTCAGCCCTGCCATATTACAATCTGCCGTATTTCCCAATTCGTTTCCATAGGTATCGTACAGTGTAACTTTAAATCCTCCGTTAGGGCAGGATGCCATATTTGACAAAACATGTGCTGGCTCGATAATGGTATAGCCTTTCTTAATAGTATCTAATGATACATTAATATTGTGGCATACCATCGGGCATTGGCTATATGCCAATTCGCTGCAAAAGAGCAACATTAATAGAATGGCACTGGATTTACAGATGTACGCCACTTTTTCTGCAAACGTGCGTTGAGTTTTCTTCATGAGACTTAGTTTTAGTTAGATTAAATTAAAATTGGGATGGGATGCCTTTGCAGCCCGTAACCTTTAGGATCTTATTTGCCAAAAAATGGGAAGTCAGCAAACTTATCCCTTAGATCATTATCATTAAGTACTCAGGAAGGTTCTTATTTTATTTGGTTGCAATTAAATATTAAATTGATTTAATATTTAATACACATTCATTCTCTTTGGTAGATATATTATCATATTAAATAATATAATAATATGAAACAAATATATTTTGATCCATAGCCTATTGAGCTACCATATAAATGGTATTTTAAATATTATTATTAATAATAATTTATAATTCATTGATTATTAGTGTTTTTTAAAGTTAAAATTAATAATATGTGTTAATCATTGATTAAAAAAAAATTACACAACACATAAAAACATCATATAAAAAGAAAACCCCACTCAATTTGAGCAGGGTTTTTAAAATAAAACAATGAAATTCTATCTTTCCTTTTATTCCAACAAAATCAATTTCTTGACCTCACTGTATCCATTATACTCTATTCTATAATAATAAATACCTGAGGTACCGAGATCTGTTTTCCTTACAGTTACCTGATGATCTCCCTGTGCCATCTGTTGATTCCATCTCTTAATTGTTCTCCCTGCCATATCTGTAATCGACCAATTTACGCTGCCTGGTGCAGGCAACGAATATCGAATAACGGTTGATTCACTAAACGGATTTGGAGCATTTTGGGTCAATAGGAACTTATTTGTTAAGAAAGAAGCCTTGCTATTGGCATCAAAAGTTAATTTCAGTTCTGATCGATCCAGGTCGTAAGAATAGGCTTCTGGTCTTATTCTTTGAGTATTTATAGAAATAGTATTTGTCAATTTAGTTTTAATCGCAGATCTTACATAAACAGTAAATAAGGGTTGATTTCCTTTCACTCCTTTGAGTTCCAATGGCCTCACCCAGCTAAATCGTAAGATTCCCTGGGTAAACGCATCAATTTTAAATGAATTCAACCCTATCCATCCGGAGTTTTCCTTTATACCCAGTATAGTACAGTTGGCAATTTGAATTTCGCCTTGCAATCCTTCAATATTTTCCAGGTCAGCGGATACCGGGATTTCCATCATTTGATTAGCTTCTAAATCTAAGGCAGGAAGAATTATTTTTAATTCTTTTTTAGACCTGTTTTCCAACGATTCAAACTGAGGCAAAGCACTTCCATTTACATCACCTACTTTAATACCGGTAAAATTTTGAAGTGCCGTCTCTTCCTTCTTTGCCTCCACAAATGGTTTTTCAAAGTCTTTTAATGCTAAATGATCTGTGACGCGGGCCATGATATTTTGATCAAAAAACCTCCAGGATGTATTTTGAGGAAATTGATCATATATACCCAATATTAATTTTTTAAGCTCTAACAGATCGATTATGCTGATATCCCCGTCATTATTTACATCTGCAGCAACCATTTTATCTGTTCCATCCAGCTTTTTCTGACCCAGGATGTGCTTCTGAATAGATATTAAATCTGCTGTACTTACCCCTAACATGGGATCATCATTTTTGTATGGAAATAATTTATACATTCCGGGAGTAATCCCTTTGATCAGGTATTTTCCTTCCTTATCTGTAGTATTTTGCTTTTGATCTTCTCCTATAGCAGATAGTATTACATTTGGTATACTTGCACCATTCATGGCAGTTACTCTACCCTGAATAGCGGAATTGGTCCGTATGGCGGCTTTTCCACATACATTTAAAGTATCGAAGAAAGCTAAAAATCTGTTTCCAATACAAGTATCCTGATTGCCACTGCCGTCAGTCACCCAGAGATTAAAATTCCTTTCAAATGGAAATACTTTCACACTATCCAATATGGTATCTCCGCTTGCCCTCACCAGTTTGATTACATTACAGTTTACTTCTAATACAGTATCTGATAATCTCTTAGTCCATGAAAATCTAAGTTGAGAAGAAAGCGTGGCATTGTCACTGGAGCCACCATCAAACTGTTTTGCCTTTACCCTGACAATACCCTGGTCTGACAGATAATTATTCGATTTTTTACAAGAAGCCAATGGCTTCACAGTATCTTTTACCTGAATGACTAATGTATCTTTGGCCATATTGCCACATGCATCACGAGCTATAACAAGGACATTAGTTGTACCCAGCGGATATCTCCTTACCAGGGAAGCCCCTACAGTGTCGGTTTTACCTATGATTACATTTTTAATCACCACATTGGGATCACAATCTGTCGCCGTTGCGTTTCCTAAAAATGTAAGTAAAGTATCGGCTGGGAAACCAGCTCTTAAAAAGACCATAGTATCCCTGGGGATTTTTAAAATAGGAGCGGAATTGTCAGTTACTGTGATTAATTGAGTATCTCTGCACACAACAGGCGGCACTGCACAAGTATCTGATACTTCCCATATCCTTCTGGTAACACTGTTGCAACCCGGCGTAAGCACCGAATCTTTAAAGGTCATAACCAGTCTGGCGCAATTTCCAGGTGTAAAAGTGATCATTGGTCTGAGATTTATACTATCAGGATGTATACTTTTATTGCAACTGATAAGGGTGGTGTCTTTTGCCCATTTAATCTGATCACAGAATAAGGTATCATTCGTTCTGAATGTAACCATAAATGTGCATGAATCTTTTCTGCCAGCTGTATCTGTAATGATCCGTTTAAAATTAATTTTCGTAATTGCACATTTATTCCGCACCGTGTCTGATCTCAATACATTTGAAGCAATTTGAGTACAGGAAGCATTGATGGTGGCGGCTCTGGGAACAAAATTTACGCCGCAATTAACAATAGTATCCGGTTGACAGGATATACTGAAGCCACCAGTACTTACTACCGTTATTTTTATAGTAATTGAATCTTTATTTCCACATTTATCTGTGGCCCTGTATCGGATGGTGGTCATTCCTATTGGGAAGGAAATCGGTGCAATATTGGCACCTTGAGCATTTAATGAATTCGTGATTACCACATTTGGATCACAATCTGTTGCTATGGCAGCAGGAAGATCTATCAACGCGGTGCAATTAACACCTGCGTTTACAGTTGTATCTCTTACACCGGATATCACCGGCTTTTCGGTGTCGTTAATATTGATGTTTTGTACACATGTCACATTCAATGCAGGTTGCAATGCATCTGTTATAGTCCATGTCCTTCTCACTCTGATGCAAGGGGTGCCCAGGTTTGTAAAAGTGTCTAATTTCAAGGTGATGTTTACCTGAGCGCATGGTCTTGCTGTATCTTTTAATCCAATTCCAGGAATAGAATTCAGGTCTGGAATAATACAGCCATTGATATCGACATTAGCCGGAGGACAAGTAACATCATCAGCTCCAAAAGCATTTTTGCCCAATCCTATAATGATCACAGTTTGACAAGAATCTTTTCGTCCATCTGCAGTAGTTACTATATACCTTCTGATTAATGTACCCATACCAGCAACATTTCTATTATCGAAGATTGTTTTTATTGTAACCGAATAATCACCACAATAATCGACTTCTGCCGGAGTACCAGGAATAGGGTCACCACAGCTCAGTCGAACGGTATCTGTACATTTTATTTTAAATGGTAATTTACTGGTCACATTTACTTCAGTCACGCAGGTTACGGAGTTACCCGCTTTATCTGTGGCTTTTATTTCTACCAATACTACTTTCTGATTTCCAATACAGCATATGGTAACACATTTTCCAAAGGAAGTTTCTCCAGGGTAATTACAGAAACCATCCAATTTTCGAACCTCTAAGGTCACATTGGACAGCCCGGAACAATCATCCCAATACTCACTGACAAAATCTTTTGCACATAGTTCGATGGTCTCAGTTTCAAGACAGACATCTACAGGAAGACATGACAATAAAGGGGGTTGCCCATCCACTACCGTGACCGGAACTTTACAAGAAGAAGTATTTCCACAGGCATCCGTCACCAGGTATTCATAGGTATGGTTTCCCACACTCAAAATTGCTTTTTTACCTACCCTGTATATTCCTTCACCATCGACTTTCACAAGAATATCCAGTCCATCCGGATTGCACGCATCGCTAACGCCTATGGAGGGGATAATTTGATGTGAATAACATTCTTTAACATTTGTACTATAATTTAGCGGGGCAGGACAAGTCAAGATTGGTTTCGTGGTATCATGAATATAAATATCCTGATCGTAATTTAATGCATATAAAGTACAACAATCGGTAATGGTCCAATGTCGTCTGATGAATGACGAGGTTCCACATACTTTGGTTGCAAAATCTTTATAATTAAGAGTAATCCCACAAAAGTGATCCACAGGGTGACCATTGTAGGAAGGAATTCCAGTCTCTTTTGGGTCCAGTGTTTTGATGGAAGGACAGTACCAATCAATCCGTGAAGGGAACACTACATCCTCCAATTTCACTCTTTGAACAAAAATAATTATAGTAGCCGAAGACTCGTTTCCGGCTCTATCCGAAACGGTAAAGGTCCGTAATATTTCAATTTCACTACCAGAGCAACCCTGATTTACACTATCCTTTTGACTTACCCGTAATAAATAAGTAGGTGTACAATTATCTGAAATCTCAATAAAGTTGCTCCACAACGCATTTTCCACATCATAACAATTAAGGAAAGGCTGGTTAGCTTTGAGAATTTGAGGGGGAGTTGTGTCATAATAGCAGGATCCCTCCGTCAAGAATGAAAAATAATTGCCTGAAGAAGTATAATATTTATACCCCTTGAAGGATTGATCCAGAGCAGAAGCAGTACCCGCTTGTATACTCAATACCCATAGTAAGATGAGACTCTTTGTAAAAAAGCGGTAAAATAATTGGGAGGTAGTTTTCATTGTTTTTAAAATTTATTTGACCAAATAATTTTTCAGAATATTACATATTATAAAAAATCGTAATGCGAATATATTAAATATTTTAATAATATGAATACACAATCCATTTATTTTTTACTTTTTAATAATTTTAATTCTGTTCGGAACACCCTGACCATCACCCATATCGAGTATATAAAATCCGGTTTGTAAGCCTTCCAGAGGGATTTTAAATATTGGCAAGCCAGCATTTGCTTTTCCCTGCCTCAATAATTTCCCTGCCTGGTCAAGAATTTTCCAGGTAATGGCAGAAACAGGCAATTCATTAAATCGTATGTTTAGCTCAGACTCTACTGGATTAGGAAAAACAAAAACATCGATCTTTCTAAATGGATGCAGGCCGTTGAATACTGTTTTGGGATGGGCCCCCTCTGTTTGCGATAGACCAATATTTTTGTTTTTGCTAACCGGATTAGTAAAGTTCAGGTTGAGATCCAATATTTCATTATTTGAGGAGTATGCTTCATTCAATAATCCTTTATTATTCAATTTAATAAAATCAGAAAGATGTCCTGCAGTTCGCGGCCTGATCACCAGTTGGATTATATTCTCAGTTTTTGAATTTCGCTGAGACAAATCAAACCAATTGAATCTGACTATTCCCTGATGAACTAAGGAAGAATTATAATTGTAGCTATTTATAAATGAATTCTCGGATATACTTATAATATCCGCATTACTCACTTTTAATTCCCCCTGAATCCCTTGAATGCGGTTTAAATTTGTGCTGATATTAATTTGAACAAGTTCGTTTGATTTATATAAGTTATTCTCAATATCCAAATCCAATTTTGATGAAGATCTGTTTTCAGGAATTGTTAATCCCGGTACAAGACTCTTGTTTACATCCCCAATCTTTATCCCATTAAAGTTTTGTTCGATCATGTGGCCAGGTACCGCTTCAATGAATGGATTTTCAAATATTTTTAAAGTATACTCATCTTGGCCACCCTTTATCAAGGTTTCATTATAAAATCGCCATGAGGTATTATTTGAAAATACAGTCCGAATACCTAATATTAATTTTCTTAGTTCAATAAGGTCCGTGATGGAAATATCCCCGTCATTATTAATATCAGCAGAAATATATTGGTCCACTGAACTAAATCGTTCAATTCCGCCAATATGCTTTTGAATTTGAAGTAAGTCCATTGTACTCACTCCAGATATTGGGTCGTCATTTTTATACGGCTCCAGTTTGAATTTACCAGGTTTATATGATTCAATATGATATCTTCCTATTAAATCAGATTTGTCAAGAAGCTTCCGCTCTCCTGATGCAGTTATTGTTACATCGGGTATATTATAACCTGTTAGAGTAGTCACATGGCCATGAAACCCAGACACCAATCGATTCTTTCCACATATATTCAGTGTATCCAGGAATGCCAAGGATCTATTACCATTACAGGTATCCTGATTACCACTGGCATCAGTGACCCAAATTGTAAAATAACGTTCATAACCAAAATAGGGCACGGTATCTAAAATGGTATCGCCTGAAGGCCTTTTCAAAATGAAATGGTTACAATCTACTTCGAGTATTGTGTCCGCAAGATTTTTTGTCCATGAAAACTTAAGTTGATCAGCAGGGGTGCAATTATCCGAGCTGCCATTATTTACCTGATTAGAATTTATCCGCACAAAGCCTTGGTCATTCAGATAACTATTAAATTTCTGGCATACTGCTTTGGGCTTTATCGTATCCTTTACTGTAATCATCACGGTATCCTTTGAAATATTACCGCAAGCATCTTGGGCATATACCAGTACTTTAGAAATACCCAGAGGGTATCTTCTTATTAAAGATGCACCTGCTGTATCCATTGTACCCAGTATTACATTCTTTATAATTACGTTTGGATCGCAGTCTGCAGCACTTGCTGAACCCAGGGAAGTAAGTAAAGTATCACAAAGGGATGGAAATTTCAAATTAATAATTTTATCTGCGGGTACAACCAATAAAGGTGCATCCGTATCCAATACGTTAATGCGTTGAGTGTCCTTGCACATCAGTGTCATGCTGCATTCATCTAATGCTGTCCAAATTCTCAAAGTTGTATTCAGACAACCACCCATTATCTGATTAGCCACTGAAGTATCTCTATAGGAAAAAATAGCTTTAGTACAATGGGTTGGATCAGGTGTGAATACTGGTCTTAATTTTAAACTGTCCGGATGTTGTTTGATATTACAGTTGGCAAGGGTCGTGTCTTTAGGCCAACTTATTAATGCACAGAATGCAGTATTATCCATTCCATCACCTTCATTGACAGTAATGCTCTGACACACCGTATCGGCATTACCACCCGGGTCGGTGGCAATAATCCTTCTTTTTATGGTCCCGAGACCACAAAGATTGAAATTATTTAGTATGGTGTCTATAGTAATTTTTACATTTTCCAAACAATTGTCCACCAGACCCAATGCAGGATCGGTCCAGTCGGGTCTAGGCAATCCACATTTTACAGTATCGTTTTGTTCACTATTTAGTATGGGCGCGGTCTTATCTACTACATATGCTTTTACTGTACAGGTACTCATATTATTCGTAGTATCTGTAACTTTAAAAATAATATCAAAAACTTCATTGATTTCATCACAACAGACATGGATGGTATCATTAAATACAGTGTCGTCTATCCCATCAAGGCAATTATCTATTGATTTCTTAAATTCTATTTTTTGAATTTCACAGTTATCATAATACTCAATGCTCGAAAAATATTTCGGTTCAATAAATACATTAGATGACGGCAAACTGATGAATATGGAGTCCGGACATATAATAGTTGGAGGATCATCATCTTTGACCTCCACGGATGTTTTACAATTTACTTTATTGCCACAAGGATCAGCTGCCTGATATTCCAACAAGTGCAGACCTGCTCCCAATTCAATTATACTTCCCGGAGTATGTAATGTAGCATCATCTATCTTTATCCATACATCTATATTACTTCCGTTGCATGCATCCCTAGCAGATAGTAATGTTTTCAGCTTCAGTGTGGCTGCGCATTGGTCATCGTCTGTGGAGACAGTGTATGGTAAGGGACAAACGACAGAGGGCGGTGTCGTATCATTAATCAGAATAAATTGGGTTACCAGGGTATCTTTTACATCACAACAATCAAGTACCTTCCATACTCTTAAAATTTTCTTTGATTCCCCACATTTGGTATACACTACATCCTCATATTCGACCAACCAACCACAAAATTTATCAAGTGGTTTACCTCCCAATGTAGGCTGACCTAACAATACGGGTGAAATAGTTGAGACAGGGCAAAAGACAGTAGTATCTTTTGGAAATTGTATGTCCGACTTCTGACCTCTCAGTAATTTAATTGTTTGAATACACGACCCAGCTCTTCCCCAAGGATCTATTGCAGACCACATTCTGGTTACTACAGAAAAAGTATCATCCGCACAATCTCTGACAACAATTCTATCCATTTTTGAAATGCGTATTTCTGACAATGGGGTGCAATTATCCCCAATGACAGTGATATTCGGAATACTATCAAGATCGGATTGCATCCCGGTACACAACACTGTTGTATCTCTGCATATCACAAAAGGCGCTGTTTTATCTTCTACATAGACATATGTCCAACAACTGTTGCTGGTACCATTTTCAAAGACATACACTTTCAATTTTTGGCCAAGGTCATTACAGCTTATTGTGTCCGTCTTGGTACCTTGAATAAGTACAGTAAAATTAGCCGGATTAACAGGCGATACAGTGAGTAACATCTCTGGTTTGATTTTAACCTTTCCAGAATGATCTAAAGATATTTGTACCTGAGGATGGCAGATTATACCGGCAAATTCTGAACTGAGTTTGGAATGATAAAATGGTCTCCATTCACGTACTGCATAAAACTCCGATTTTAATGCATCAGCTTGTGCTTTTGAAAATAATAGTACATTTAAAATAAGTACATATATTGGTATTGAGACTATTTTTTTCATTTTATTTCGTTTAAAATTTTCATTTGAAGAGAAAACCGGATGGTGGCCTATTTGACCAAAATCATTTTATTTGAGTATACTCCGTAAACCGATTCAATTCTATAATAATATATGCCCGCAGCTTTAAATAAATCCTGAGTGATACTCCATTGATTTATTCCTTTACTAGCCGTTTTTCTTTGAGTAGAGAGTACCCTGCCTTGCAAATCTATTATCTTCAATGACACTGGTGATTCGGCAGGCATGTAATAATCAACAACAGTAATATCTGCAAATGGATTCGGCCTGTTGGGATAAAGTTTAAATTCAGTTGAGTTCCAATTTAGTTTAAGCTGCGATGCTGTTAATTTGTAGTTGTATACTTCTGAGGCGAACGCATTATCTTCTACCAGTGAAAGTGCTTTACTTAATTTAACCTCCTGATCGGCATGTAACACCAGGTAAAACAAAGGCGCGTTGTTTACTGTCCTGGCATTTCCTGAGGCGATACTTATTTTTAGGATATTATCCCGGAAATAACCATGTACTTCATTTGAGTTAAACTCAGCTGATTCAATGCCCTGGTAAGTAAGCCCACTTAATTTTAATTTAAATTGCAATCCGTGAATAGAAGCCGGTGCATTAATGATAATTGGAACTTTAACAGTTTGATCTTTACCGACCGTGGCATCTGTCAATTTTATATCATTTATCTCTGCTGTCCGATTTTCCAATTCCATCAGTTCATTGGGCAAGCTCGATTCATTTACATCTCCGATTTTGACTCCAATAAAATTGGCTTGCATCGATCTATCCATATTTACAATTGGATATTTCTCTCTAAAAGGTTCTTTTAATGCATTTTGTAAATCTTTAAACCGGAAACTTTCATCCACAAATCTCCAAGATTCATTATTACTGAATTTGGTGTCAATACCTAATATCAATTTTCTTAATTCGATTAAATCCAATGCGTCGATTTCCTTATTTTTATCGATATCGGCTGCAATCATTTTATATGGAGTAGGTAATGGTTTTATACCAAGTATATGCCTTTGCATTACAATCAAATCTACTGTACTTACACCATTGGTCGGGTTTATATCCTTTTTAGGAATGATATCGTACGATTCTCCCAGGAAAAGGGATGTTGAATTAAATTTTCCATTGGCTACATTTACATCAGGTAAAACGGAAGACCCATTCATGATTTTTATAGAAACCTGTTCAATGGCTTTACCTGCTTCGTTTGCAATCTTACCTTCCACACCTGCCGTACGCAATCCTGGAGCTGGGTCAGGAGAAGTACACGCATTCATATTATTTTGAATTAAAATATAAGACAACACATTGTCCTGGTTATTTGCCTCATCTGTAATAAATAATCTTACATTTCGTATCCCCATACTATCGCACGTGTACGAACGAACAGTATCATTTACATTGGAAGAAAATGAGAATCTGAGCTTATCAAAAGGGGTACAATTATCAAAAGTACTACCAAATAAAAAGAATTGACGGGCAAATACTCTCACCATACCCACACCATTCATCCTGGATAAATCCGTGGCTAAGCCATGCATTACCACCGGCGTTGGCTTCTTACCATCCACAACTGTCACTTTAATCTTTTTTACCGAATAATTACCGCATTTGTCGTTTACTTTAAATTCAATTGAGTGAATCCCATTTGGAAAGGATTGACTAGCATCTCTTCCGACTCCCTGTTTTAAGTCTAAGCCATCGTTAAAGAAATCTACTATAAATGACCACTCCAGATTAATGGCAGCTGTACAGTCTGTAGCGGTAGGAAGTGGAATCGTTATGGCTTTGGGCCCGCATACGGAATCAGTGTTACTTGAAACTATATCCGCTGGTACGGTGAGTACTGGTTTAACAGTATCCATCACTACTATCTTTTGAGTTCGAACCCATTTTCCTACTGATGGATTGACGGGATCTACCTGACACCAATCTACTACACTCCATTTTCGCAATATTTTTTTGCAAGCGCCTGGAGCAAACTCGTACACTTCGTCTGAATGGTTAAATATTACTTTTGCACAGGATGGATCTTTAACCACAGGCATTCCGGTAACCGATGGAGCAGTATTAGCAGAACAAACAAAGAAAGTGGTGTCTTTAGGCCAAATGAAATCACTGGTATCATTAGCATTGAAAGGAGAATTGTTGACTACCTTGATCAATTGATCACATGAAGTACTATTACCAGCTTTGTCTTTTGCAGTGATTCTTCTGATTATGAATCCAATACCACATTCACTGAGTGAAGGGATGCTATCGAATTTGACGGAGTCCAGGCACATTTCATTTATGACTGCCATACCATAATCAGAAGGATGCTTCACTCTTTTTTTAGAAATGTCCCGGCAATCAATAGTGATTCCTTCAGGACAAGTAATATCAGGGCCGAATTTATCCACTACTTTTACGGCAACCATGCAATCCGTATAAATCAATTTTGTATAAGTATCGATACTAATTGGTCCGGGTGGTAATATATTCTGAGATACCCTCATTATCACCATCACATCAGTACCTGCATCTACACAACAGAATTTTACATTATCGTCAAATCTATTGAATGGGTTTCCGGCATTATGACAAGCCGGGAGATCATTCATTCTTCTTATTTTAATTGAGATGTCGTGTGTGCATCGGTCAAAACTACCGTCATCGAAGGCAGACTTTGGAAGTGTGACCATTCCAGACTGAGGTAATTGCACCACTTTGGGCCCCTTACACAAAGCTAATGGTGGGACTCCATCATATACGGTAACTGAAGTGATGAATGTGGAGATATTGCCGCAGCCATCATCTACTTTATATAATACTTCATGTGTTCCAATGTGAATACCCGATATTAAACCTCCATTAGTATTTATGGTTACTCCATCGACCGTCACGCTGTATATTAATTGGGCTTGCGATGAACAATTATCCCCGGCAGCAATCGGTGGTAAAATAAATGAAGCCGTGCATTGATCTCCCGATACACTTACATCAGGAATGAGCAAAGCCATTGTAGAAATTACTGGTTTGAATGTGTCTCTGACCTCAATAACCTGAGTACATGTCTTAGTCTGTTTGGTACACCAATCTAATAAATCCCAAGTACGTGATATTTTGTAACAACCATTGGATTTATATACCCAAACTTTCCTGATCGGTCCTGTCTGCAAAATATTGCACGGAATACTACTGTTTGAAATAGGAGCCCCTAAGGCAAAAATGCTCGTATCAATACTTCCAATGATTGGACAATAAATAATGGTATCTCTTGGGCAGGGTACTGTATCCATAATACCTTCAGTTGGAAATAAAGCTGATTTAGTAAAACATACTGTATCAGTGTATTGCTCTGTACGGATGGTAACACCCACGATGTTTTTTACGGTTAATGACCAGGTCCGAATGGATTTTGAGTATATTGTGGAATCACATGGAGTTGTACCATTCACAGACACCTGTGGAAGTATGGCCACAATGTTTGTAACTGATAACCCTGCTTCACATACAAAGTCCGTTATTTTCGGGATGTGAATGGTATCGGGATTTGACAGGCAAGATCTCACCACTTTACCAGCCCTGGTAGTTACACATTGACTTTGCAGGTTGGAGGCATTGAATAATAATAGGGAGAGTCCAAATAAAGAAACCCAAGTACCAAATTTTAAATTATGTTTCATTTCAAACAGTTTTCTTAATTGATAAATAATTAATATTCAACCTTTTGTGTTTAATGGCACAAATAGTTAAATTGAATACTGTTTATTTTGAAGCAAGAAACAGACAGGAAGCAAACCTATCGGAATACAGATCAAAAAATTTTGGGATGGGAGTTTACTGAAACATATTACAAAATAATGATAGATGTATTATATTGAATTATATTCTAATAAACATTACAAAAATATGTAATATGTATTAGATTGATATACCGCTATATTGGTATATCATCAATATTATATTAACATATTAAAATATGTAATAATTTATAATACTCTGTATTATAGTGTTTTAAATGCCTTATTGAAAAATAAGCTTGCCAGAAATTAAATTATTGGAAATTTTAATCCTGTAAAAATAAACGCCGTTACCATTTAATTCATCTTTGGATACAGACACCTGGGTAAAACCACCTGATAATTGAAAAGACTTCTGACTGTATAATTTTCGTCCGGACAAATCAAAGATATCTATTTGCGCAGGGGCATTATTGAGGGATGAATAAAGATCAATATATGTTCTTTCCTTAGCCGGGTTTGGATAGGCTTTGACCCTGACAAATTCCGGAATAACAGCGCGCTCTCTCAACTCCAAGGTATTGTTGGACAAAGTCGAAACTGAATGGATTGTATCCAGTAAGCTAAGATTGACATCTCCAATTTTAATCCCTACAAAATCGGCATCCAGACAATTGGAGTCAAGAGGACTAAATAATAATGAATTGGGAATTAATGGCAATTTATAATTTAGAATTTGGAGAGATGAGAGGTTATACGATTTAGGTATAAATCGCCACGAAGCTTGAGAAGACGGAATTTTTTCAGTCTTCGCAACCAGATAGTATCCCAGTAACAACACATCATCCAGATTAATAGTATCATTTCCATCAATATCGGCAGCCAGGTATTGTGCTTTATGGGTAAAAGTATCCAAACCCTGTACATAATTAACCAATAATGTATAATCATCTGTAGTGATGCCATCCAGGAATTTATATGATTTGAAGGGGGTAAGTTTATAATCCGTCCCTTTTTGCAAGGTTGTAAATTTAAATTTACCGTTTGCCATCTGGTCTATTATAGCGGAACTGTCGATAATATTCACAGTTACAGAATCAATGGTTTGATTATTCAGGTTATATATCAGACCGGCAACAACTAACGTATCCTTCGTGGGTACGGGGGGGCTTACTTTTTTCGGACACATACCGGTATTATCTTGTAATATCAGCTTCACTCTACAGAAATTTTTATTTCCTGCTTCGTCTTCAACCCAAATTTTCAAATTTCTTGTCCCCAGGCTATCACAATTATAACGAAATGGTTCAGCAGTAAACTTAAGTTTCTCTTTTGGTGTACAATTGTCGTAAGATCCTATATCAAACTTTTTAGGATCAATTATAGTATAGACACCGTCACTATGCCAGCCAATACCAGCCACCAACGAAGCTATACAATAAGGCTGAGGAGCGGTTTTATCCAGTACATTTACTCTGGTAGTGCATTGTGAATAATTACCACAAGCATCAGTCACTGTAAATACTACATTCGTAACTCCTATAGGATAATTACCGCTGGCATCTGCAGAATAAGGTTTCGTTGCATATGGTGAATTGTGACTTACTACTGCATTTCCATTGCATGAGTTAGTCACGGTAGGAACCGGAATATCTATCCAGGCTGTTTTAGCATAAGTTTCAGAATTGCCAATGACTTCGCCTTTGCAGTAAATGCCGGGTTTTGACTTAGAGATTACTTTGATCAGTTGAGTATGTTTCCATATTCCCTCCTGATGATAACCATATGCATTCGGATTATAGGTACACCAATCTATGATAGTCCAGGTGCGCACTATTTTACGGCATATACCGGGATCATTAGGAAAAGTATAAATCTCATCTTTAAAATTAATACCGTATTTGCCACATTTATTATATGTATTGATTTCCGGATAGCCGTAGGGATAGGGTAAGTATTTGGGGTCAGTTTGATCTTTGCATGCGTCTGCATCAAAATCCTTAGGCCACCAAATAGATATTTTCGAATATCTTTCTTTTACCCAATACGCTACCTTACAATAAGTAGTTCTGCCACAGCCATCAGTAACTTTCCATTCGACCCAGATGCTTCCGACCCCACAATCATTTATTTTTTTTGATACCCAAGGCCCTGAGATGGTATAGCCATAACCCGATACTTCAGGTTTGGGAAATTTATAATTATCCACTTCGTCACAATATAAGGTAGCTTCTTTAGGACACCAGACGGAAACAGGATTTGAATAGCCTCCAGATACCCAAATGGTCTGAGTGCAATAATACGATCTTGCATAGTGGTCCACGATTTCCCACTTAACCTCAACATAACCTGATCCACAATTTAAATTTGTTTTAATCCAGGGCCCATATAGAGTATGAGCTCCCCATACTACTGGTTTATCATAATATTTGCCGGCTAGATATGTATCGTATGAAATTTCCTTGTCTTTGGCGCAAAAAATTTCAAGTGAAGCATGCGCCTGTGCGCTGAAAACCAAACAAAATAAAATACTTACTGAGAAAGAAATCATTTTTTTCATAGCATTCCAAATTTTACTTAACTGGAGGGGCAGCATAAAAGTAAATATCTAATGCCTTAGTTTTAAATATTTTAAGTTAAATGATTGATATGTATTTACTTTATTTATTAACCTATGACAAGCATGTCATTAAATATGTTGAAGAAAGGTAATGTATAGATAGTTAAAATAAAAAAGTCCTTCACCGGTTCAATAGTCGGTAAAGGACTTATTTCTTTTAATCTTGGCTAATACTATTTAGCAGAATATTTAGTCTGAATATCAAATGATAAAGACAATTCGTGATTACCATTATTATATTTTTGAAACTCTTCCAGTGCAATATCGTATGAATAAAATACTTTGAATTTATTGATACGAGTTCCTAACATGAATGAGGTCTGGGTGTATCCGCCGGTGGAATAGGTAACGCCTCCAAATAACTGATCGTCTAAGAATGTCATCTTAACATTAAAGTCAGTTTGGAAAGGTACGTTTCTTAATCTTTTTAAGAGGACTGAAGGTTCTACGCTGAAATTATAATTCTGAACATTATATCGATACCCTACGAAAGCATTAAAATATTTAAAAAACCCATTATCGTCAGAAACAGGATCCTGTATTTGATCAACACGGGTACGTGCAAGGTCTACAACAGAGATTCCAAACTTTAATTTTCCATTTTGTTCACCATAAAGACCAATGGTGGATCCAAAGAATTTGTATCCATCTGCTCCAGCAGCAATGATAGGATCTGCAGG